>JASHOL010000029.1 GCA_030041135.1 Streptosporangiaceae bacterium | reverse complement strand
CTTCAGCAGGTCTTTCAGCTCGGCGCCATTGATGAGCGTTATACGGTTCCGGCCCGCGAACTGTTCGCTGGCGCGGCCGAACCACGACGTCGTGACCAGGACACCAGTGGTGGCGTTGTGGTCTGCCATAACACCGGTCAGCGCATGGACGGCCTCTAACCCGACGACGCCAGTCCAGCGCTTTGCCTGGATGAAACACTTCCCGCCGAACGCTAGGTGCTTGCTAACGGCCACTGCGTCAACTCCGCCGTCCTTGGACGGAAAGGTGTTCCAAGCCTCTGCACCCATGGCCACGAACAGATCCTTGACTAGGTGCTCAAATTCGTACGGGGTCAGCTTGAGCAGGTTCTTCCGGCCGTCGAGGCCGGACACAACCTCTAGGTCGTCCATGAAGCGGAACCGCCTCAGGTCGAACTCAATGAACGGCTCCACGGCCTCCATGTCGAACGGGTTCGGGGAGACCAGCGCGTTGAGCCGCACTAGGCAAGCGGCAGGGTCAACTGCGGCCAGTACCAGGTCCTGGAAAACGCCACGCTCAGCGGAGACGCTGAGCAGGTGCGGCCTGGCCGGCCTGCCGGTGGCGCGATCGATCGTGCTGAGTCGCCCGTTGAACACGACGGCCTCGACTACCTCCGGTGGTGTCGCGTTGAAGATCTCGTGAAGTGTCCGCAAGGCCACCCGGGCGATGAGCAGCTTGTAACGCTGCTTCACATCGGTTTCTGGCCTCGCAAGCGGGTCAATCGCGTCCCGTATCTTGATGTACTTATATCCTCGGAGAGGAGGCACCGCGCTTTGCGGCGGCAGTTCGAACTCCACGACCACATCGCGGTTCTCCGGACGGTATGCGACCTAGAATGCTCGCGGGAAATCTGGCGGATAATGCGAGCCTTTAAGCACACGCGAGACGAACCATTCAACGGCCTCGGGGACCCCGGCCGCGAAGTCCTTCTGCCGCGCGGCCACTTGCGCATTAAGCTGCGCAACCCTCGTGCGCTCGGCTGCGACGCCCCGATCGTACTCTGCTTTAGAGGCTGCTAGCGCGTGCTTGCGCCTGGACTCATCTGCCTCGTGCTGAGCCAAGGCTTCGTCGTGCTTGGCCTGGGCCTCGGCGACCTGCCGCGCATATCGGCTCGCGCCGCGGAACAACCTTCCCAAGGCGCCCGACGCGGCCGGCGCAAAAGTGTCCCAGTCAGGAACTGGCGACGATGCGCCCAGTGCGCCCGGCTGGAATGGTGTTATCTCCGGCGTGCTCATGAGGCGCTGGAAGGTCAGCGGGGCCAGCGAGAGAATGCTGGTCAGAATCTCATCAAGCGTCTTGAGCTGAACTTCAACGAGGTCGGTCTTCGCGTCAGCTTCCTGCTGCCTGGCGGCGAGATACCGCTCCCGAGCGAGTCTTTCCTGCTCTTTCGCGAACCGCGCCGCCTCCCGAGCCTGCCGCTCCGCCTCCCGCCGCTGCGCCGCCACATGACGCTGCCAGTCTGACCCGCCTCGTGTCATACACACCATTCGACGGCACAGCAAGCACACCGTCAACGGGCCAATCCGTCGAAGGCCGCGCCACCAATCGTTCGTGTTTCCCCCGTGCTAATCAGCGCGAGTGTCCTGGCCCGGCCGCTAGCCGCTGAGCTGGCGTCCCGCAAATGCCCGGCCGTTCCAGCTGAGCCAACCAGAGAAACATGCGCCGGACGCGGGCTTCGGACCGGCTCCGAGGAAGGCGCGTCGTCCTCGTGCACGGTCAGGTCCGCGCCAGGCTCAGAGAGCCCTCTTACGGAGTCGAGCCGTATCTTCTCCTTACCATCTAGGAGCGTAGGGGTCGATGAAGGTCGTTGATGCAGCTCAGAGGCTCAGATGTGGTCAGTTGAGGTCGATGCGATCCAGCCCGGTTGCTGCACTTTCCTGCTGCACGCTGGTGCCCTTGTCCAATGTCGTTTGCCGCATCTTGAAAACTCAATAGCGAGCAGCCGGTGCCGGTCTGGCTCGGCTGTCCGGCACCTAACGCGCAGCGGCAGCTAGCCTCGACCGGCCTCGTGCCTGTCGTCGTGGTGCCGCGCGTGCGGCGCACGTGAAACTGCTTAGGCTCCGGCTGCGTCCTGTTAGTAACTGCGATGAAACAGTACTTGCAACTCATTCGCAGCACGGGTTACCGTGCGAGGAAGGGCAGAGCACGGCCTGGTGGTGACCGGAGGGCTGGCGCGATGGCGAACACGAACGTGACACAGCTGCCGAAGATGAGCATGCGCAAGATGATCGCGGCGTCATTCCGCGGGCTGTCCCCGGTGGAAAAGCGCCGCACGCTGGGCATGTACGGCTCGATCCTGCTGCTGCATGCGCTCGGGTTCGCCCTGTTCATCTTCATCGTCCTGCCCGCGCACTACCGGTTCTTCGGCATCGGGCTGTCCGTGACGGCCTACACGCTGGGGCTGCGGCACGCGTTCGACGCCGACCACATCTCGGCGATCGACAACACCACCCGCAAGTCGATGAACCAGCGGCAGGGCACCGACAGGCCACGCCCGCTCGCGTTCGGGTACTTCTTCTCCATGGGCCACTCCACCATCGTGGTCGCCATCGGCGTCGGACTCATCATCGCGGAGAAGACCGTGCTGCCCGCGGTCACGCATTCCAACTCCTCGCTGGAGTCCTTCGGCGGCACGTTCGGCACCATCGTCTCGGCGGCGTTCCTGTTCCTCATCGCCCTGCTCAACCTGGTCATCCTGGGCGGCATCCTCCGGGTCTTCCGCGCGATGCGCCGCGGCGAGTACAACGAGGCCGAACTCGAAGCGCAGCTGGAGAAGCGCGGCTTCTTCTACCGGTTCTTCGGCCGGTGGATGAACTCCATCGAGAAGGAATGGCAGATGTACCCGGTCGGGGTCGTCTTCGGCATGGGATTCGACACCGCCACCGAAGTCGCCCTGCTCACCGCGGTCGCGCTGGCGGCCGGCGAGCACATTCCCTGGCTCGCCATCATCGCCCTGCCGATCCTGTTCACCGCCGGCATGAGCCTGATGGACACCAGCGACGGGCTGTTCATGAACGTCGCCTACGGCTGGGCGTTCTTCAATCCCGTCCGCAAGGTCTATTACAACCTGGCCATCACCGGCCTGTCCGTCGCGATTTGCATCTTCATCGGCGGCATCGAAACCCTCAGCCTCATCCCCCTCGAAATCCACGGCGTCAGCCAGACCAGCGGCTTCTGGGGCTTCATGTACAACTTCAACATCAACACCGCCGGTTTCATCATCGTCGGCATGTTCATCCTCACCTGGGCCGCCGCCATCCTCATCTGGAAATACGCCCACATCGAAGAACGCTGGTCCGCCCGGCTCCAGACCAGCCAGAGCGCGGCGACAGCTGAGTAACCCATGGCCCGCCAAGCTCCGGCCGCCGAGCACGACGACATCGTGGAAAGCCTCGTCGCACGAATGCGCGCACACGGCGACCGGGCGACACCGGCCCGTCGCCTGCTGCTCCAGGCCCTGGCCGACAAGCCCGGGCACCTCAGCGCCGAGAAGCTGGCCGCCGAAGTCCGGGCCCGCGCACCCGGCGTCAACATCACGACCATCTACCGCAACCTCTATGAGCTGGAACGCCTGAAAGTCGTCGACCGCACCCGCCCCGTCCACGGACCAGCCACCTACCACCTGGCTTCCGCCGCGCACGGCCACCTGGCCTGCGCGGAGTGCGGGACAGTCACCGAAATACCTGGTCGGCTGTTCGCCAGCCTCGCGTCGCAGGCCAGCGCTCAGTATGGGTTTGTGATCGAGCCACATAGGTCCGCTGTCGTCGGTCTCTGCTCAGGCTGTCGCCGGTGAGATGTGCGTTATCGGTTCGGCTCGCGCCCGGAGTAAGTCCGCCTCGCTGTCGCGAGCTGGCAGCGCCTTCGATCCCCTCTACGCGAACTCTAGCCACGAGGGTCGATGGAGGTGGTTGCCGCTGGTCGGCGAACGGATAACGGGGTACCTGGCCGGTGGCGGGCGCCATGGTTGCTGCACCCATGTGCCACTGCTAACGCTTGTGGATCGAGTCCCTCCATGTCCCCTGCGCGGGACGGCATTTTGATAACTGAACTGTGTGGGCCGCGCGGCGCGATGCCCAGTGTCGCTCTCGTTGCCGCCGGACGGCCGGCACTACTGAGTCTGGCGGCCAGACCGGCGGAGAGTCGGCGCAAGGTCTACGTCCTCCAGCGAGTCGCCGCCACGAGTGAACTTCGACGGAATGTGATTCTCCGCTGCAGAACGAGCTGCTTAACGACCACGGGCCGTTCGAGAGCCTCGAGGACCCTGCAGGCCGGGCTGAACGCCTGGCGGCATGAGTACAACACTGACCGGCCGCATCAGTCGCTGAACATGGCCTTCCCCTCGGCCCGCTTCGAGGCCGCGTCGTCCTCGCTGCAACTGCGAGTACCGGAACGGCAGGGCCTGGCGCTACCACAAGAGCCAGGCCACACCCCGGCCAGCCGCCGGACCATGCCGGCGGAACGGTCACAGGTAGCGGTGGAGGCCGACCGGCTGGTGCCTCCGTCCGGGAACTTGCAGCTCGGCGGCCAGCAGGTCTGGCTCGGCCCCGCCCTGGCAGGCCGGATGGTCACCATCTGGGTCGACGAGGCCAGCCTGCATGTCCTGCTCGATCGCACCCGGCTCAAGACCCTCCCCTCCCGGCTCGGCGTCATCGAACTGGCCCGCCTGGCCGCCGGCGGAGCCCGTCCGGCCGGACCGCCGCCGCTGCCCGCCGGCACCGGCACGGCGGTCGAGGTCGAGCGGGTAGTCAACGCCGTCGGTCTCATCGGCTTGGCCGGAAAGCAAGTGAACGTGGGTTACGAACTGGCGGGGCAGCGGGTCACGCTGCGGATGGACGGCACTCAGATGAGCGTCATCAGCCATGACGGCGAGCTCCTGCGCACCGTCCCCTGCTCGGTCCCGGCCGCCGACCGGCGCCGTCTGCGAGGCGCCCGCCGCGCCAGACCCTTGCCGCCACAACCGGGAGGTCCCGTCACCGTGCAGCGGCGGGTGTCCTGCCGCGGCTCGCTCATGGTCGCGCGCCAGAAGATCCACGCCGGGATGATCCACGCCGGCAAGACCGCCACCGTCATCAGCGACAACAACCAGTTCGAGGTGATCATCGACGGCGAGACCGCCGTCGTAGTCCCCCGCACCACCACCAGCGAAATCCACCGCTACAAAGCCAACGCCACCCAGCGCTCCGTGCCTGGCCCTGCGCGGGAAGGACGGTGACCTCATGCCCGAGGTGAAACTGAACGCTGCCGATGCCGGCGAGCTTGCGGAGATGCTGGTGTTCCTCAGCGACTGGCTAAGCCGTGATCCGGACCGCCTCGCACCATCGCTGGCACAGTTCGTCGGCCATCCCGCCTACGCCCTGAACGAACTGCACGGCGACCTGGAACGATTCGTGTTCCTGCTCGGCGGCAGCGACGGCCAGGAACTGTTCGGCCTATGACCAAACAGACGTCCCGGCAAGCCGACGACGCGCAACAGCTGACCCGGCAGACGCCCGACGATGATGATCAGCAGTGTCGGCCGGAGGGCTCAGTCCACCCCAGGCCGCGCAGGGCCAACAGGCCGCTGGCCAGCCTGATCGCCTCCCGAAGGGCGAGGAGGGCGAGGCTCACGCACGCCGGCCGTGTCCGGGCCGGGCCCTGATGTGGCTGCTGCCGCAGCACCATAAGCCAGCCGGTAACTAAGCGCCAGTTCCGCCGCAGAGGCAGCCGCCAGGCCGGGTATGACGCCGAGCACGCCCAGAGTCAGCCAGCCTGCCGTCGTGAGCCCGGCCCACAAGGGCAGACGCACACGCCAGTAGAGATACGCATACCGTTCCAGCCGGCGCCCACCCGGCAAACTGACTGCCACAGGGAGCGTTAGCCGGCCCAGCGCCCGATGCCGGCGCGCCACCAGTGCATAGCGGCGCCGCCGCCATCGCAATGCACGCACCGAGGAGTCCATCACCAACCCATACTGCCATCGACCCGCTGTGCCAGCCTGTGCCTGGCGCCCGCACATCTGCTTGCTAGCTGCCATCCTTTTGCTGAGCGCCACAACAGCGTCTAGGACGGTGACCGTGACCCCGGCCCTGCATGACGGTGTCATCACGCTGAACGGGCACACCGACGATGACATACCAGCCCACCTTGCTGGTGAGGACGAGGAGACAGCCCGCCGGTTCGGCTGGTGGCCGAAGAGATCCACCTCGGCGACCGTCCGTGACGCCTTCGCCCGGTGGGCACACGACTGGGAAACCGGCGGCCCAGTGCGGGCCTTCGCCACCCGCGAGCATGCCACCGGGCGGCTTGTGGGCGGCTGCGAACTGCGCATCCAGCCCAGCGGGCCAGCCCATGTCTCCTACTGGACAAGCGCCACCGACCGGGGCTGCGGCTACGCCAGCAGAAGTCTCGTCCTCCTGCTGGCCTACGCCCGGTCAATCGGCATCCGTGACGCCGAAGCGCACATCGCCGCCGACAACCACCCTTCCCGCCGGGTGGCCGAGAACGGCGGCCTGGTTCCCGCAGGAAGCTTCACCGAAGAAGACGGCACTGACATGATCAGGTACCAGATCCACCTGGCAAATTCCTAGGGCGTGTAAAGGATCAACTGAGGCCGATCCGTAAAGGATCAAGTGGAGCTAGGCATCGATCGCGCTAGGCATCGGATCGCGCTTGGCGACGACCGACCTCTGCTGCCGGGCTACTGGACGGTGGGCTTGGGCTCAGGCCAGTCGAGCAATGCCCAGACGCTGCGACAAGCATCGCCTCCATCGATCCCCCAGTCGCTTGCCAGTACTTGGACGATATCGAGTCCGTGCCGGCCAGCCTCCGCACAGGATGTGCCAGTGGTCCAGGGACCCCCGTTGTCCTCGACCTCGACGCGGACGTACACATGGTCACGCACTGCGGCCCTGACAGTGAAGGTGCCGCCCGGCAGCCGCGATCGGCTGTGTAAGACTGCGTTGGCTGCCAACTCGGAAGCGCAGAGAATCACGTCGTCAGCTAGGGGGCAGCCAACAAGCACGACCCGCAGATCGGCTCGCACGAGTCGGATCTGATCCGCACGTCCTGGGTACGTAGCATCGAGCCTGCGCGGTGCGAGTGTGCTAGGCATTGGTGACTACATCGGTCCTCGCATGAAGGTCCGTCTCGTTCGCCGTTGACGCCAAGCGTAGTTTGAATACATGCCAGGTACAATTAGTACGTGTGATTTGGTGTACCGGCCTGGGACTTTGAGTGCGAGCATGGCGTGAAGCTGACTTGGAGGAGCCCCGATGTTCGGTCTGTGCGTGCGGTTCACCTGCAAGAACGAAGCGAGCGCCGAGGCGTACGACCAACTGGTGGCCGAGACCATCGAGGGCATAAGGACGCGTGAACCTGGCACGGTCGTCTATGCCTCGCACAAGGTGGAAGGACAGCCGCTACAGCGGATCTTCTACGAGCTGTACGAAGACGAGGCGGCATTCAAGGCGCATGGCGAGGCGCCACACACCCGTCACTACCTGGCCGAGCGGGATCAGTACCTCGCCAGCACAGAGGTTGATCGGCTCACTGTCCAGGTCGCCAAGGGCATCGCCGGGTGAGCACTCCGGACTACCAGCAGGCGCTTGGCCGAAAGATCGCTGCCGAACGACGCCGCCGAGGCCTGTCACAGCCAGAGCTGGCCAGGATGATCGGCAGGTCGGTCGCGTGGGTGTCCCAGGTTGAGCGCGGTGCGCGCAAGGTCGACCGTATGTCCGTGCTCGAGGTCGTCGCGACGGCGCTCGACGTGCCGCTGTCGGAGCTGGCCGCTGAGGCGCCAGTCGTTGCGGCGGTCAACGAAGAACAGCCAGATGCCGCGGGCCTGCGGCTAGTGCTGTCGGGCGCTTACGCGCTGCGCGCCATGCTTGGCACTCAGCGCTCACCTGCCCTCAGCACGCTGCGCAGCAGGACCCACAAGGCATGGGACCTGACGCACAGCAGTCGATACTCGGAGCTGACGGATTTGCTGCGCGACCTCGTGCCAGACCTGGAGGCCTCCACTCGCTCGGCGCCCAGGTCTCAGCATGCCGAGGTATCCGAGCTGATGGCATCGGCCTACCAGTCATGCTCCGCGGCTCTCGCCAAGCTCGGTGAGTCTGAGGCGGCCTGGATTGCTGCCGACCGCGCCATGGCCGCTGCCGAGCGTGCCGACAACCCGATGCTCGTAGCAGCCGGGGCGTTCCGGCTGGTGTTCGTATTCATGACTGCCCGCTACTACGACCAGGCCGAGGAGACCGCGCGCACCGCCGCCGAGGCACTGGGCCAGCGAGCCAATGAGAGCGACCCGCAGGCCATGTCACTGCGCGGGGCCCTAACCCTGCAGCGGGCCATCATCGCCGCCCGGCGCAACGATGCTAGGGCTGCGTATGGCCATCTGGAAGAAGCACGGCAAATAGCCGCACAGCTGGGCGATGGACGGAACGACTACGGCACAGAATTCGGCCCGGCTAACGTCGGAGTGCACGAGATCTCGGTTGCGGTCGAACTCGGCGACGCGGGCCGGGCTCTGCGTGCCGCCGACACTGTCGATGCCGTCGGCTTGTCAGCTGAGCGACAAGCGCGGATGCTCATCGACGTTGCTCGCGCGCATGCTCAGCGCCGCCAGGTCAACGAGGCAGTTGCTGCGCTGCGTCAGGCTGACCAGATCACTCCAGAGCAAGTGCGCGGACACGAACAGGTCCGCCAGGTTGTCTCAGACCTGTTCACTATGCAAGATCCCCCGTCTGGCGACCTACGGGACCTCGCGCGACGCCTAACCGTGATGTTATCAAGCTGATACTTTTTCTACGTGTCAGCAATTCCAAATACGGGTACGGAGAGGTCGAACAGATCCGCCCTCTACGAAGGCGCGCCCGTGGGAAGCCGGGCCGGCAAGTCGCCGGAAGTCCGGTCACGGTGCCAACAGCCATCCATGCAAAGCCTGAGCGGCAGGCAACCTGGCCAAGCCACGTCCGGCATAGCACCGCTGATCAGCAGACTCCGACCTCACGAGCCCGGCTCCGGATTGCCTCCGCTCGCCAGCCAAAGCCCGTTAGGGCGCCGACGAGAGGAGTTCCGCATTTGCCCACCGACACCACGTCTGCAGGCCACGGTCCGGCACGCAGGCATGTGTATTCAACCCGTGCTAGTTCGCGGTCGCGTCGACCACATCGACGAGGCGACCGGCGAGCTGGTGCATCGCTATACCACCGTCCACGAGCCCGGCGGCGTCCTGCCGATCGCCTGTAAGACCCGCCGCGCCTCCCGATGTTCGCCTTGCGCCGCGGTCGACAGGGATGACACGTACCAGCTCATCAGCGCCGGACTGCGCGGCGGCAAGGGCGTTCCCGAGACTGTCAGCATCCATCCGAGCGTCTTCACGACTCTCACCGCCCCGTCGTTCGGCGCGGTGCACACATGCCGGGAAAAAGACGGCAGACTGCTGCGGTGCCGCCCCCGCCGGCGAGGCCACACCTGCCCACACGGACGCCCCATGTCCTGCGCCATTAGGCACCCGCGCGACGACAACAAGCTGGGCGAGCCACTCTGCCCGGACTGCTACGACTACACCGGCGCCGTCCTGTTCAACGCCTGCGCGAGCGAACTATGGCGCCGGTTCACCATTGCGCTGCACCGCGCCCTGGCCAAGCAGGCTGGCCTCACCAGCGTGGCGCTCGCCGCGAAGCTCCGCATCTCCTACGCCAAGGTTGCCGAGTATCAGCGACGCGGTGTCGTCCATTTCCACGCCATCATCCGCCTCGACGGCCCAGCAGGGCCGCTCGCCCCACCGCCCGCTTGGGCTACTCACTCCGTCCTGACCGCCGCAGTTGAACGGGCCGCCCCATCCGTCCAGGTAGTGACGCCGACAGCACCTACCGTTCCGGCTAGAACCCTGGCATGGGGCCGCGAGGTCGACACCCGGCCGATCAGTGCAACAGGGATTCTGAACGATGGCAAGATCGCCGCGTACGTGGCCAAGTACGCGACCAAGGCCGCCGAATGCACGGGCACGCTCGACCGCCGCATCACCCCCGGCGAGCGGATCGATGAGCTACCCATCCGGGACCACGCCCGACGCCTTATCGCAGAGTGCATCAGGCTCAGCGAGGCTCCGCCGCTCGAAGACCTGCACCTTGCCGCCTGGGCGCACATGCTGGGCTACGGCGGCCACTTCTCAACCAAGAGCCGCGCCTACTCGATCACCCTCGGCGCCATACGGGCCGACCGAGCCTCCCACCAGCGTGAGCAAGCCATAGCTGCGGGGCTTGTGCCTGACCTGACCCCGGATAGCACGCTCGTCCGTGCCCAATGACACTTCGCCGGGCGATGCGCGCGCCTGGAGGGGGTGGACGACGTTGCCTGACAGCGACCGGTTGCTCACCGTCGCTCAGGCCGCCGAGCTGCTCGGCACCACCGAGCGGTTCCCTCGGCGGCTCATTGCCGAGCGGCGAATCCGCTTCACCCGCCTTGGCGAGACCGGCAAGCGCGGACACGTCCGCATTCCCGAGTCGGCCCTACGTGAGTTCATTGCGGCCGGGCTCGTCGAGCCGATAACGGCACCGCATCCGGGGAGGGCGGCCTGATGCCGAACAAGGAAGGACACCGCCGCTTCGGCAACATACGTCAGCTCCCTTCCGGCCGCCACCAGGCCCGCTATCCCGGTCCCGATGGGCACCTGCGCAGTCATCCGCAGACCTTCGAGCGCAAGGCAGACGCCGAGCGAGCACTCGTGCTCATCGAGGCACAGATGCTCTCAGGTGATTGGACCGATCCGCAGCGTGGCAAGGCCAAGCTTGGCGACTACGCGCGCGACTGGATCACACAACGGCCCGCCCTGCGCGTGCGGACTGCTGATCTATACCGCTGGCTGCTGGCCAAGCACATTGAGCCGTATCTCGGCGAAGCACCGATCGCCAAGATCAGCACGCATGTCATACGCGAGTGGCGGGCAGGGCTGCTAGCCAACGGCGTTTCGGCCACTACAACAGCCAAGGCTTACCGGCTGCTGCGCGCCGTCCTGATGACTGCCGTGGAAGAGGACAAGATCCTCCCGCGCAATCCCTGCCGTATCCGCGGCGCGGGCAGCGAGCTTGCGCCCGAGCGCCCGGTCCTGACTATCGCCCAGGTCTTCGAGCTGGCAGAGCTAGTCGGGCGACGCCCGGTCGGCAACGTCCGACAACTCGCCAGCGGCAACTACCGGCTTAGATTCCAGCGGAACGGCGAGATGCGCACAGCACCGGAGGTCTTTTCGACCAGAGCCGAAGCCGAACGCGCATTGTCGGAGATGGCACTGAGCGGCCGGGCGGACTGCACCTATGACCGCCGTTACCGCGCGCTGGTCCTCCTTGCCACATTCGCCAGCTTGCGGTGGGGCGAGGTCACCGCGCTTCGCCGCTGCGACATCGACCTGGACGCCGGAACCGTGCGAGTCGTCGCCGCCTACACCGAGCGATCCACGGGCGAGATCATCCTCGGGCTACCCAAGTCCAAGGCCAGCCGCCGCGTAGTCGGCATCCCCCGGGTCATCGTTCCCGACATCCAGCGCCACCTAGCGATCTATGCCAATCCAGAACCAGGAGCGTTGGCCTTCCCTGGAGCGAAGGGCGGCCCGCTGCGACGGGGCAACTTCAACCGATCCGCAGCCTGGCCGCATGCCGTCGCTGCGATCGGCGCGCCGGGCCTGCACTTCCACGACCTAAGACATACGGGGAACACGTTCGCAGCTGCCAGCGGAGCGGGCATCAAGGACCTGATGGCCAGGATGGGCCACGACAGCGAGCGGGCTGCGCTGATCTACCAGCACCAGGCACGCGGTGCCGACAAGGCGATTACGAGCGCTATCGACGAACACGTGGATGCCGAGCGAACCAGGCACCAAGAGGACGCCGACCAAGGCCAGACCAGAGCACTCGACCCGGCAGGCTAATGGCACGAGGCCCGCACAGACCCTCGCAACGAACAAGGCCCAGGCTAGAGACGCCGCCTCTGACCTGGGCCTTCACGCGAGAGCGGGTGACGAGAATCGAACTCGCACTATCAGCTTGGGAAGCTGACGTTCTGCCATTGAACTACACCCGCAGGCCCTGGCCGACGCCGCGCCGCGCCGGAAACGCGACCCAGCCCACCAGGTGCTGCCCGTCATGGTACCGGAACCGGTAGGTTAGCAAGCCGTGCTGCTCTCTGATCGCGACATCCGGGCCCAGGTGGAGTCCGGCCGCGTGCAACTGGACCCTTACCAGCCAGAACTGATCCAGCCGGCCAGCATCGACGTGCGGCTTGACCGCTTTTTCCGGGTATTCGAGAACCACCGCTACCCGCACATCGATCCGGCCATCGAGCAGCCGGACCTGACCAGGCTGATCGAGCCCGAT
>JASHOL010000305.1 GCA_030041135.1 Streptosporangiaceae bacterium | reverse complement strand
AGATCGACGCCGAGCTGGCCCGCGACGCCACCGACGCCGGCCGCCGCCACGCCCTTGGCTGCCGCGCGGCCATCCCAGACGCCGAGCACAAGGCCGCAGCCTGGCGGCTGGTCGCTGAGTCGACCGAGCTCGGTCTTGAGGCTTCGGTGGAGGTCGCCAAGTCCTTCAACCTGCCCGAGCACGCGCGGCTGCTCACACCGTACGCAGAGGCGTACTTCGCCCAGTTGCCGTCCATCTGGGCGACCAGGACTGGCTTGCTGCGCCAGTTCCTCGGCGGCCTGCTGTTCCCGTACCCGGCGGCATCGCCGGAGTTGCTGCGCCGGGCCGGGCAGTTCCTGGCCGGACCTGACATCGATCCCGCACTGGCCCGGGTCGTGATCGAGGGCCGCGACACCGTCGAGAAGGCGCTGCGATCTCGGGCGCTGCCGTCCTAGCCCGCCCCGGCGGCTCAGCCTGGCGGCGCGGTACCGCCGACCGCCGCCAGCGGGTGGCGCACCCGTTCGCCTGAGCCATCCCGGCGGCCGACCGGCGGGGGCAGCTCCACCGGAGTGCCGGCCTCGGTCGCGCCGCGGGCAGGCCCAGGCCCGGCCCACGCCAGCACGAGCACGTCCTCACCCTTGAGGAACCGGTGGCAGCGGACGCCGCCGGTGGCCCTGCCCTTAGGCGGGAACTCCGCGAACGGCGTGACCTTGACCGTCACCGCCGTCGTCCCCGGCAGATGCCGGGCGCTGCCGGCCACGGTCACGACCACCGGCCCGGCGGCGGGACCGCCCGCCGCGGCTGCCTGCACCCCAGCCGCCGGGTCGACGGCCCCGAACCAGACCACCCGAGCGTCGGCGGCGAGCCGGATCCCGGCCATTCCCGACGCGGCCCGGCCCTGCGGCCGGACGGACGAGGCGGGGAAGCGCAGCAGCTGGGCGTCGCTGGTGATGAACGTCAGCTCCTCATCCTCATCGGTTAGCTGGACCGCGCCCACGACGCGGTCGCCGTCCCTGAGCGCGATCACGTCGAAGTCGGCTGCGTTCTGCGGGTAGTCGGGCGCAACCCGCTTGACCACGCCTTGCTCGGTGCCGAGCGCCAGGCCGGGCGCGTCGGCGTCCGCGGCCACAATCCCGACGACGGTCTCGTCCGCGGCGGTCGCGACGAAATCGGTCACCGGCGCGCCGCCGGACAGGGCGGGGGAGTGCGCACTCGGCGGCAGCGCGGGCAACTCAAGCACTCCGAGCCGGATCAGCCGCCCGGCCGAGGTGAGCACACCGATGGTGCCGCGCGTCGTGGCGGACACGGACGAGACGATGACGTCGTGCGCGGCCCTGGGGCCACCCCCACCCGCAGACGACGGCCGCGAGGACGCGCCTCGTTCCCCGTCGTGATCATCGAGCGCTGCAGCACCCTGGCCCGCGGCAGGCTGCGCCGCGGTGCGAGCCAGCAGGCCGGCCGAGGACAGCAGTACCAGGCAGGGCTCGTCGGCGACCTCGAGCGGCACCGTCGCGGTCCTGGTCGCGCCGCTGCCCTCAAGCAGCACGGTGCGGCGCGGGGTCGCGAACTTTTCGCTCACCGCGGCCAGCTCATCCGACACCAGCTCGCGCAGCCGCTGCTCGGAGTCGAGGATCGCGGTCAGCTCGGCGATCTCGGCCGCGAGCGTCTCCCGTTCCCGGTCCAGCTCGAGCTTGTCGTACCTGGTCAGCCGCCGCAGCGGGGTGTCGAGGATGTACTGAGCCTGGATCTCGGTCAGGTCGAAGATCGACATCAGCCGCTCCTTGGCCGCCGCGGCGTCGTCGCTGCTGCGGATGACCTGGATAACCTCGTCGATGTTCAGCAGCGCGACGATCAGGCCGTCGACCAGGTGCAGCCGGGACTCGCGCTTGGCCCGGCGGAACTCGCTTCGCCGGCGCACGACCTCGATCCGGAAGTCGACGTAGATCTGCAGCAGGTCGCGCAGCCCGAGCACGCGCGGCTGGCCGTCGACCAGCGCGACGTTGTTGATGCCGAATGTCTCCTCCATCGGCGTCAGGCGGTACAGCTCGTCAAGGACCGCCTCAGGCACGAAGCCAGACCGCACCTCGATCACCAGTCGCAGCCCGCGGTTGCGGTCGGTCAGGTCATCGAGGTCGGAGATCCCGTTGAGCTTCTTCGCCTGGACCAGGTCAATGATCCGCTGCTTGACCCGCTCCGGGCCGACACCGTAGGGCAGCTCGGTGACCACGATCCCGGTCTTGCGCGGGGTGAGCTTCTCGATCCGGGCGGTCGCCCTCGTGCGGAACACCCCCCGGCCGGTCTCGTACGCCTCCCTGATTCCTTCCAGCCCGACGATCTTGCCGCCGGTCGGCAGGTCAGGGCCGGGCACGAACCGCATCAGGGTCTCAAGGTCGGCGTCCGGGTTGGCGATCAGGTGCCGGGCGGCCGCGACGACCTCGCCGAGATTGTGCGGGGCCATGTTGGTCGCCATCCCCACCGCGATGCCGGCCGCCCCGTTGACCAGCAAGTTCGGGAACGCTGCCGGGAGCACCTCGGGCTGGGTCTCGGTGCCGTCGTAGTTCGGGATGAAGTCGACGGTGTCCTCGTCGAGCGAGTTCGTCATCTCCATCGCGGCGGGGTCCAGGCGCGCTTCGGTGTAGCGCATCGCGGCCGGCGGGGCCTCGCCGCCGGGGGAGCCGAAGTTGCCGTGCCCGTCGATCAGCGGCAGCCGCATCGACCAGGGCTGGGCCATACGGGCCAGCGCGTCGTAGATCGCCGCATCGCCGTGCGGGTGCAGGCGGCCCATCACGTCCCCGACGACCCGCGCGCACTTGACGTGCGCCCGGTCGGGCCGCAGCCCCATCTCGGTCATCTGGTACAGGATCCGGCGCTGCACCGGCTTGAGCCCGTCCCGAGCGTCGGGGAGCGCGCGCTGGTAGATGATCGAGTAGGCGTATTCGAGGTAGCTGCCGCGCATCTCGTCGGTGACGTCGATGTCGACGATGTTCTCCTCGAACTCCTCAGGCTCGTCGGTGGCAGTCCGGCCGCCGCGGCGCCGTCCGCCGCCGCGTCCGCCTGAGCCGGAGGAAGTTGTCGTACTGCGTCTGGCCATGCCGCTATTTTGCCGTCCGGGCGGGCTTCATGCGCGGCACGAGCAGGCCGGCGCGCCGTCGCGCCGTCGCGCCGTCCCGTTCTCCAGACGAGAGCCGGCAGCCGCGCGACCGAGAGCCGGTGGCCGAGCGACATCGCGAGCCGGCAGCCGAGCGGCATCGTGTAACTTCTCGCGACTTCGTGCCCGGTTATGCCCGGTTATGCGATACGAGAACTTGGACGAGGTCAGAATTGATCCCCGGCGGCGGCCCACTAGGGCTAGGCCGCGGAGAGGCCGCCGTCGACGTAGATCGTCTGGCCGGTCACGTACTCGGCCGCCGGGCTGGCCAGGAATACCGCGGCGCCCGCGAAGTCATCGGCGAGGCCGTTACGGCCGATCATGGTGCGGGCGGCGAGCGCGGCCGTGAGCTCGGGATCGGCGGCGACGTGCGCGGTCAGCGGGGTGATCACGAAGCCGGGGCACAGGGCGTTGCTGCACACGCCGCGCCCGGCCCACGCCTCGGACTGCGACCTCGTCAACGAGGCCAGCCCGCCCTTCGTCGCGCCGTACCCGCCGCTGTTGGCGAACGCGCGGTGTGCCTGCTGTGACGTCACATTGATGATCCGGCCCCAGCCGCGCGCGGCCATTTCCGGCCCAAACTCCTGGCCGAGCAGGAATGGAGCGGTCAGGTTGACCGCCATCAGCTGATCCCATTGCGCAATAGTGAGTTCGGCCATTGGCGGCCGTATGTTGAGGCCGGCGCAATTCACCAGGATGTCTGGCGGGCCGTGCAGAGCCCTGGCCGCCTCGGCCGCCCGGCTGACCGCGGCCCGGTCGCCGAGATCCGCGCTGACCGCGGCCGCCTTGCAGCCAGCCGCGTGCAACTCGGCGACCGTGTCGTCCAGGCCGGCCTGGCCGCGAGCGATGATGACGACGGACGCGCCGGCCTGGCCGAGCGCCAGCGCGATCGCACGGCCGATTCCCGAGCTACCGCCGGTCACGATGGCAGAACGGCCGGCCAGTGAGAACAACTGCTCCAGGTAGGTCGTCATCCGCGAACCTCGCAAGTCAGTCTGGGTGTGATTTCCGCCGTGAGTGTAGAGGCTTCGTCGGCCCCGGGGACCGGAGCAGGCGATAGTCCGCGGTTGGCGCGGACACACCTAGTTCCGACCTGAAAGCGGCTTGGCGATAAACGAGTTGTGCCTGACCTGGGCCGCAACTGACGATGACCTCGTGCAACTCACCGAGCCGCCCAGGCTGCAGCCGCCGACGACCGCGGTGCGCGCGTCGTGGCTGGCGGCCGAGCGCGCCGACTGCGAGGAGCAGGGCAGCTCGACCGAACTCCTGGAGCGAGCGGAGGCGGACTTCGGCGCGCTGGTGGCGGTGCGGCAGGGTACGCCGTTCTGGTGGGGTGTGCCCACCACGATCCTCTGGTACGTCTCCGGCGAGCACTACCTCGGCGAACTCGTCATCCGGCACGATCTCACCCCGGAGCTCGCGCGGTCGGGCGGGCACATCGGTTACAGCATCGCGCCCCAGTGGCGACGGCAGGGCCACGCGACGCGGATGCTCGCGGCCGGGCTGGCCGAGTGCCGCCGGATCGGGCTCAGGCGCGTCCTGCTCACCTGCCGCTTCGACAACGAGCCATCACGGAGGGTGATCCTCGCCAACGGCGGCGTTCCCGACGGCCGGGCCGACGGCAAGGACCGGTTCTGGATCAGCCTGGACGAGCATCGTTCGCTGCGAGAGTAGAGCGGCGGTGCTCCAGATTCCCGCTCGTTAGGTTGGCAGCAGGGAACGAGGCGCGTCGGAGGTAGCTGTTGTCCGCACGGCTGGTCGCCGTCAATGGCACAAGGATTTTCGTCGATGACCGCGGTGATCCGGCCGCGCCGGCGTTGCTCTACGTTCACGGCGGGCCCGGGCAGGGCTGTTACGACTTCATGAAGGCCCAGGGCGACCTGCTGGCGACGCAACTGCGCATCATCGGGGTCGACCAGCGCGGGACGCTCCGGTCGGAACCGCTGCCGGCCGCGCCGCCGCTGACGCCCGATCTGCTGGTGACCGACTTCGAGGCGCTGCGGCGAAGGCTGCGGATCGAGTCCTGGGCCGTGCTCGGCCACTCGGCCGGGGCCGGGTACGCGCTGCGGTACGTGACCGGCTATCCCGGTGCGGTCCGGGCGGCAATCTTCGACTGCCCGTGCTGGGACGCGGACATGACCGACCGGAACCGGCTGCCCGTCGTGGCCCGCAAGCTCGAGGCACTCGGGCAACTTGCCGACGCCGAGCGGTGCCGGGAGCTGGCGGCCAAGTCCGCGCGCCTGGCCTTCGGCGACGACGCCAGGGGCGCGATGCAGGCGCTGGGCGCCTACTACATGGAGCAGTTCTTTCACGACCCGGACGGCGCGGCCGACTTCGGTGAGCTGCTGGAATCCGCGGGATTCTCGGAAGAACAGTGGCAGCGGGGCAACTCGCACTGGCCATTGCTGGCCGCGATGTACGAGCCGGTCCTGGCGCTGCTGCCGCGGGTCCGCCGGCCGGCCTTGCTGCTGCGGGGACGCGACGACCTGGTCGCGGCACCGGGCATGCTGACCGCGTTCACGACCTCAGTGCGGGACGGAACGATCTGGGAGTTCGAGCGGTCCGGTCATTACCCGTACCTCGAGGAGCCGGAGGCCTACGGCCAGGCCGTCACGGAGTTCGTGCTGGCGCACGCCGGCTGAGGCGCGGGTTGGCGCTCCACCGTCTTGGAGCGACCGGTCTTGGAGCGACCGGTCTTGGAGCAACCGGTCTTGGAGCAACCGCCTTAGAGCAGCGGACGGGCTCCCACCAGGCTCAGGGCCCGCGCGGCCAGCCGACAGCCGCTGACCAGCGCCTCACCTGGCGGCTTGTTGTCCAGCCAGGCAGGGAGGAATCCGGCGACGAACGCGTCGCCCGCGCCCGTCCCGTCGACGATGCGCTCGATCGGCGGTCCGGGCACGCGGACTGGGTCAGGCCGGCCGTTGGCGTACATCATGGCGCCGTCAGGGCCGAGCTTCATCACCACGTGCGGATACCAGGCGTTCAGCACCCTGGCCGCCTGGCCGGGGTCATCCCGGCCGGTCAGGACCTTTCCCTGGGCCGCGTTCACAAACAGGAGGGTGACGCCGTTGGTGAGCTGCAAGAACGGTTCGGCGCCGACTCGCTCCAGCGGCGCGGCGGAGGCGCCGTCGATCGAGATCGACATGCCGGCCCGGTCGGCGGTGCTGAGAGCGGCGAGAACCGCCGGCCGCGAGCCCGGATTGAGCAGGGTGTAGCCGGAGACATGCAGGTGGCTCCCTGGGGTGAACAGGTCCTGAGGCAGGTCCTCGGGCGACAGGGCCGCGTTGGCCCCAGGGTCGGACAACATGGTGTGGTCGCCCTTGTGAGTCACCATCACGACGCACGTGCCGGTTGGACGCTCGGGATCCATGACCAGGCGCGCGTCTACCCCGTAGCCCATCAGTTCCATGTCGCGGTTCCGGCCAGCGATGTCTGCCCCGCGCCGGCCAACGAATGCTACTTCGCACCCGTCGACGGCCAGCCAGGCCGCGATATTCGCGCCGGAACCGCCGCCGTGCATGGTTACGGTGGCGGGCGTGTCGCTGCCCCTGGACAGCGCCAGGTGCGCGTGCGCGACCGTGTCCGTCATGAGGTCGCCTACGACGACAACGCGAGTCAATGTCGTCACCACCTTGATCACGAGGCTGAGCCAGAACCGGGTCGCGAAGGATAGTCCTGATCAGAGTGCTAGCGCATAGAACTTAACAGCTTCCAGGGCCCATCTCGTGCCGTTCGAGGGCGCAAGGCCCGATGGTGACGGTTGCGGTCAGGTTGGCAAGATCATGGGCCGACCCGCAACTACCAGCATGTTTACGTCTGATTCGGCGGCTAGTCGCTGGTTCAGCCAGCCAAGCTGATCTCGGAATATCCGGCCCGCCGGATAGGCGGGTACAAGCCCAGAGCCGACCTCGTCGGTCACCGCCACCACGAGAGCCCTGGTCTGCCGCCACGCCTCTATCAGCTCGTCGATCCTGGCCGAGACGAGATGCTGCGGGTCCGCCGTTGCCGCCTCGGGCGCCCAGTTGGCTGCGTCATCGGGCCACGCTCCGGCCTGGTCCATCACCGCGGCCAGCCAGGTCCCGATGCCGTCGATCAGGAGCGCGCCCGTCTCCCGCCGCAGGGCGCCGGCCAGGTCCAGGCTCTCCTCAGTGCGCCACCAGGCCGGCCGAGCGGCGCGGTGGGCGGCCACCCGGTCGGCCCATTCGGCGTCCGGCTCGCCACCCGTGCCCTCCCACTGGTCATCGGCCCAGGGACCGGCGGCAACATAGGTCACCGACGGCTCACCGGACAGTCTCAGCTCGGCCTCCTTCGACTTGCCGGACCGCGCTCCGCCGAGGAGCAGTGTCCGGTGCGGACGCGATGACCTGGCCGGGCCGGACGCGCTGGTCGCCTCCCCCGCGGTGGCGATTACCTGGCCGTCCTGCCCGGCCGCCGACGCCCAGAGAGCGCACCGGCGTGCCATCTCCTGCGCGGAGCTGATCCTGTGGTCGGTGTAGAGCGCGGCGACGCGCGTCTGCCCGGTTACCAGGCCGCGGGCCCGGAGCAGCCCAAGTTGCGCGGGGCTGGCGAGCAGGTCGAGCAGCGCGATGTCGAACGGGGCGGTCCCGTCCGGCGGCTCGGGGACCGCTCCGGGCCCCGCCGCGGCCAGCAGTCGGCTGCCGTCCGGCCCGGTGATGTCCCAGCCGCCCGGCACATCCAGGACGCGGTGGCCAGAACCGCCGTCCGACGACCGCGGCTTTGCTCCCGGCGTGAGCGTCAGCTGACCATCGACTACTACCCGGCCCGGTGCCCGGTGGATGCCCGTCGCGGCGGCCCGCATGCACGAGGCACACGTGCAGCCGTCCTGCGGCCAGCCGCTTTCGCCGCCAGTCCCGATCAAGAGCGCGTCCACTGCCCTGCCTGCCAGATGTGGTTGGTTACGATGGTCGCCGAGAGCCGGCCTTGATCCTAGCTATGCAAGGCGAGAGATGACTTGGACCTGGCAGTTGGAGAGGGAAGACGGCACGGTTGTACCGGCCCGTGACCTGCTGAAGGAGACGTTCACCAGCCAGGGCGACGCGGAGAGCTGGCTTGGTGAGCACTGGCCCAGCCTGCTCAAGGCGGGCGTCGACCGGGTCACGCTGACCGAGGACGGCCGGATCGAGTACGGTCCGATGAGCCTGCACCCAGCCGAGGAGTAGGGACCAGGCGCGGGCGACCGCGGCGTGCTGCGCGCGGCCGGCCGCATCATGCGCACCGGCCCGGCTTGCCGCTACGGGCGGCGCGGCGGGCTGGATGTCTCGGCCGGGTCGGTGATCACCGCGTCGCCGAGGATCTCGTCGATCTGGCGCATCGCGGATTCGTCCAGCCGAACCCCGGCCGCGCGCACGTTCTCCCTCACCTGCTCGGGTCGGGTGGCGCCGATTATCGCCGCAGAAACGCCCGGGTTCTGCAGGGTCCAGGCAACCGCCAGCTGCGCGAGAGTTAGGCCGGCCTGCTCGGCCACCGGCTTGAGCTGCTGCACCCTGATCAGGAGGTCATCGACCAGCAGTTCCGATATGAAGTGTGACCCGGTCCGGTCCAGAGCCCGAGACCCCGCGGGCGGCTCGGTACCTGGAAGGTACTTGCCGGTCAGGACGCCCTGGGCAATAGGCGACCAGACGATCTGGCCGATGCCCTCCTTCAGGCACAGCGGCACGACCTCGGCCTCGATCACGCGCCAGATCATGTTGTACTGAGGCTGGTTGGACACGATCCGGTCGAACCCGAGTTCCGCCGCGATCTGGAGTGCGGCGGAGATCTCCTCGGCTCGCCATTCCGAGACGCCGATGTACAGCACTTTGCCCTGCCTGACCAGGTCGTCGAACGCCCGGAGCGTCTCTTCCAGTGGAGTTTCGTGATCAAACCGGTGCGCCTGGTAGAGGTCGATGTAATCGGTGTCCAGCCTTCGCAGCGAGGCATGAGCGGACTCCATGATGTGCTTGCGTGACAGGCCGCTGTCGTTGGCACCGGGGCCGGTGGGCCAGTACAGCTTCGTGCAGAGCTCGACCGACTCTCGACGAACGCCGTGCAGCGCCTTGCCCAGGACCGCCTCGGCCCTGGTCTGCGCGTAGACATCGGCGGTGTCGAACGTGGTGATTCCCTCGTCGAGGGCGGCTCGGACGCAGGCGAGGGCGGCGTCCTCCTCAACTTGCGAGCCGTGGGTGATCCAGTTGCCGTAGGCGATCTCGCTGACTTTGAGGCCACTGCGGCCCAGGTGACGGTGTTCCATGCCGGACAAACCTAGTAGTCCGGCCATCCACCGGCGCTTACCGGGCTCGCGAGCGGGCCGCAACCGTGCGCCGGTCGGGACCATGCGCCGGTCGCGACCGTCCGCCGGTCGGGACCGTCCGCCGGTCGCGACTGCCGACGACTGGCGTCTGCGCCGCCTAGATCTCGTCGCCTGGGTTGACCCTGGGCTTCGGGATGCGGAGCCGGCGCATCTGGGTCTCGCGCATGGCCGCGTACAGGCGCACGCCCCGCGTGTCCTGGCCGGGGTAGCGCTCGTTCGCCAGCCGCTGTACTCTGCGCCCCACTGTGTAGCCCTCGACAGCGACAATCACGAGGATGCACACCACCAGGGCGTCGGCGGCGAACTTGAGCGACGCGTAGGGCAGGAAGATCAGCACGAAGATCGGGATAACCGCGACCAGGTAGTACTCAGAGAGACTGCGCCGTGAATCGACGACGTCGCGGGCGAGCGCTCGCACCGGGCCTCGGTCCTTCTTCGGCAGCGCCCACTCCTCGCCGCGCTGCAGCGCCTGCGTCCGCCTAGTCCGATCGCCCCGCTCGCGCTCCCGGCTCTGCCGGGACGCGGCCTTGCGGTCCGCAGGCGCCTGGTAGGGCCCGCGCCGGTTCGCCTCAGCCTCGCTTCGCTTCGGTGTCGGGCCGGACTTCGGCGGCGTGTAGCTCGACCGCACGGGCTGATCAGCGTCAGCCGCGTCTGGTGCGGACTGCTCGCTCTCTAGCACGTCAGGGGTATCGCTGGGGCGTCGTCGGAACACAGTCACAGCCTACCGGCGCGAACGCCTGAGAACTCCGTTGCTTGCTCGTGGATTCGGCCCGTCGCCAGCATTGACGATGGGGCGCGTCGGCGCCGTAAGGCGGCAAGGAGCGGCCACTCTGTGATGACGGCCTGCGTCCCGACGTCGTAGGCTGAAGGGAAGATCTGCCGGCAATATGTCCGTTGGCAATTACCGGTGCGGTTCCGCGACCCCGGATGGCACCGTAGCAGCGGATTCCGATGAGGGGATGGTCGCGCCCATGGGCGTCATGAAGCGGGTCCAGCTGGTCTTCCGGGCTAAGGCCAATAAGGCGCTCGACCGGATGGAAGATCCACGCGAGACCTTGGATTACTCCTATCAGCAGCAGCTTGAGCTGCTGCAGAAGGTCCGTCGCGGCGTGGCTGACGTCGCGACGTCGCGTAAGCGCGTGGAACTGCAGGTTAACCAGCTGCAGCAGTCGTCAGACAAGCTGGACAGGCAGGCTCGCGATGCGCTGTCTGCCGGGCGCGAGGACCTCGCCCGCGAGGCTCTGCAGCGGAAGGCCGGGCTCAACCAGCAGCTGACCGACCTGCAGACGCAGTACGCCTCCCTTCAGGGCGAGGAAGAGAAGCTCAGCGGTGCCGCACAGCGCCTGCAGACCAAGGTGGACGCCTTCCGGACCAGGAAGGAGACCATCAAGGCCACCTACACCGCGGCAGAGGCGCAGACCCGGATCAGCGAGGCGTTCACCGGGATCTCCGAGGAGATGGGCGACGTCGGCCTGGCTATTCAGCGGGCCGAGGACAAGACCGAGCAGATGAAGGCCAGGGCGGGCGCCATCGACGAGCTGATGGCCTCGGGCGCGCTCGACGACCTCGTCGGCGGCAAGCAAGATGACATCCAGGCCGAGCTGGACCGGATGGGTGCCAGCACCGGCGTGGATCACGAATTGGAGCGCATGAAGGCCGAAATCGCGAACAGTGCCCCTAAGCAGATCGAGGGCGCCCAGACCACTGCATCCGACGCGGAGCCGGCCAATGCCCAGGTTGTGGACCAGGTCGGTGACGGCGAATGATCGTCCGCATCTTGGGTGAGGGTCAGCTTGAGGTGCCTGAGTCTGCGGTAGCGGAGCTAAATCAGCTGGATAGCGACCTGGAAGCGGCGGTCGAGCACAACGACGAGCCCGCGTTCAGGTCGGCTCTTCACGTCCTGCTCACCCGGCTCAGGGAGGTCGGCTCGCCGGCGGACCCCGACACCCTAGAGCCGTCTGGGCTGATCGTCCCGCAGGAGGACGCGACCATGGCCGAGGTCCGCAAACTGCTGACCGACGAAGGCCTCATACCGGGGTAATCGCGGCCAGCCCAGGGGAACGAGAACGGCCGTGATGCCGTTGGTAGTAATGGGGGAGCTGTCGGTACAGACAGCTGCCTTGCAGGAAGTTCAGAGGGTCCGTTCAGCCGACGCTGAACACTGCGCTAGATGATGTGTAATGAAGTAACGGGTGGCCGGCAGTCGGCCGCCCAGGGAAAGGGAGGCGGCGCCGATGGCGCGCACTCGCTACGCGTCCGATCCGGGCCTGATCGCGCGGATGGGCGCGACCATGTTCCTGATGGGACTGCTGTTCGTCGGCTTTGGT
>JASHOL010000304.1 GCA_030041135.1 Streptosporangiaceae bacterium | reverse complement strand
AGCAGGACGACCACCAGCGCGATGATCACCAGAAGCTGCCCCAGAGTGTGCCAGCGCAACTCGCGCCGCCGGCGGCGAAGCTCCTGCCGCTCGTGACTGAGCATCAGGCGTTCCCGCTCCAGCTGTGCCTTAAGTATCTGCCGCTGTTGCCGTCGCTGGCTGCGCGGCTGGGTGCCGTCGTCGGGAGGTGGCGGCTCGCCCTCCGGCAGGTCGGCAAGCAGCACGAGCAGGTCGGCCCGCGTCTTGGCGCGCATCGCCCGGTCGAGCCGCTCGTCGAACTCGGCCTGATCGAGCCGCCCGTCGCTGTAGTGCTTGGCGAGCCGATCGGCTACGTCCGCGCGGTCGGCGTCGGACACCCGCATGCCCTGGTCAGGCCAGCTCGCCCGCCGGAGCGCAGCCGAACTCGCGCGCTGCGGGCTCGTTGGAGTCGACATTGGGCTGAGCCCTCCCGTTTAGTCGCGCCAGCCCTGCATGCTCTTGGTGACCTCGGTCAGGATCGACTGGTCGGTGCCTTCCTCCGGCATCAGCACCCAGCCGGCCAGGTAGAGCGCCAGGCCGATACCGCCGACAAATACCAGGACGACAATCGCGATCCGGACCAGCAACACGTCGATGCCGAAGTAGCGGGCCATACCGGATGCGACCCCCGCCAGCATCCGGTCGTGCACGGGACGGTAGAGCGGCCGGGTCCCCGAGCCGCTGCCGCCAGCCTGATCGGCCGCGCTAGTGCGTTGGTCTGATTGCGGTGCAGTGGTGTTCATGTCCCTCAGCGTGCCCATTGACCTGCGTCGATGCCATTAGGGAGAACCCCTATTCGACCCCGACGCAGCCCTGACGCGACCGGGCCACAACTAGGGATTGTCCGGATAGCCTGAGCGCATGCCCGCGCGCGATGATGAATCCATGGCCGGACGTGCAGGCACCGCTCCGTCCTGGGACGCCACAAGTGACCAGGGCGGTACCCGGCATTCCTATCAAGATCCAAAAGGGAACGAGGCGGGTCCGTGGCTGGGCCAGGCTGGGGCAGCCGATCAGGCGACGAGGCCGATGTCAGGTAGCGCGGGCCAGCAGGGCTGGCACGGCGCCCGCGCATCGCACGGGTTCTTCGCGCGCCTAGTCCGCGGCCCGGGCAGCCGCATGCCGCTGCGGCGCGAACGCGAAGGCAGGCTGGCTGGCGGCGTGATGGCCGGCATCTCGACAAAGACCGGCGTGGACGTGACCGCGCTGCGCGTCGCGCTTGTCGTCCTCACGTTGCTGACGACCGGCCTTGCCGCCGCGGCCTACGTAGTGGCCTGGCTGCTGCTGCCGTTCAGGGGCGAGCCCGCCAATATCGCCAGCCGCGCGGTCGCGGACCGGCGGGGAATCGGCATCGTGGCCCTGATCGCCTCGATGCTCGCTGTCCTGCTCATAGTCGCGTCATACCTGGACGCGGGCTGGCTGAACGCGGTCGCCTGGCCGATGATCATTAGCGTCTGCGGTCTGGTGCTGATCTGGCGCAATGCCGACCCCGACGAGCAGGCAGTACTGCACCGGCTGGCCGGGCCGGTGTTCACGCCGGCGACGGCAGGAGCCAAGGAGCGCCTCTGGCTCCGGGTGCTGATAACGGCGGCTCTGATCTCCGGCGGCCTGCTGACCCTGGTGCACGGGCGGCATCAGGCCGACCTGCTGCGGCCGCTGGCCGGGATCCTGCTGGTACTCGCGGGCACGGCGGTGGCCCTCGGTCCGTGGTGGCTGCGCATCGCGAGGGACCTGGTCGCCGAGCGGCAGGCCAGGATCCGGGCCGAGGAGCGCGCCGACATGGCGGCTAGAGTCCACGACTCCGTGCTCCAGACGCTGGCGCTGATCCAGCGGCGGGCCACCGAGCCGCAGCAGGTTATCCAGCTGGCCAGAGGTCAGGAGCGAGAGCTGCGGGCCTGGCTGTTCGACGACCAGGCGCCGGGCACGATCAAGGGTGAAGGCGTCACGCTGGCGGCAGGCATCAAGAAGATCCAGCAGGACGTGGAGGCCCAGCACCGCATCGCCGTCGACGCCGTGACCGTCGGCGACTGCGAGCTCGACGAGGATCTCGAGGCCACGCTTGCCGCCGCCCGCGAGGCAACGGTCAACGCGGCTAAGTGGTCGGGCAGCGACACGGTCTCCCTGTTCGCCGAGGTGGAGCGCGAGTCTGTGTCGATCTTCGTGCGCGACCGCGGCCGCGGCTTCGACCCTGATGCGGTGTCCGGCGACCGCAAGGGGCTGGCCGAGTCGGTGCGGGCCAGGATGACGCGGCGCGGCGGCTCGGCGGCGGTTCGCAGCGCCCTAGGCGAAGGAACGGAAGTGACGCTGACGATGCCAAGGTCAGCGGCATCTGACTGGGCGGCGAGACGCCCATGAGCGCTCCATCGCCACAACTTGACCCAGCTAAGCCGCGTGTGTTCCTGGTCGACGACCATGCGATGTTCAGGTCCGGAGTCACCTCGGAACTGGCGGGCCACGTCCAGGTGATCGGCGAGGCCGGCGACGTGGAGCCGGCGATCACGGCGATCATCGAGACCATGCCCGACGTGGTTCTGCTTGACGTGCACCTGCCTGGCGGCGGCGGCCAGGCTGTTGTCGCTGCGGTAAAGGCCGACCTCCCGGACGTGCGGTTCCTCGCGCTGTCAGCCTCCGATGCACCCGAGGACGTGATCGCCGTGATCCGGGCCGGCGCCCGCGGCTACGTCACGAAGACTATTTCTGGTCCCGATCTCGTCGACGCGGTCCAGCGGGTCGCCGCCGGGGATGCTGTTTTCTCGCCGCGGCTGGCCGGCTTCGTGCTTGACGCGTTCGCCGCGGCACCGGTCCCCAGTCTCGATCGCCCGTCTTTCGATCCCGAACTGGACCAGCTGACAACCAGGGAGCGCGAGGTGCTCCGCCTGATCGCCCGCGGCTACACATACAAGGAGATCGCCAAGGAGCTGTTCATCTCGGTGAAGACGGTCGAGAGCCACGTGTCCTCGGTGCTGCGCAAGCTGCAGCTGTCGACCAGGCACCAGCTCACGAGGTGGGCAGCCGAGCGACGGCTGACCTGAGGCCGCGCGAGCCCGCCTGCGCCGAGTTGGTCACCGGGCTTCACCAGGGCCCGGTAGCGTCCGGCTGGAGCCCCGCCTCGGCGCGGAGCACGGCGGCAAGCTCGGCCGGGTCCGGCGACACCCCTGACAGGCCGCGACCAGCGAACCAGCGGGCGACATTGGCGGCGTCGCGATCCAGGAAGTGCCCGCCGCGAGGGTTGGCGATCACGTCCACAAGCTGGGGCACGTCGATGATGTAGAGCTGTCCGCGCCAGGCAAGCAGGTTGTAGGCGGACATGTCGCCGTGCGCGTAGCCGAGCCTGGCCATCGCGCTCAGCGCCTGCACCACCTGCGCCCACAGCCGGGCCAGCTCGGGTCCGTCCGGCCTGGTCTCGGCCAGCCGTGGAGCGGCCGTGCCATCGGGATCGCCGATGAATTCGAGCAGGATCTCGGTGCCCAGCACCTGGACCGGATACGGGACGGGCAACCCCTCCTGGTATAGCTCCCTGAGGGCGGCAAATTCAGCGCTGGCCCACTGGATGGCAATCATCGACCGGCCGGCCGCTGACCGGTTGGCCATGGCCCTGTTCATACGGGATTCGCGAACCCGGAGGCCCTCCAGGTACTCGCCGTCACGCTGGAACATCTTGTGCTCGGATGCGCGGTACCGCTTGGCGGCCAGCAGGCACGACCGGTCCGTGCCTGGCACGTTCCTGCGCAGCAGGAAGACGTCGGCCTCCTTGCCGGTCTTGAGGATCCCAAGCTCGGTATCGACGGCGGCAAGCTCGGTGACAAGCCACGACGGGTACGGCCTGGGTCCCCGCTCGGTCGGCACCGACTGGCCCCAGGTGGACCAGCGATCACCCTCAGGCAGGCCGAATGTGCTGTCGTCACCGGGCTCGGAAGGTAGCGAGCGGCGATGCCGGTCGCGCTTGACGAAACTGGGCTCGTCGTCGTCAAAGCGCCGCTTGCCGCGGCGCTGGAAGGCAGAACTCGCCACTGATGAGGCTCCTCGTGCAGGAAACGGGCAGAGTGCGATGACTGATCAAAGCTCGGCCCTCCTTCCTGCTCGGTGAGCGTCAGCCCGGCTGCGGAACCGGGCATGCGCGCACGACAGTCCCACGCGGAAGCGGCGGCTGGCAACTGAATTTCGGCGCGTAGCTCGGCCTACGCGACAATGGCGGCAACATGAGCACACTGGATACGCTCGCCAGCCTCGGCCTGAGCTGCGCGAGCTGCGGGTGGTCGAGCCCGGTCAGCGACCTGGCCTGGCGGTGCGAGCGGTGCCACGGCGTGCTCGAGCTGGCCGGGTTCACCCCGGCGATGCCGAGCCCGGCCGAGCTGACCCAGGGCCCGCCGCCGGCCGGCCCGGCATTTTCTACGCCAGCCACGTCTATAACCCGGCATTCCTGCACGGCACCAAGACCTACGTATTTGAGCTCTGGGAACAGCTGGGCGGGCGCCTTCCCGGCACTCTGGTGCTCCCGGTCGGCAACGGCACGCTCGTGCTCGGCTGTCACCTCGGCTCGCGCGAGCTACTCGACCAGGGACTCATCGACCGCCGGCCCACGATCATCGCCGTTCAGGCCGACGCCTGCGCTCCGCTGGCCAGGGCGATGGGCGAGGGAAGGGCGGTGCCGACCGAGGTCAGCGCCGGCCCGACCGTCGCGGAAGGCATCGCCGTCGCCAAACCGGCCCGCGGCGCGCAGATCCTCGCGGCTGTCGCGGAGACCGGCGGCACGATCGTGAGCGTGACCGACGACCAGGTGCGGGCCGCATGCGCCGACCTCGCCCGGTCCTGCCTCTACGTCGAGCCGACAGCCGCGGTGGGCTGGGCAGCGGTCCTGGGCCTGGTGCCAGCCGGTGGCGCCGCAGGCAACCGACCCGATGTGGTGGTGCCACTGTGCGGCACCGGCCTGAAGTCGGGCTAGGCTGTCCGCCCCTAGCCAGATCCGTCGGCCGCGCTCATGACCGAGCGGGCCTGCTCCTCGCTCACCACGCGGGCAATGCCGACGGCGGTCCATCCGACGGTTTCCTCGAGTTCGTCGCGCAGTATCGCCGCCTGATACTCGATCGAGACCGGGCCAACCGCGACCAGGTCGTCTCGTTCGTTCCTCATGACCAGGACGTAATTCACATAGCTCCTCGGCCGCACTGGGTCGCCGTTGGCAGCAGTATCCACCGGAAAGCCTGGCGCCAGGGCCGCGTTGCCCGTCCGCCCCGATTGCTGAAGGATGCGATATGTGCGTATTGACGAGCTCGAGACGATCGCGACTCGTTGCCTGCCTCCGGAGGTCAGCGAGTACTTCAGCCAGGGCGCGTTTGCCGGCCTCACGACGAGCGCCGCGCCCGGTGCATGGGACCGGCTCCGGCTGAGGCCCCGCGTGCTCCGCGACGTCTCAAGGGTCTCCACGACGACCACCGTGCTCGGGCACGAGGTGGCCGCGCCGATCCTGGTCGCGCCGACGGCGCTGCAGCGTGCGGCGCACCCCGAGGGTGAGGTTGCGACAGCGCGTGCCGTCGCCGCCACGCGCTCGCTGATGGCCGTCTCCAGCAACTCAGGCTCAACGTTCGAGGACATCGCCGCGACCGGGGCTCAGTGGTGGCTGCAGGTCTACGTCCGGCGCGACCGCGGCCTGACCACGGCCATGCTGCAGCGCGCCCGAGCGGCCGGCGCGACGGCGCTGGTGCTGACCGCCGACACGCCTGTGGTCGGCTACAAGCGGAACGCGGGTCAGCCGGCGACCGACGTCTTCCCAGCGGAACGTCAGCGGGTGAACGTCGATGCGGCCAGGTTGCCGCAGAGCGCGATGGAGCACGCCGCCGACGTGACGCCCGACGACATCGGCTGGCTGCACGACGTCACCGGCTTGCCGGTGATCGTCAAGGGAGTGCTCAGGGAGGACGACGCGCGCACGGTGGTTGCTGCCGGCGCGGTCGCCGTCTGGGTTTCCAATCACGGCGGGCGCCAGCTCGATCAGTCCGTCACGACCGCCGAGGCCTTGCCAGGGATCGTGACGGCGCTGTCCGGCACTGCGGCCGAGGTCTACGTCGACGGCGGCATCCGCAAGGCCGAGCACGTGCTTGCGGCGTTGTCGCTGGGCGCCAGGGCGGTGTTCCTTGGCCGGCCAGTGCTCTGGGCGCTGGCGGCGGGCGGGGACGTGCACCAGGGCGGCTGCGCCGGAGTAGCTCACCTGCTGACCGAACTCACCGGGGATCTTGAGCACGTGATGGCGCTGGCGGGAGCCCGGCACCCAGGCGAGCTGACGCCCGATCTCGTCGGTTAGCTCTCGTGGGCCGGGCTGGCGCCCGGTCAGCGACAACTCTGCGCTCTTCGCCAGGGTGAAGGTTGACCGCCGACCGCCGAGTCCACGGCCGGGTGAAACCAGTCGCCGGACGGGCCTCGCGGCTGGCGTCCCGAGCGGCGGTCAGCCGGGCGCCGGGCCGAGCACGTCGCCGCCCGGAAGCTCGGCCGCGATCGCGGCGAACTCTTCGTAGCTCCAGGTCAGCTTGCCGGTTCGCAGATCCTCGATCACGCCGTTCAGCCAGTCCAGTTCCGCCGCGGTGATGGCCCGCTCGTACTCGTCGTCCATCAGCGTGATCCTGGGCAGCGAGCCCGAGTACTGCGCGAGGCTGGCGTCCAGCTCGGCCAGCCTGGAGTTGACCGCGCGGGCTCGCTCTTGCATCGCCGCGAGCATGTGCTCGGGTCCGAGCAGCATCACGAACGAGAGCGCGGCGGGGAACTGCGGGAACTCGTTGCGCGGCACCGCGATCATGTCGGCCAGCCATGCCCTGGCGGCATCACGGCCGGCTTCGGTGAGTTCGTAGACGGTCCGCTCGGGGTAGCGCTGATCGCGCTCGGTGTGCAGGACGGTCACCAGGCCCGCTTGCTCGAGGCGCCGGATCGTCTTGTACAGGTTCGCCCGCTGCCCGACATTGATCACCTTGTCCTTGCCCCACAGCCTGATGAGCCGCTGCATGGCGTAGGGGTGCAGCGGCGCGGCATGCAGCAGACCGAGCACGGCGAGTGCCAGCGGAGAGGGACGGAACTCGTCGTCCATGCGATCCAGCTTACTAGTTCCGCGCGCACTAGTCCTGACGGCGAGCGGAGTTTGGGGTCGGCACGCGCACTCAGGTCGGTGGAGCGGCTGCCCGAGCAGTGTTAGTAGGCGAGCATCTAGTTTATTAACAACTGGTTGCCAAGACACTATCAAGTCGAGTAGTATCGCGTTTGATGAACTCGACTCGCGGGCCTGAGGGCCACTCGCAGAAGGACTTGAGATGACTGTCAGCATGAACACCTCGACCGACTCGCCCCAGGTTCCGACCACCGGGCCGACTCGGGTCGTGGCACACAACGAGGTCGCCAAGCGACTGGGCCACTGGACACGGGAACGCCGGCTCGACGTGCGCGCCTCACGCGGCAGCGCGGTGCTCGACCTGCGCTCGCCGCAGATCGCGGCCGGGTGTATCGAGATCAGCCTCGACATCGACCACGCCCTGGTAAAGCTCCTCGTTCCCGACGATGCGGTCGTCGAGCACGGGAGCGTCCGGCGGATCGGCCGGTGCCGGGTCAAGGACCGGACCGGCACGGCCGGCCTGGGCGGACGGCGGATCGTGCTGACCGGCGAGTTGCGCAGCGCCGAGGTGCGCGTGCACCGCGGCGGTGTCGCGATCCTGTCCGCCATGTGCAGCCGCGAATACCTGGCCGACGCCGTGCAGGCGCGGCGGCAGGGCCGTTACCCGACGATCGACGGCCGGTCCAGGTGAGCCCCGTGCAGACCGGAGCGAGCCAGGCGGGTCCGCCGTTGCTGGACGCCCGCGCGCTAACCGTGCGGTACGGGAAGGTGACCGCGCTGGACGGGCTGTATCTCACGGCGCCAGCAGGCAAGGTGCTCGCGGTGCTCGGCCCGAATGGCGCCGGGAAGACGACATTCGTCAGGACCGTAGCGACCCTGCGGCGCCCGGACAGCGGCGAACTGCGTGTGCTTGGTCGCGACGTCGTCAGGGACGCTGCGGGAGTCCGACGCGACATCGGGCTGGCCGGCCAGTTCGCGGCGGTCGAGCCGGCGATGACTGGCCGGGAGAACCTGGTGATGATCGCGCGGCTGTTCGGGCACGGCCGCCGCGCGGCCAGGCGAGCCGCAGCGGCGGTGATCGGACAACTCGGCCTGGAGGCGGTCGCCGACCGGCGGAGCGCCGGCTACTCGGGCGGGCAGCGGCGCCGGCTTGACCTCGGCGCGAGCCTGGTCGGGGCGCCGCGGCTGCTGCTGCTTGACGAGCCGACCACCGGCCTCGACCCGGTTGGCCGGCGCGAGGTGTGGGACGCGGTCCGCGGGCTCGCCGCGGCCGGCACCGGCATCCTGCTGACCACGCACTACCTGGAGGAAGCGGATGAACTGGCCGACCATGTCGTCGTGATCGATCATGGCCACGCTGTGGCCGCGGGCCAGCCGGGCGAGCTTAAGGCGAGCGTCGGCCGCGACGTCATTGAGGTATCCGTGGCCAACCAGGCGTCGCTGGCGGCAGCTGGCGACGTCCTGCGCCGCGTCACCTCGACCGAGCCGCGGCTTGACCGGGCGAGCCGCCGCGCGCGCGTCCCGGCCGCC
>JASHOL010000303.1 GCA_030041135.1 Streptosporangiaceae bacterium | reverse complement strand
CGCCGGGCTGGCCCGGGCAGTCGTCTGGCACTACGGTGAGCATCGGGTGGTACCTTCCCGACCGGCGTTGCACCGCCGATCTTGCTTGAGACCTTGGCTAGATCACCGGGAAGGTACACCCCTTTCCCGGCCGATCCACAAGTTTCAAGCATTGCTCTCGTCATCATCGCCGTCTTCATCGCCGCGCTGATGGTCGGCCGTACACCGATGTTCCTCGGTAAACGCATCCTGGCCCGAGATATGACGCTGGTGGCCATCTACATCCTGGTGCTTCCGGCCACCGTGCTCGTCCTGGCCTCGATCGCGATCCTGTGGCCGTCGGCCTCGGCCGACATATCTACGAGCGGCCCGCACGGGCTGACTGAGGTGGTGTACGCCTACACATCGGCCGCCCACAACAACGGCTCGGCGTTCGGCGGCTACGACGGCAACACCCTCTGGGGTAACACCACCCTGGCCTTCGCGATGTGGATCGGGAGGTTCTTCGAGATCATCCCGGCGCTCGCACTGGCTGGGTCACTGGCGCGCAAACGCACGTACGCGGTGACGGCAGGCACGGTGCGCACGGACAAGCCGCTTTTCACCATGATGCTGATCGGCGTCGTGATCATCCTGGTGGGCCTGACGTACTTCCCCGCGCTGGCACTCGGACCATTGGCCGAGCACTTCTCCGGTCACTTCGGACTTTAGGGATACGGATGACTGACATAGCGACACAGGAACCGCGGCCCCCGATGCACGACACGGCCACCAGCGCCCGCGAGGCGCGGCAGCGGTCGGTGTGGGCAGGGCCAATTGTTCGCCGAGCTGTCCTGCAAGCGTTCATCAAGCTCGACCCGCGCTACATGATCGGCAAACCCGTCATGTTCGTGGTCGAAGTCGGCAGCTTCTGGGTGACGATCCTGTTCTTCACGACCGTGGCCCACACCTCCGCCGCGACCAACGTGTTCGACGCGCTGGTGATCGTGTTCCTGTGGTTCACGGTCTTGTTCGGCACGTTCGCCGACGCGATCGCGGAGGGCCGCGGCAAAGCACAAGCCGACTCGCTGCGCCGCACCCGCCAGGAAACCATCGCGCACGTCCTGGAGCCAGACGGCTCCACCCGCGACGTTCCTTCGGTCAAGCTGCACGTCGGCGACCGGGCCGTGGTCACCGCGGGTGAGTTCATCCCTGGCGACGGTGATGTCGTCGAGGGCATGGCCCTGGTGGACGAATCGGCGATCACCGGCGAGTCGGCCCCAGTGATCCGCGAGTCCGGCGGCGACCGTTCGGCCGTCACCGGGAGCACCAGGGTGCTGTCGGACCGGGTCGTCGTGCAGATCAGCGCGGAGCCAGGGCACACCTTCCTGGACCGCATGATCGCTCTGGTGGAGGGTTCGGACCGGCGCAAGACGCCGAACGAGCGAGCGCTGACCGTCGTGCTGGTCAGCCTGACGCTGATCTTTATTATCGCCGTCTCCACGTTCCAGCCGTTTGCCATCTACTCCCACGCGCACCAGCAGATCCTGCTGCTCGTCGCGCTGCTAGTGCTGCTGTCGCCGACGACGATTGGCGCGCTTCTCGCGGCCATCGGTATTGCCGGGATGGACCGTATGGTCCGGCGCAACGTGCTGGCTACCTCCGGGCGGGCGGTCGAGGCGGCGGGCGACGTCACGACCCTGCTGCTGGACAAGACCGGCACCATCACCTACGGCAACCGAATGGCCGCCGACCTGATACCCGTCAATGGCACCGATCCGCAGCGGCTGGCCGAAGCGGCGCTGGTCTCCTCGATCGCCGACGAAACCCCCGAAGGCCGCTCGATCGTCACGCTGGTCAAAGACCGGTACGGGCTTGAGCCCCCCGACACCGACGGCGCGCAGCTCGTGCCGTTTACCGCCCAGACCCGCATGTCGGGCATCGACTGGAACCACCACTCGGTTCGCAAGGGCGCCAGCGACGCGGTCGAGGCGTGGATCAGGGAAAGCGGCGGCCAGGTACCGGCTGACCTGGAACCCGCGGTGAGCCTGATCGCTAGCGAGGGCGGGACGCCGCTGGTGGTCGCCGAAGGCGGCGAGGCGCTGGGGGTAATCAACCTCAAGGACACCGTCAAGCCGGGCATCGCCAAGAAGTTCGCGGAGATGCGGGCGCTCGGCATCCGCACGGTCATGGTCACCGGCGACAACCCGGTGACGGCCGCGGCGATCGCCAAGGAAGCGGGCGTGGATGAGTTCATGGCGCAGGCCACGCCCGAGGACAAGATGGACCGGATCAGAAAGGAGCAGGCCGATGGCCAGCTGGTCGCGATGACCGGAGATGGCACCAACGACGCTCCGGCACTGGCCCTGGCCGACGTCGGGGTCGCCATGAACACCGGGACCCAGGCCGCGAAGGAGGCCGGCAACCTGGTCGACCTGGACAGCGACCCGACCAAGCTGATGGACATCGTGGAGGTCGGCAAGGAACTCCTCATCACCCGCGGAGCGCTGACCACCTTCTCCATCACCAATGACGTTGCCAAGTACTTTGTCGCCATCCCGGCGATGCTGTACAGCGTCTATCCGTCGCTGAGCTCGATCGACATCCTGCACCTGCACAACCCAGAGACCGCGATCTTGTCCGCGGTGATCTTCAACGCAATCATCATCATGATCATGATCCCGCTGGCGCTGCGCGGCGTCCGGGTCAAGGCCACGAACGCGACCGCGCAGTTCCGCCGCAACCTGTGGATCTTCGGGATCGGTGGCCTGGTCACCCCGTTCGTCCTGATCAAGCTCATCGACCTGTGCATTGTCGGACCGCTTGGAGTGCACTGATGTGGTCTCGTCTCAACCTGCAGAGTCTGTACCGGCAATTCGGCAGCTCAATCCTGCTGACCATCGTCGTCGCGGTGGCCGTCGGCATCATCTATCCGGCGGTGGTGTGGGGCATCGGCCAGGCCGCCTTCAAAAGCCAGGCCGACGGCTCGCTGATCTACCGGGACGGCAAGGCCGTCGGGTCCTCGCTGGTCGGGCAGGGGTTCAGCAACGCCGCCGGCGACCCGCTGCCGCAGTATTTCCAGCCCCGCCCCTCTGACGCGGGCACTGGCTACGAGGCTGATGACAGCGGTGCGTCGAACCTCGGGCCGAGCGACCCGCGGCTGGTGGGCTTCATCCCCGGCTTCAACACGGTCGGGCTAAACGGGAAGCCCTCCAAGACCAACCCGTTCGCAACGCCGGCCGACCCGTACTGCGTGCCGATGAGCACCGCGGGCGAGCCGGTATCCGATCCGGCGCCCGGCGACAAGTATGAGATCTCCCACGGTCAGTACGTCTGCGACCCGAATACGGTGCCCGAGCGGACGATCGCCTATCGGGCGTTCAACGGGCTTGCGCCGTCGGTCAAGGTCCCAGTCGACGCCGTCACCGCGTCCGGCTCCGGCCTGGACGCAGACATATCGGTAGCCAACGCAGACCTGCAAGCCCCGCGGGTCGCCCGGGTCCGCCACCTGCCGCTGGTGACCGTCATGAAGATGATCAATGAATATACGACCGGCTACGTCTGGGGCTTCATGGGCGACCCCGGTGTCAACGTCCTCGAGCTGAACCTGGCCCTGGACCGTATCTCAAGCTAGATGGCATGGCTACGCCCGCTGCCGACCCCGGCAAGCTGCGCATTCATCTCGGCGCGGCTGCCGGGGTCGGCAAGACCTACAAGATGCTCGAGGAGGGCTACCGCCGACGGAGCCGGGGGACTGACGTGGTCATCGGGCTGGTCGAGACGCACGGCCGACCGGATACCGCCGCGCAGATCCGGGATCTGCCGATCATCCCGCGCCGGGCGATTTCCTATCGAGAGGGTGCGCTCGAGGAAATGGACGTCGACGCCATACTCGACCGGCACCCGGCCGTCGCCCTCGTCGACGAACTCGCCCACACCAACGCCCCCGGCAGCCGGAATGCCAAGCGCTGGCAGGACGTCCAGGAACTGCTGCAGGCCGGGATCGACGTCATCACCACGGTGAACATCCAGCACCTGGCCAGCCTCAACGATGTCGTCGAGCAGATCACCGGGGTCAGGCAGCAGGAAACGATTCCCGATGCGGTGGTGCGGGCGGCCGAGCAGGTCGAACTGGTCGATATGACCCCGGAGGCGCTGCGGCGGCGCATGGCCCACGGCAACATCTACCCGCCAGCGGCGATCGACACCGCGCTCGCCCATTACTTCCGGCCAGCGAACCTCGGCGCCCTGCGCGAGCTCGCCTTGCTGTGGATGGCCGACCGGGTCGACCAGGACCTGGCCGAATACCGCGCGCGGCATGGCATCAGGCAGCCGTGGGAGACCAAGGAGCGAGTAGTAGTCGCGCTCAGTGGCGGACCGGAAGGAGATGCACTGATCCGGCGCGGGGCGCGGATGGCCGTGCGGATGCACGCTGACCTGCTGGCCGTCCACGTGCGGACACCGGACGGCACCGTCCAGCCCATGGCGAAGGCGCTGGACGGGCAGCGGGGATTGCTGGCAGAGATGGGCGGCAGCTACTCCGAGGTCACCGGGGCGGACGTGCCGAGCGCCTTGCTCAGCTTCGCGATCGCCGAGGATGCGACGCAGCTGCTGCTGGCCAGCAGCAGGCACAGCTCGCTATATCACCTCACGCACGGATCGGTGACGGTCGAGGTGATCAGGCGGGCCGGGCCGATCGACGTGCACGTGATTTCCACAGTCGGCGAGCCGGAACGGACCCTGCCCGCCTCATTGCCGATCCGTCGGCCCGTCCCGATACCGTTGCGCAGGCGCCAGCTCGGCTGGCTGATGGGAACCATCGGCGTCGTGCTGCTCGCGTGGGTGCTGTCGCCGCTGCGAACCGGACTCGGCTTGCCGGGTGCGCTGCTTTGGCTCCTGCTGGCGGTCGTCGCGGTCGCGTTCACCGGAGGGTTGCGGCCTGCCGCCGCGGCGAGCGTCGTGGCCGCGCTTGCCGCCGACTTCTTCTTCGTGCCGCCCATCGACAGCCTCGACGTTGCGAGTCCGGTCAACATCGTCGCGCTCGCGGTCTTCTTCGCGGTGGCCGGGGTCATCAGCCACCTGATCGACCGGCTGACCCGCCGCGGCCTGCAGGTGGCGAGGGCGCGCGGCGAGGCCGAGGCCCTGGCCCGGCTGGCCGGCGGCTCGGTCGTTGCCGAGCCGCAGACGCTGCCCGGCCTGGTCGCCGAGCTCAGGCGCACCTTCGACCTCGACAGTGCGGCGATCCTGGCCCCGCAGGGGGGCGGGTGGCTGCCGGTGGCGCAGGCCGGCGGTCCGGCCCCTAAGCGCCCGGAAGATGCGCAGTTCGCCGCCGAGCTCGACCAGGGCGCGGTGCTGGCGCTGAGCGGCCACCTGCTGAGCGGGCAGGACATCTGGCTGCTTGGCCCGTTCGTCACCCAGATGCGGATAGCGCAGGAGCGCGCCCGGCTGCGCAACGAGGCGTCCGCCGCGGCGGAACTGGCCGAGGCGGACGCCGTGCGGACCGCCCTGCTTGATGCGGTCTCGCACGACCTGCGCGCACCGCTGACCTCGATCAAGGCCGCGGTCACGAGCCTGCTGTCCCGCGACGCCGACTGGACCCCCGCGGGCGCCGCGCGTTTTCACAAGATCATCGAGTTCGAGGCCGACCGGCTCACCACACTGGTCGCCAATCTGCTGGACATGAGCAGGCTCCGGGCCGGCGAGATGCCCGTTGTCGCGCGAGAGACCGACCTTGAGCAAGTCTTGTACAGCGCCGTCAACAGCCTGTCCAGTGCCGGGTCCGCCGTCGCCATCGACCTGGACGCCCAGCTTCCGCCGGTGCGGGCCGACCAGGGCCTGCTCGAACGTGCGATCGCTAACGTCATGGCCAACGCACAGGCGGTGTCCCCGCCGGGGCTAGCGGTCCGCGTTCAGGCGGGCGTCGTCGGCGACCGCGTCGAGGTCCGCGTCATCGACCAGGGTCCAGGCGTCCCTGACCAGCAGCGCGAGCAGGTCTTTCAGCCCTTCCAGCGTCGTGGTGACGGTCCCGGCGGTCTCGGGCTTGGCCTCGCGATCGCCAGAGGGTTCACGGAGGCGATGAACGGCGAGCTCACGGTGGAGGACACGCCCGGCGGCGGCGCTACCTTCGTGTTCTCCCTGCCGCGGTTTGCTGCGGGCAGGCGTCCTCGCGGCTAGGGCGAGCCGCAGGCAGTGCCGCGCTCGTCACTGTTGCGGCCGTGCGAGCAAGTCGTCAGGGATCAGCGTGCGACACGTAAGCGTTGCGTTAGGCCCGATGACAGAGGGTATAGCCAGGCAGTTGAATATGGAGCGGATGGCCTGCTGCTCCGGTCGCGTCCTTCCTCGCCTAGCGCATGGCCGAGGCTGCACGGGAGGTACGCGGGCCGGGCAGCGGTGGCGCGGGCTCAGCAGGCGAAACGGATGAGTCGTGAGCACGGTTCTCGTCGTCGATGACGAAGTCCCACTTCTGCGTACCCTGGGCGAACACCTGAGCAGGTCAGGCTACGAGGTCCAGTACGCCACGACCGGCGGTGAGGCTCTGGCCTGGACCACGCGCGTTCCTGCCGACGCGATGATCCTGGATCTCGGCCTGCCGGACATCAGCGGCATGGAGGTGCTCACCCGCGTCAGGGGCTGGAGTACGGTTCCGGTCATTGTGCTGTCCGCGCGTACCGCCGAGGTGCAGAAGGTGGCGGCACTCGACAGCGGCGCCAATGACTATGTGACCAAGCCATTCGGCATGGACGAGTTCATGGCCCGGCTGCGCGTGGTGCTCCGCGACGTCCGGCGAGGCAGCGACGAGCCAGTTATCGAGACCGACGACTTCACCATTGACCTGGCCGCCCAGCGCGTGCTGCGCGATGGCCGGGCCGTCCCGCTGACCCGCACCGAGTGGCACATCGTCCAGCTGCTCGCGCGTAATCCTGGCCGCCTGATCACCCACTCTCAGCTGCTCGCGGACGTCTGGGGGCTCAAGGGGATCAACAACAACTATGTCCGGGTGTTCATGGTGACCATCCGCCGCAAGCTGGAGCCGGACCCGGCGCACCCCAGGTACTTCATCACCGAGCCGGGCTCGGGCGTGCGCTTCGCATGGCCTGGTCCTGGCCGGTCTGCCGGGCACGCACGCGGTCTGGAGCGCGCGCTGGCCGTCGGGGATTAGCTGGAGGACGGCGGCTGGCCAAGGCACGTGCGAGGGTCGGCCGCCCGGACACGGCGAGGAGGAGACCAGTGGCAGGGACGAATGAGCTCGTCGCCGTGCTCGGCATTGGCGCCATGGGCCATGGAATGGCGGCCAGCGCGCTACGCGCTGGCATCCCCGTGATCGTCTGGGACCGAAAGACAGAGGCGACAAGAGACCTGGCCGAGAGCGGGGCGCAAGTCGCGGCGTCTGCCGCCGATGCGGCGCGCCGCGCCCCGATCGTCGTGACGATGGTGACCGACGCCGATGCGGTCATCTCGATCGCCGGGGAACAGGGCATGCTCGCTGCGCTCGCTCCAGGCGCCATCTGGGCCCAGATGAGCACGATCGGGGTGGCCGGGATCGACCGCGTCGTGGCCCTGGCCAGCGCCGAGCGTCCGGACGTGATGCTCCTGGACGCGCCTGTGTCGGGAAGCAGAGAGCCGGCGGAACGGGGTCAGCTGACGATCTTCGCGTCAGGGCCGGGCCAGGCACGTTCACGGGTCGCGCCGCTGTTCGACGCGCTCGGCCAGCGCACGATCTGGGTCGGCGAGGCCGGGAGCGGCACGCGGCTCAAGCTGGTGAACAACACCTGGCTCGCGTTCGCGAGCGACGCGGTGGCTGCCTCGGTGGCGCTTGCGCACCGCCTGGGTCTTTCGACCGGCACGGTGGTGGACGCGCTGAGCGGCGCGCCGCTGGTGTCACCGTGGCAGGCCGCGAAGCTTCGGCGGGTCGCCGAGGGCGAGTTCTCTCCGCAGTTCCCGCTGTCGCTCGCGCTCAAGGACGTGCACCTCGCCCTTCAGGCGGCCGGTGACGGCCGGCTGGACGTTCTGGCCTGCCTGGCTGACGAATGGCAGCGGGCAGTCGACCAGGGGCTCGGTGAGCAGGACCTCACCGTGGTTACGCAGGTGATCGATCGCGGGTGAGAAGTGGCGGGCGTCAGTCAGGCTGCGCGGCGGCTGTGGTGCCGGGCGATGGCGTGCTCGGCGAGCGCGACCAGGACGTCGCGGCTCGACTCACGCCGGCGCGCGTCGCAGGCTATGACCGGCACGTCCGAAGCGAGGTTCAGCGCCTGGGCGATCGACCCCAGCGGGTGACGCCGCATGCCGTCGAAACAGTTCACGGCGACCACGAACGGAATCCGCTTGGCCTCGAAGTAGTCGACAGCTGGGAAGCAGTCGGCTAGACGCCGCTCGTCGGCCATGACAACGGCACCCAGGGCGCCGTACGCCAGGTCGTCCCACATGAACCAGAATCGCTGCTGCCCTGGCGTGCCGAACAGGTAGACGACGAGATCCTTCCTGATCGTGATGCGGCCGAAGTCCATGGCCACCGTGGTCGTCGACTTCTGCTCCACCCCGTACAGGGAGTCGACCATCTCGCCGCGCTCGCTCAGAGTTTCCTCGGTCTGCAGCGGCATGATCTCGCTGACCGAGCCGACCAGCGTGGTCTTGCCCGCACCGAAACCGCCAGCGACCAAGATCTTGATCGTCATCAGGGAATCGGCGGCAGTCCGATCAGATACGTCGTAGGCCATCGACCACCTCCTGGAGGATCTTGAGATCGTCAAAGCCCGCTGGCTTGGCCCGGTGAATCGTGACGAGACCGCGCTCGCGCAGGTCGGAGACGAGTATTCGGATGACGCCAACGGGCAGATTCATATCGGCCGCGAGGTCGACCAGCGGAGCAGGTATCTGGCACCGTTGCAGTACCTCGGCCTGCTCGGGAGGAAGATGCCGCATGTCCTCGGCCGGTCGCCTGACCACGCCGACCATGTCAAGCAGGTCGAACCGCTGGCCGGACGGCCGGGTCAGGCCACCGGTGAGCGCGTACGGCCGTACGACCGGACCGGCATCCTGGTCGAGCCACTCGCGGTCGGAAGGCTCCACCGCTGTCACCGCACCTCAGCTGGTGCCCGTCGGCCGACGGCCAGGTGCTGACCGACCCGCCTGACCAGCAGGGCCATCTCATAGGCAACCAGGCCTACGTCCGCACCCTGGGCCGCGACCACCGCCAGGCAGCTACCTTCGCCCGCGGCCATCACGAACAGGAAGGCTGACTCCATCTCGATGACGGTCTGCCGGACCGCCCCGCCGCCGAAGTGCTGGCTAGTGCCTTTGGCAAGGCTCTGGAAGGCGGCCGCAGCGGCGCACAAGTACTCCGAGTCCTCGCGGCTCATGCCGTCAGATGACCCGGCCGCGAGGCCGTCACGGGACAAGATCACTGCCCTGGTGACCTTGGCGACCCGCGCGACCAGATCGTCGAGCAGCCAGTCGAGCTGACCTGACTGGCGCATATCAAGCCTCCTCGTGCCTGGCGCGGTACTGGGGAGCGGGCGCGTCGTCGCTCGCGGGCTCGTCCGGCGACTCGGCGGCGACGGACCGGCCGAGCTCCCAGCCACGCTGCATTGCCGACATGGTGCTGCGGGCCGCTTCGGCCGAGGCGGCCCCGGTCCCGGGAGTTCCCGAGGGTCGCTCCTGCGGGTCAGCTGCGGGCGTTCCGGAGTCGGGGACCTCGCCGCCCGCGCCGTCGATCTCCCGGAGTTCTGGTGCCAGGCTGGCCTGGCGGACACGTACCGGCAGGCCGTTCTCACCGACCGCGTGCGGCGAGCTTGCGCCGGCGTCCGGCAAGATCTCAGTCACGCCGCCGATCGCCTGCCCAGCCTGAATCGACTCAGCCGTCAGGTTGCCGGCCAGCGTGGGCTTCGCCCACCAGCCTGAGTCGTCGGACACCGTCGCAGGCGGCTCGGCATCGCGACGGCCAGCGTGGCCATTGGAGCCATTCCCGTTGCTCAGGTGCCCGGCACTGTCCTTTCCACCGAGCGCGTGTCCGTTCGAGCCGTGGCCGTTGGCGGTGCTTAGCGCGGGCACCCGAGCATCGCCGGCGAGCGCGTGACCGGTCACCGGGAGGGCGTGGGCCGGGCTCTCGTCCGTCACCACCAGGCTTGTCGGGATGATCACTACGGCGGTGGTGCCGCCATAGATCGACGACCGAAGGGCGATGCTGATGCCGTGGCGGTGCGCCAGCCGTCCGGCGACGAACAGCCCCAGCCTGTCGCTGCCCGAGAGGTCGAAGGCGGGAATGCTGGCGAGTTTGTGGTTGATCTCCTCCAGCTGCTCATCGGCCAGGCCGAGGCCGCGGTCCTCGATCTCAACGCAGAATCCGCGGCCGACCAGCTCGCCTTGAGCCCGGACCACTGTATTCGGTGGCGAATAGACGGCGGCGTTCTCGATGAGCTCTGCCAGCAGGTGGACGACGTCGGCGACTGCCGGGCCGGCCAGAGCCGCCTTGGAGCGCACCTCAACCCGGACCCTCTGATAGTCCTCGACCTCCGCGACGGCCGCCCGGAGCACGTCGATGAACGTGACGGGCTGGCGCCAGCTGCGGCCAGGGGTATCTCCGGCCAGCACGATCAGCCCTTCAGCGTGCCGCCGCATGCGAGTGGTCAGGTGGTCGATGCGGAACAGGTCCTCGAGCTGCTCAGGTTCCTCGGCCCTTCGTTCCATGCCGTCGAGCAGGCCAAGCTGCCGATGCAGCAGCGCCTGGCTGCGCCTGGCCAGGTTGCGGAAGACCTGGTTGATGCCGCGGCGCAGGTCGGTCTCGTCAACCGCGGCCACGATCGCGGCGCGATGGACGGTGTTGAAGGCCTGGTGCACCTGGTCAATCTCATCGGCGCCAGCCTCGGCTAGCGGAGCCTCGACGTCGACGTCGACGGCCTCGCCGTCCCGCAGCCTGGTCATGACCGCGGGCAGGCGATCGTGGGCGAGCTCCAGGGCCGCCTGCCGCAGGCCGGTCAGCCTGCGGATGAGGCGGCGGCCCATCACCAGCGAGAAGACGATCGACGCGACGACCGCGAGCAGGCCGAGGCTAACTGCCACGATGAGCGTCGTCAGGGCGCTGCGGGCCGAGGACGTTACCTGCGCCTGAATCCAGGCCGGGCTCTTGGTCAGCACGACCTCGAGATGGCTTGCGTACAACTCGACGGTGGGCTGCCAGGTAGTCAGCGGCACGGCCGGCTTAGCCGAGCCGGCCGGCGCGGCGATGATCGCATCCTCCTCGCTGGTCAGGGCCGCTGACAGCGTGGGCGGGACCTCCCGGCGCAGCAGACCGCTGGCCTCGGCGTCGAGTTGCGGCACCGCGTCCGCGACCAGGTACTGTCGAAGGCCGGCCAGCTGCGCGAACTCCTCCTGGTCCGCGGCCGGCATCTGCCCGGTCATGACGTCGCCTGAGTAGATGTCGTTCTCCTCGAGCGCGATCATCTCGGCGCCGTAGAGGCTCGCCTCTGCCCGTGCGGTGATGGCCAGCGACTGACTCACGTAGGTTTGCTGGAGCGACTGCTCGGCGACGCGAAGGCCGTCGGTCATGATGGCGCTGTAAGCGTTGATTGCGGCCGTCCGCCCGATCTTGCCGCCGGCGACTTCGCCGCGCAGCGCCTGCAGCGCGCCGTCGTCGTCGCGCACGAACGTCGCGGCATACGCCTTGTCGAGCGCGGTCGCGTTCGCCGTAACCGGCCCGGACGTGGTGATGGTCTTGACCACCCGGAACTGCGTGTCGGTACCGGCCTGGTCGTGCTGGTAGGTAGCCAGTGCCTGGCTTGAGTGGGAGGCCAGGTAGTCGGCCGCGGCAGCGCGCTCGGCGTTGAGCGCCATCATCGTGTCGGTGACTGGGGTGATGGTCGTACCGCTGATCTTGCCGGCGCTGGCGAGGCCGCGCGCCGTGCTGAGCTGCCCCACGACCGCGTAGCCGTAGACCAGGACCAGGGCCGTCAGCGGGACCAGGACGAGCAGGATCATCCGCAGGCGGATGGACGTGTGACGCAACCTCATGATGGCGGGCCCTCGGGGAGACGTGGATCACAGTCCCGCCAGGACACCTTCCTATACCAGACTAAACGTGTCTAAGCAGGTGAATCCGTATACAAGTTCAGCTACGAACTGTGCCACACGGATGACAATGCGTCAAACTGGTCGAAATGCCAGCGCGGCCGGCAGCTGCTGCCGCCGGCGGGTGCCGGGTGCCTGCGGCCCGGACCACGCCGGCCGGCTGGCCCCGACCGTCCCGGTGCCCCCCTCGTTCCCTCCCCGCAAGACCTAACGACGTCTCGCCTGCCGCTGGGAGCGGCGTCGCGCCTGCCTCAGGTGACGGGGAGAGCGCGATGCCGGCGAGCGGGCCGGCCTCCAGCGACGGGCTGTCGGCCGGTTCGGGCCGGAGCAGGCCGAGCGTGGCCAGGTCGACCGGGCTGGCCCAGTAGCGCCAGTGCGCAGGCTTCCTGGCGATAGCCGCGCTCACCGCCGCAGCGCAGCGTCCGAAGGCCGTGGCCGTATCGCCGTCTATCGGGATGGCCGGGGAAATCTCGAGAACCTGGTGGCGGTAGTCGGGCTGGCGGTAGGCGAAGCACATCAGCACCGGCGCCTTGGTCGCCTGCGCGATCGCTACCGCCCCTGGCAGCAGCCGGGCGCGGCGGCCGAGGAACGGAACCTCGACCGCGCGGGCAAGGTCGACGTCGAGCGGCGGCGCGTCAATCGCGATCGTCAGCACTTCGCCCGCGCGCAGCGTGCTCGCGGCGCGCGCCGCGACGTCGAACCGGCCCGTCCACGGCTCGATGTTCGGCCGCTTGCGATGCCGGCGCAGCGGCTCGGCGTAGACCCGGTCCCAGAACCGGCGTTCGGCCGACGAGAGACCAGTGGTGTAGTTGTGCTGCCAGCGCCCGATGGTGGTGACGGGGAAGCCGCAGGCGCCAAGCACCGAGAAGGCGCCGTCGAATGAACCGAAGTGAGCCGAGCAGACGATCGCGCCCTTGCCCAGGGCCAGCGCCGCGTCCAGGTGTTCCTGCCCGCGGATCTCAACCAGGCGCCGCAGTGCCAGCCCGTTGCCGCGCAGCCGCTTGATGTCGAGCGCTTCGCACGAGGCGTTCCTGAACCACTCTCGGGTGAGCTCGTGCTCCGCGGCCTGGGTCAGCTCGACGCCCATGACCCGCCGGAGGTTGCGCGCCAACTCGGCGCGCTTGCCCGGCTGCCCGCGCCAGAGCCAGTCACCGCGCCAGCACGCGACGCGGTAACCGACAGCGGCCGGAAGCCGCGCCAGCGCCGGTGCGGCTGCCGCCCAGTAGGCGACTCCTTCGGCGGCATGCAGCAGGCGCCGGGCCCGCCCGCTAGCCTTGGGCATTCTGCATCTCGGGCTCGCGGGCACGCAGGTAAGCGCAGATGGTGCTCACGGTCTCGAAGTTCTGGGGCAGGAGGTCCGCGTCGCCCACGGTGATCCCGAACCGCTCCTCCAGGAAGACCACCAGCTGGAGGAGGCTCAGCGAGTCGAGGATGCCGCTCTCGAGCAGGGGCGTTTCGCCAGTCAGGGGCAGCAGCGCCGGATCCCGGACAAATTCCCGGCTGATGTAGTCATTAATGACCGTTTCCATATAAGTACCTTTCTCCTGCCTTCTGTTGTTGCTCAGCTGCCGTTCGTGACGACATTCCGCCTGCTGGCTACTCGCGGGCCAGCCGGGTTCGGTCGACCTTGCCGGTCGAGGTGCGGGGCAGTGCCTGGCGGAACTCAGCGACGTCCGGGACCATGTACGCCGGCAGCCATTGCCGGCAGTGGTCAAGCAGCGCTTCGCGCGTCAGGCTGCCAGCGTCGTCGACTGCGACGACCGCGCGCAGGCGGCTGCCAAGCAACTCGTCCGGCAGCGGCACGACGGCGGCCTCCCTTACGGCCGGATGCCGGTAAAGGGCGGCTTCCACTTCCCCCAGCTCCACCCGGTAGCCGCGGATTTTCACCATCGAGTCGCGGCGGCCGAGATACACGTAATTCCCCTCAGGCCCCAGGGTTACCAGGTCACCGGTTCGGTACACGAGCTCGCCCTGCCCATCCCCGAGCGGGTGCGGGACGAGGACCTCGCTGGTCTTGGCCGGCTGGCCCCAGTACCCCCGCATGAGCGCCGGGCCGCGCACGTAAAGCTCGCCCTCCTCGCCGGGTGACGACAGCCGGCGGCCGTCGCTGGTGACCGCGAAGACCTCGGTATTGGCGCAGGCCCGGCCGATCGGTACGGGCCCGGCGTCGCCGTCTGCGGCCGCCACCTCGAAGGCGGTGCACACGTTTGTCTCGGTCGGCCCGTACCAGTTGAGGTAACGGCAGTGTGGCAGCTCGGCCATCAGCCGGCCCAGGTACTTCGGCGGGAACACCTCTCCTGCGAAGATCACCGTACGGAGCCGGGAGAGGTCGAACTCGGCCAGGCTGCCGAAGCATGCCAGCAGGGTCAGCACGGAGGGCACGGAGTACCAGACCGAGAGGCGCTCCGACTCCAGCCAGTGCGCGATCGATATCGGGAACGTGGTCGTGCCGTCGGGGATGACAGTCATGCAGGCGCCCGCTCGGCAGGTGGCGAAGATGTCGAAGACCGACAGGTCGAAATGCAACGGCGCGGGGCTGCAGACGCGGTCCTCGGCTGTGAGCCCGGCGGCCGCGGCGGCCCACTCGACGAACGTGAGCGAGTTGCGGTGGGAGATCATGACTCCCTTCGGGGTGCCGGTCGAGCCGGACGTGTAGAGGATGTAGGCGAGGTCGGTCTCGATCGCCAGGTCGCTGCTCAGGGGCTCGGCTGATTCGGCTGCGGTCTCGGCCCACGGCCGGATCGCGGCGTGGTATGCCTGAGCGCACGCGGCGATGTCCGCGCCCCGCTGCCCGGACAGGCCCATCGCGAGCACGCTTCCAGGGCCTGTCGCGGCGATCGGGGTGGCCGCGGCGGTCGGGGTGGCCGCGGCGGTCGGGGTAGCCGCGGCGGTCAGGGTGGCCGCCAGGTCCAGCCGCGCCTCGTCCGCGATGATCACGGCGGCCCCGCTGTCGCGGATCACGTAATCGAGCCGCTGAGCGGGCGCCTTCGGGTCGAGCGGGATGTAGCAGGCCCCGGCCTTGAGCGCCCCGTACAGGCCGGCCACCGCGGCCGCCGACTTGGGAGCGAGGATCGCTACCCGGTCGCCGGGCGCCACGCCCATGTGCCGCAGGGACCGCGCCACCTTGGTACTCAACCGGTCCAGCTCTTCGTACGAGAGCCGGCAATCGGCCGACTCGACCGCGAGGCGCCGCGGCGCGCGGGCCGCGGCCTCGGTCAGCAGGTGCTGCAGCAGATACGCCATTTGCTTCATCCCCCGATTCGCCCGTGCTGATTACAGGCCCAGCATCCGGGCGATGATCACCCGCTGGATTTCCGACGTTCCCGAGTAGATCGTGCTGGCGATCGCGTCGCGCAGGTCGCGCTCGATCCCGGCTTCCTTCAGGTAGCCCCAGGCGCCGTGGGCCTGGATCGCATCCCGGCTGGACTGCACCCAGGCCTCGCTGGTGAATAGCTTGGCGGCAGCTGCCTCAGCCGGGGCGGCCTTGCCCTCCTGCTTGAGCCAGGCGACCCGGTAGAGCAGCAGCTTGGCTGCCTGCAGCCGAAGGTACATGTCGGCGAGCTTGCCCGCTACGGCCTGGAACTTGCCGATGGGCTGGCCGAACTGCTCGCGCGAGCGGGCGTAGGCGACGCAGGCGTCGAGCTGGCGCCGCATCGCGCCGACCGCACTCGCGAACAGGCAGCTTCGTTCCCACTCCATCGAGGAGTTGAAGATCGCCATCCCGGCGCCCTCGGGCCCGAGCCTGGCCGACGCCGGGACGTGGCAATCGGTGAGCGCGACCTCGCCCATCGGCGAGGTCCGCAGTCCCATCTTCTCGAAGCCGCTGGTCACCCGCAGGCCAGGCGTCGAAGCGTCGACCAGGAACGCCGACAGGCCGGCCATCCCCGGCCGGCCGGCGACCGAGGCATAGACCAGCAGCACGTCCGCGACCGGAGCGTTGGTGATGAACTGCTTCTCCCCGTTGAGGACGTAGTCGTCGCCATGCCGCTCGGCTCTGGTGCGCATGTGAAGCGCGTCCGAGCCCGAGCCGGGCTCGGTCATCGCGTGGCCGCCGATGATGTCACCCGAGACCATTCCCGGCAGGTACGCGTGCTGTTGCTCTGGCGTGCCGAAGGTCACCAGGGGGTGCTCGACGCTCCACATCTGGGCGTTGAGCGAGAACAGCAACCCGTTGTCGGAGCAGCCGTAGCCCAGCGCCTCCATGACCAGTGTGGTGGTGAGGACATCCGCGCCGGCGCCGCCGAGGCTGACCGGGACCGGCAGGCCCTGGATTCCGAACTTGGCGCAGGCCCGCCACGCATCCCGCGGGAACTCGGCCGCGTCATCGAGCTTGGCCAGATCGTGGCCGAGTTCCTGCCGGGCGAACGCGGTCGCCGCGTCCACCAGTTCCCGCTGCTCGGGGCTTAGTGAGAAGTCCATGCCGGGTCCTTCTCGTCTTTTTTCTTGCCTGCCGTCTGGGCGTCGCGACTTTCCGTGCCTGGCGCCGTGGCGGGCGTAGCCTGGGCCCGCGCCGGAAGCAAGGCCGACAGGCCGATCCGGGACCTCACGGTCGTGGTGCCGCGCAGCCGGGTGAGCCGGCCCCTGGCGAGCCGGAGCGCGGCCGCATGCGCCTGCTCTTCTGTCTTATCGGCCAGCGGTGTCAGAGGGCCAAAGTCAGGGTGGCGGCGGGCTATCGCGGTGGCGAGCAGATGGTCGGTCAGCCACGGGTTCTTCGGCAGCACCGGTCCGTGCAGGTAGGTGGCGTACACCTGCCGGTAGCGGGCGCCCTCCGTGCCGTCCTCGCCGTTGTTGCCCGACCCCGCGATCACGCGGGCGAGCGGCTCGACCCCGCGGCCCAGATAGCTGCGGCCGCTGTGGTTCTCGAAACCGGTCAGCTGCCCGCCCCGCCCCGAACCTAGATCGCACTCGGCCGCGACGTGCCCGATGAAGCGAGTCTGGCCACCTTCGGTCACCACGTCCAGCACGCCGACGCCTTCGATCGCCGGCCCGGCAGGCGGCTGGTAGTACTTACCCAGGAGCTGGTATCCCGCGCACACGGCCAGGACGACGGCGTCGGTCTCGATCGCCTCGCGGAGGGGGCCGGCTTTCACGGCAAGGTCGCTGGCCGCGGCGGTCATCTCCCGGTCCTGGCCGCCGTGCAGCAGGATCAGGTCGGCTTGCGCGAGGTCGGGAACCTCTCCCACGTCGGCCTCGGTCACGCTATAGCGGATGCCCCGCCAGTCGCAGCGGTGCACGAGCGCGAACAGGTTCCCCCTGTCCCCGGCAACGCTGAGCAGGCGCGGGTAGAGGTAGCAGATGCGAACCGCTACCGGCGTCTGTGTCATCTCATCACTCCTCCCAGGACCGTGACACCCAGCCGCGTCGCTGCATGACGGCGCGGATCTCGCGCATGGGGGTGTAACCGGCGAATATGTGCAGTGCCTCGCCCGGCTGCGGCTGCGTCAGTGCCACCTGCAGCGCGGCCGTGCGATCGGGGATGACCGTGATGATCGCCGGGTCGGCCCCCGCGTACTTGAATCGCAGGGCCACCTCCTCGGCCCTGCTCCCGCTCACGGTCAGGCTCGCGAGCTGCGGGACAAGTGCCTCGATGTCGACGTCCCAGAGCCAGGCGAAGTCCTCCCCGTCGACGACCGTGTTGCTGTGCGCGGCCAGCACGTGCTTGCGGCCTGGCCGGCACAGCACCTCGCCCAGCGTGGTGTTGTAGGAGGTCGGGTTCTTCACGAACGCGAGCGTTATCTGCCGGTCGCCCGCCCGGATCTCCTCCAGCCGGCCGAACGCCGGACGCACGGCGGCCATGGCCTGCCGCGCCTGAGCCGGCTCAAGCGGCCGGGGCAGGGACAGCGCGGTGACGCACGCCAGCGCGGCGGCGGCGTTATACACGTTGTGCATGCCTGCGAGTGGTATGCGCAGGGCCATAGGGCCGGCCGGCGTCTCGATGGTGACGTCGGATCCGCCGGCGGGTGACGGCCGGATCGCCGACACCGCGACATCAAGCGCCGGACGGCAGCCCCCGCACGCGGGGCAGCTGTAGTCGCCCAGGTGGGACAGGTGCACGGCCTGGTAGGTCAGCGTGTGCTGGCAGCGCACGCACCGGATGGTGTCGGCGGAATGCTCGGGCACCTTTCGCCCCGTGCCGCTGCCGGAGATCCCGTAGCACACCACGCGCGCGGCTGCCCCGGTCGCGGTGGCCGCGGATCCGGTCTGGTCGGGCAGGCTGGCCACGAGCGGGTCATCGGCGTTGAGAACCACGGTGGCCGAGGAGGGCAGCGAGTGCACGATCATCTGCAGCATGCGGGCCATCGTGTACAGCTCGCCAAAACGGTCAAGCTGGTCGCGGAAGATGTTGGTCACGACGAAGACGTCCGGCTGCATATCCGGAACCACGCGCCGCACGGTTGCCTCGTCGACCTCCAACAGCAAGAGCTCGGCGTCCATCCGGCCAAACAGGTCCGCGCCGCGCACTGCGGCCGAGATCACTCCCTGCAGGAGGTTCGAGCCAGTGCGGTTCTGGGTGACCTTCAGGCCGCCGGCCTGGGCCAGAGCGGCGAGCATGCGGCAGGTCGTTGTCTTGCCGTTGCTGCCCGTCACGACGACGGTGCTGGCGTTGTTCACGGCCGCGACCTTCCGCAGCACGTGCGGGTCGATCCTGCGGGCAATGGCGCCGGGGAAGCTTGTCCCGCCGCCGCGTCCGAGGGCCCTCGATGCGGCGCCTGCTGCCTTACCCGCGGCAACCGCGAGAGTGAACCTGGCCTGCGCCGGGACCGCCGGCGGCGAGTTCCTGCGGTGCCGGGGACCCGCGGTGAGTGCGCCGCTCATGATGCGCACCTGGGGATCGTCGGCTCCCCGCTTGCCGGATCGCCACGGGCCTGCATCGGCACGTCGGCGAGCCGTCGCCGCCCGGCTTCCCTGACCGCCTCGACGATCGCGCGCACGTGGCTTTCATCGAGCGCATAGTGCAGCGCGCAGGACCGAAGCGCGTAGCGGCCGCGGATGTCAGCCCCGGCCAGGAACGCCCGCCCGTCAACTTGGACATCCGCCATGATTCTCTGGTTCAGCAGGGCCAGGCTCTCCTCGTCACGCTGGCCGGATGGCGCGTAGCGGAAGCACACGGCGGTCAGTGGCCCGCTGGCTACCAGCTCCATGTCGGGGCTGGCGTCGATGACCTGCTCAAGGTAACGAGCCAGATCGATGTGTCGGCGGACGTGAGCCTCCAGCCCCGACCGGCCCGCCTGCTGAATGTTCCAGAATGTCTTAAGGGCCCGCCCGGAGTCCCTGGTCTGCTCGGCGCTGCGGTGCGAATACCAGATCTCCCCGGCGAATCCGTCTCCGGACGGCAGCCGGAGGTAGGACGGGATGAGCTTGTAGGTGTCCTGAAGCAGGGCGCCGTCGCGGATCATCGCGCAGCTCGTGCCGATCGCGACGGCCAGCCACTTGTGCGGGTCGAGCGCGACCGAGTCGGCGCGATCAAGCCCCGAGTACAGATCCGCGAGCCGAGAATCCAGGACCCCGAAGCCGCCATAGGCGCCGTCCACGTGCAGCCAGAGATCTTCCCGCTGGCAGAAGTCGGCAAGGTCGGCGAGCGGGTCGATGGCGCCGGTCGTGACGCTGCCCGCGTTCGCCGCGACCAGGAACGGCCGGTGCCCGGCCCGCCGGTCGGCGGCGACTGCGGCCCGCAGGCCGGCGAGGTCCATCCGGAAGTCTGCGTCGGCGTGCACCTTGCGCGGCGCACCGAGCCCGAGGGTGAAGGCTGCCTTCTCCAGGCAGGAATGGCCCTCATCGGACATGTACATGGTGAGCCGTGGCTGGCCGTGCAGGCCGTCGGTCCTGATGTCGAAGCCGTTGACCTTCGCGCCCCAGTGCCGCGCCACCTCCAGGCAGTGCCGGTTGGCGTCCGATCCGCCGCCGAGCAGGACCCCGTCGCTTCCGTCGCGCGGGAAGCCGATGAGCTCCATCAGCCAGCGCACCGCAGCACGTTCTACGTAGATGGCGGCGTAGTTCCCGCCCGCCCCGCTGGTGTTGGTAACCGCGGAAGCAAAGGCCGCGAGCATGCTCAATTTGGATGCCGCAGGATCAACGAATGCGGCGAAGCACGGATGATTCTGGCCGCGGCCGTAGGGCAGCACCAGTCGCATAAAGCCATCTATTACTTCCTTGGCTGCCGCCCCATTGGCCGGAAGATTCATTTTCTCCAGTTCTCGCCGTACCGCTGCGGGCAAAGGCCGGTAAACCGGCTCCTGCGGAAGCTTGTCCAGGTACGTGGCGAGCGCATCGACCAGGCGATAACCCAGGTCGCGGAAGGTGTCGTGATCCATCGAGAACGGCGAAGGAACAGTAGAGTAGCCCTCGGTACCGAGGACCTCGACGGAAGGGATTGCCAGTCCCATGGATCGGAACTCCTCTCAGCCCCGGAATGCTGTTCGCACGAGTAATGTTTCGGCCCATGGCCATTCCCCGCACTGATACCGGTAAACAGATCGGACTATTAATGACTTAAGAAAATACGAGTAATGGACGGTCTAACTAGCGGTCTTACGGGGCACAGGTGTGGTTTCACGACGTTGCCGGGTTCTGGCCTGTCAGACAGGCGTTGCCCGAGGTCAGCGAGGCGGGCGCAGTCTGGGCCAAACGGAGAGGAATGCCCTGGTGAAACTGCAGATTGTGGCCGATCTCTGCCAGGGGCACGGGCGCTGCTATGACCTCGCTCCCGCGCTGTTTGGTGAGGACGAAGAAGGCTACGGAAAGGTGCTCGCAGACGGGGAGGTGCCGCTCGGCAACGAGCGGGACGCTCGCCGGGCGGAGCTCAACTGCCCGGAGCACGCGATCAGGCTGACCGAGGAGACGTGACGTGGCCGCTGTGAACCGGCTCGGCGGAGATCGGTGGGGGAAGCGAGAGAGCCAGTCGCGCGGCACCCGCAGCGAGATCGTCACGGGTCCGGTGTCGGATTGGGCGACTGACTTCTCCCACATGGAGGAGGAGTGGGCCGCCGATCCTTACCCGATCCTGGACGACCTCCGGCGGCGCTGCCCGATCGCGCACACGAACCGGTTCGGCGGCGGCTGGCTGCCGACGAGATACGAAGATGTCTCGGCTATCGCTCACGACACCGAGCGCTTCTCCTCCCGCTCGATCATCATGGGCAACTTCCGGCCGCCGGGCGAACTGGCGCCGGCCGGCGGCTCCCCGCCGATCACCTCTGATCCGCCGTTCCACCATGGCGCCAGGAAGCTCCTGCTGCGGGCCTTCACCAAGACGGCAGTGAGCGCCAGGGAAGCCGCAACCCGGGCCTTCTGCCACTCGCTCATCGACGCGCTGGAAGGCAGGGACGTCGTTGACGCCGCGGCCGATTACGCCCAGCACATCCCGATGCGCGTCATCGCCGAGATGCTCGGCTTCCCCGAGGAGGACGGGCCGCAGCTGCGCGAGTTCGCCCAGAACACGCTCGAGGGGATTAACCTGCCACAGCAGGAGCGCGTGACCAAGATGTCGGCGCTGTTCTATTACCTGCTCGCGCAGGTTCACGAGCATCTAGAAAAGCCGCGCGACGACCTGACCTCTTTCCTGATCAACACGGAGCTCGACGGCCGCAAGCTCGACGCGGCGCACGTGGTCGGGACGATGACACTGCTCTTGGTCGCTGGCATCGATACCACCTGGAGCGCTATCGGGGCCTCGCTGTGGCACTTGGCCGGGAACCATCGCGACCGCGAGCGCCTCGTCGCCGACCCTGGGCTGCTGCCAACCGCGCTGGAAGAGCTGCTGCGCGCCTACGCGCCGGTCACGATGGCCCGGCTGGTCAAGGGGGACATGCACTGGCGCGGCGTCGACATGAGGGCCGACGACTGGGTCCTGCTGTCGTTCCCGGCCGCCAGCCGCGACCCCGCGCAGTTCGACCGGGCCGACGAGGTGATGATCGACCGCGAGGTGAACCGGCACGCGGCGTTCGGGCTCGGCATCCATCGCTGCATCGGCTCCCACCTGGCCCGGATGCAGCTGCGCGTCGCCCTAGAGGTCTGGCTGGAGCGGATCCCGAACTTCGGCCTGGCCGACCCGGCGGCGGTGCGGTGGTCGGTCGGCCAGGTACGCGGCCCGCGCGCGCTCCCGGTGCGGATCGCCTGGGGCGCCCTCAGCGAGGCTGAGGTCGGCGCGTCCGCGCGAGCCAAGGCACGGCGGGCCAGGGGCGCGGTCAGACCGCGGCCTGAGCTAGATGAGGAGCCAGATCCGGCTGGTGTCGCAGGATGTCCTCGATCATCTCCTCTGGAACGGTGACGTCATCGAACCACCGGCCGCCGAACGGACGCCGGACGGGGATGATCTGGTCACTGGAGTAGGCCAGGATCTTGCGGTTGTAAATGCGCATCTCGGCGCGGAGGTCGGCGGGCAGTGACCCGTCGAGTGTGAGCGCCCGTTCCATCTCGCCGAGCAGGTTGCGGGTCTCGTCGATCGTGCTGAGTACTGCCGTGCAGAACTGGGCCGGCAGTACCCCGTACTCACCCTTGATCTCCACCAGCCGGGCAATCGCCTCGTAGGAGACGTCCTGCAGCTCACGCCGGCTGAGCCACTCGGTCTCGTAGTTGAGGCGCCGGTACCACAGCGGCTCCACCATCGCCTGCCGGTGCTCTTCGAGCGTCCGGTGGTAGATGCGGTAGCCGTTACGCTCCGGCTCCTCGAAGAACCGGCAGCCTGGATCCAGGAACGGCACCATTGGGCAGATGAGCGGCAGCGCCGCCCAGCCGCCGAACCTGCGGATCAGCCGCTCTGAGTAGGCGATGGTGTCAAAGACCGACTGCCGGTCCTGGTAAGGCATGCCGATGAAGAACCAGATCATGACGCCCTTCACCCCCGCGTCCAGGGCACGGGGAATCCAGTTCTCCATCTGCTCCATTGTGTAGGTACCCCGGCCGGCCGCGGCACTGATCTTCGGATCGTGCGACTCGGGGGACAGCATGATGTAGGCATCCGTGGACTCGCCCATCTTCTTGAGCGTGTCCGGCGGCGTCAGGTTGAACTGCTCAAAGGAGACGCTCTTGTAGCCGACCTCGCGGACGGCATCCAGATACGAGTGCAGCCGCGTCTTGTTCTCGGAGTAGCACTGCAGTGCGTAGATCGAGGTGTGTTTCGCGGCCTCGCGCATCGTCCGGAGTTCCTCGAGGACGAGGTCGTGGTCCTTCTGCACGAGCGTCTTGTGCACGCCCATGATGTTGCGGTAGGCGAATCGCGACCCACCGCACCAGCCGCAGTCGTGCGCGCAGCCGGTATTGGGCAGGGTCATTATGAGCTTGGATGCCGACGGCCCTGGATTCGGCGTCTCCCGGTAGTAGGACCAGTCGTTGCGAGCGTTGTTGTAATTGGTGGCTGGCTTATGGGTGAAGCCGGTGGCCTGCACGTCCCGTCCGGTCTTGTAGAGCAGGTTGGGAATCGAGGTGAAGTCCCTGCTGCCGCCCCGTACCTGCCTGACCAGGTCGGCGACGGGCTCCAGGGTGTCGTAGCCCTGGACCACTATGTCGACGCTCGGGTATGTAATGAGCTGCTGCGCGAAGTATGTCGCGGAGATTCCGCCGAAGATTGTGAGCGCATCCGGGTGCACGTTCTTGAGCTCGGCCGCGAGCTCCACGGCGCCGTGACATTGCGTCATCCAGTGGAGGTCGAATCCGAAGATCGGCGCCTCCAGCCGGCCGAGCAGTTTCCTGACATCCAATTCAGGGTGCATGAGCATCAGCGAGGCGACGTTCACTATCTTCACGTCGAAGCCGTTGTCAGCCAGGCACTGCTTGATCGAGAACCAGCCGATCGGATACATCTCGTAGACCGAGGTCACGTTGACGCTGTCGCTGTCGCTCAGGTACGCGAACAGCAGGTCGTCGCGCTCTCGGAAGTCGTAGACGCTGGGCGCGTGCAGCAGGAACAGGTCGGCTTCGAGCCGCGAGGTCACTTGCTGAACCATGTAAGGGGCCCCCTACCCTCAAGTCCGAGCGACTCGCGGCAGCCTGCCGTGTCCCGCGCCGGTGCGATTCCCTGGTGAAATCCAGGCGGCCTGACCGCGCTCATGAACTTTTGCATACTGTCGGCGGCCATTCCCGAGGGCGACAGGCATAAAACGGATCCGCCATTAATGACTTAAGCAAGCGCAGGTAATGAACGTGGATTCGCGCATGCTTAGCGTCTGGCGCCGAGTGCAGGCGGGCGAACCCGCCCGGGTCCCGGCGTCTTACTTGCCCTGAAGGCTAGCCCAGGCCGCCGGCTTGTTCGATGGCACGGGTCCCTGCCGCTGATAATCGTCGGCACCGGGGAGGCGTGAGTCGGCCGGGCGGAACCATGCGCCAACGGCCCAGCCGGTCTCGACGCCCGCGCCGCCCCGTGGCCATCAGCTGCTGAGGTCGGAGAAGATCTGCTCCGCCACCGACGGCACCACATCGGAGTCCGTCACGGCCGGCTTCTCGAAATTCTGCGAATAGAAGTCGGCGGCATCGACCGGGTCGCTGATGCTGTCGAGCTGATCCACCAGCGACTGCCCGATCTCCGTGGAGTTGTAGTACAAGAGATCCTCTAGCTGGGCCATCATGTCCTGTGCGGCGTTGCCCGTGATGATGTTCGAGTTGGGCTCGGCCGAACTGATCGGCGTCCAGCCGATAAGGCCGCCGCCGCCGCTCCCGACCGACTCCGGGTTCCCTCCCGATTCGCCGTCGACACACGATGCGACGCCAGCGGCGGCCGCGTCCGAGTAGCCGTTCTCGACCAGGTACTGGCCGACGGCCAGCAGGTAGTTGCCGCTGGCGATGTCCTGCTGCACGGCTGCGGCCAGGCTCGCCGATGCACTTGCTGACGGCGAGGGAGACGGTGCAGTGGACTGGCTGGGCTGAGGGCTGGCCTGCGGGGTTGGCGCGGGCGGCGAGGCCGCGGGCTTCGCCGTGCTGCCGGACCGATGTGCTGAGCTTGCCTTGACGGCATGCCGCGACCTGGCCGTCGCGCCTGGGCGGCCGGCCTTCCGGGTCTTGCCGGCGCTGGAAGCAGATCGCCCGGAGATGGGCGAGGCGGCCCCGTCCGTCAGGGCGACTCTCGGGGCGGGGTTGCGATAAGCCGCCGCGCTCCCGGTCACATGAGCCGGTCCGCTTGGCTGGGCCTCGTAGGCCGCCAGCGCTCCGAGCAGTGCGAGCACCGGGACAGCCGCCCCGATGATCTTTACATTGCGCTGGACCTTGGACGGAGCGCGGTGTCGTCCCCGCGCCCTTGCCCTCGTGCTCTTCTTATGAGCGGAAGAGGCTGACCTCACTCACTGCCTTACGCCGGTTCTCCCCCGGTTACGCGGCAGTCGGGCTGCCTCTCACCAGGCCTGACCTGGGATCCTGGCAGGTCAGAGCGCACCAGTTCGGCTAAAATCGTGCAAATAGCTTAGCTGGGCTATTCAGGCCGTAAACCGGCCACAGGGTTTGAAAACTCCTGTGGATAAAGAGAATCCGGCGCTGGCCCACGCTGGCTGCGCTTACGTCTGGTATGCGGAAACCACCCGAAATGACTAGTCAGTTACGAGCCAACGCAGAGCATGTACGAACATGCCTACGAAGGTGCAGCCTCAGGCGATCAGCTGGTCGACGATCGGGAGCGTCTCTGAGGTGAAGTGGCCGTCGTTCCTGACGATCAGCGTCCCGCCGAGGCGGTCAAACATCGCACGAC
>JASHOL010000302.1 GCA_030041135.1 Streptosporangiaceae bacterium | reverse complement strand
CCAAGACCCACGTCAAGCGCATCCTGGCCAAGCTCGGCCTCCGCGACCGGGCCCAGGCCGTCGTCACCGCATACGAATCCGGCCTCGTCACGCCGAACGGCTAACAGGCCACAGCCCGCGCGCTCAGCCCGGCTGTTCTCGATCCGTTCCGCCCGGCGGTGCTCACCGAGGCGAGCTGGGCGACCAGTGCCATACCTGGCCCACAGCGAATCTGGCCTCAGCCGACTCTCAGCAGTTCGTCTCCGAAGTCGGCCATCAGGCTCAGCCGCCCGCCGAGCGCCTCGACGTAGCGATCGAGCACATCCCGGGTGGCGACGCGGCCCTTTTCGATCTGGCTTACCCGGCTCTTCCCGACGCCCATCCTGTCAGCGACCTGCGCCTGGGTCATGCCCCGGCGGCGGCGGATCTCAGCTAGCCGCCAGCCGCGAGCCTCGGCGAGCATTTGCTCCTTGCCAGCCTCGAACTCGTCCCGTCCGATCCGCTCGATGTGCTCGTCGCGGATGTCTGACCACTTGGTGTGCGCCACTAATTCCGTCCCTCCTCCTCGGCCCGTTCCTTCAGGTAGACCTCCAGCAGATGCTCGGCCCGCGGGATCGCTTCCCGGTACCACTGCCGCCAGTTGCCGGACTTGTCGCCGGCCACCAGCAAGATCGCGGACCGCCACGGATCGAACACAAACAAGACGCGCAGCTCGCTGCGCCCCGAAGACCCAGGCCGCAGCTCCTTGAGGTTCTGGACCGAAGAGTGCTCCACATGGTCGACCAGAGGCCTCCCGAGCGCCGGGCCGCGCTCGGCGAGGATGTCAACCGCCTGCACGACCAGCTGATGCGAACGAGCATCTAAGCCCGAGATCCAGTCGCGGACCTCGTCCGTCAGATAGATCTCCCAGTCGTCCAACAGCCCTCCGTCCCGGACACCTTTGAGTTTATCAGATTGTAAACTCCAGGCGCTAAGGCAAGTGCGCTCTGACCGCGGCGACCGCGCACGCCGTGCCGCCCGCAGGCACCACACGTCGTGTGTCCACCATGGCGCGTCGCTGTACTGGATGGCCAGCCGGCGCAGCAGGCCCCTGATCGCGCACTCGGCCCGGTAGCGGGTGCTGGCCGAGGCGAGCCGGCCAATGTCGGCGTGGAACTTGCGGGCCCACGCGGCTGTCCACTCTGCCAGGGACAGGTCTGCGAACGAGCACACCTTAGGCCGTTCGCCGATCACCTCCAGGGCGGTGGCCACCCACCGGTTCCAGTCGCAGGTGTTGATCACCCGTTCCCCGTCGGCGTGGCAGGTGGCCACCCACCAGGAGATCTCCCGCTGCATCGGGACGGGGAGGGCGCCGGTGCGCAGCACCAGGGTGCGCCCGGTCGTGCAGACCCCGGCCAGGACGGGATCGGCCGGGTCGAAGGCAGTCCCGGCGAACGCGGCCGCAAGCCCCTTGGCTAACGCTGCGCTGCGGTCCAGCCGGCCCGCAGCAGCGGTAATGGCATGCAGGCGACGGGGCGGCTCACTCACCGGCGTTCTCCCAGCCCCGCCAGCCGGCGCAGAAGCTGCGCCAGCCGGCCAGCGCCCGCAGCTCGGCGTCCTCGGTCACCCAGCCATACAGATTCAAGGTCGTCTGGATGTCGGCGTGCCCGAGCCGGCGCATGACCACGTGTTCGCGGGCACCCGACAGCAGCAGGGCCGAGGCGTGCGTGTGCCGGAACCAGTGCGGTGTCCAGCCGGCCGGAACAGCCGCGCCAAGCTTGCGCTTCAAAGCGGCGACCTGGTCGTAGACGGTCTCGGGACGCAGCGGCGCCAGCCAGCGGCCCACGGTGCAGGTTGACGAACACGAAGTGGCCCGGCAGATCCACCAGCCGGTGCGCATCGGCGTCACACAACTGCCACAAGTACTCACCGTGCAGGCGTTCCAGCTCGTCGCTGACATAGATCCGCCGGTACCGGCCGCTCTTGCTGCGCACCCCGGCCGGATGATCCTGGCGCGGGACAACCTCAATGAACGGGGTGCCGCCCCGCCCGGCATGCCAGTCGCAGTGCCGGGTCGACAGAACCTCACCAAGCCGCATGCCGGTCTCGGCGAGGGTCGCGAACAGCAGCCGGTCACGGACCGAACCTGACCACTGGCCGGACGCCGGATCCCACCGCGCGCAGGCGTCCAGGATGGCTTCCACCTGCCCGGGAGTGAGTAACGGCACCGGCCTGGCCGCCGTGCGGCGCACCCGCACCGCCGGGCCGGGCCGGCCCGGGCTCCGCTGCAGGTGCACCAGCCCGGGAACGTAACGCCCGCCGTGACTGCTCATCCGGTAGAGCCGGCCGGCCACCGGCACCTGGTGCACGTCGGTGTGGTAGCGGTAGAACGACAACACCGCCGTGATCCTGGCCGCGACCGTGGACTCCGCCAGCGTCTCGGGCTGACCGCCGACGGGAAGCCGGGTGACTCCGGCCGGCTCGCCTGACCGTAACGACGCCACGAACGCGACGAACGCGGGCAGGGTCACCGCGTCCCAGCCGATCACGGCCGTGGTCAGGTATTCCCACCAGCGTGCCAGCGACGTCGCACAGGACCGGACAGTGTTCGGCGAGGACTGCTGAGCCACCCGCAAGAACTCCAGGTACTCCTCGACCGGGCCGACCGGAAGATGGTCCCCGCCCACCACCGTCCAGGTCCGATGACCGTCGAGCATGACGCGCTGCACCCCCATGCCCGCCGATCATGCCGACGTCACCGACGTTGGTGTGGGACCTTGGATAACGACACGCCGACGTGCGGAAACAGCAGCCCAGGCCACGCTGGCCGACATTGCCGACGGGTGCTGAGGGACGCCGGATAGGTCCAGGATGAGGACGGCGGGGCGGGCGAGCTCGCCGAGCCGTTTGTGCCAGTGCTGTCGGCGCGGCCGCCGGCCAGATGCGCCAGCGCCCGGCTGGTCTTGAGGAACCGGACGGCGGCGCCGTGCCGGACGGCGAGATGGCCCAGGGCCTGGGCGACGTGGCTCTTGCCCACGCCGACCGGACCATACAGGATTACGGACTCGTCGGCCTGCAGCCAGCGCAGGGCAGCCAGGTCACGGATCTGCGCGGCGGGCAGTTTCGGGGACGCGGCGAAGTCGAAGCCCTCGAGGAAGAAGTCGGTGGCGGCCATGGCGGCCTGGCTGGTTGTGCCGGGCGGGCGGGTGAGCCAGCGGCCGTAGCCGTCGGGACGGGTGTGCTCGCCCCAGGTGGCGGTGCAGCGCCGCTCGGACCACCAGCGCTGCAGCACTTGTGTGCCGTTGCTGGCGCGGGCGGCGGCGGCGAGGCTGGTGAAGATGCCGTTCGCTCCGGTGGCGTGGGCGAGCGTGGGTGACAGGGCGATGGCCAGGGCGCGGTCGCGGCGGTAGCCGAGGGCGGCGGGGGTGGTGGCGTCCTCGGCGGCGAGGACTGCGGCGCCGGCGTCGTCGAGGACGAAGTGCAGCGGCATGGAGCCGGTGCCGGGCGGGGCGAGAGGCCGGAACCGGTCGACGGCGCGGTGCTGGTAGAGGGTGAGCAGCCGGGCGGTGGCGGCGCGGGTGGTGCCGAATGCCAGGTCGGTGATCTGGGTGGTGGTCAGGACGCGGTATTCCAGGAGCATCCGCAGCAGCCACCGGTCGCGTGCGGTGAGCCGGGCGACGAGCGCGGCGGTCAGCCGCGGGTCGCGTGCCAGTCGGCCGCCGCTGGGGGCCGGGCGCGGGATGACCTGCTCTGGGTCCACGGGCGGGCTCCGCGCTGCCAGGGCCCGGAAAGCCGGCCACAGGCCTGCCGGCCTGGTCTGATGCGGCCCTTGCCCGCCTGGAATCCGGGCCCGCCGCGGTCAACTGACCGGCAGCACCGCTACATGCGGAACCGTCACGCGCCGTGGCCCGGTTCGTCGGCGGAGGCGGCGCAGGCATCCTGTGCATTTGCGGGGAGAAGTTGTGTCCGGGCATGTCTTGAAGACGTTCTTCGCCTGCCTGTATTACCCGGCGCTGCGCCTGTCGGAGGCGGTCATGCTGCGGGAAGCCGACCTGCATCTGCCGGGGTCTGGGTGGAGTCAGATCGTCTTGTCGGCCTCGGCATCGCTGGCCGGGCGGGCCTGGACGGATGAGGGCATCGTACGCCAGGAACGCGGCCTGACGCACCGCGCCAGTAACGAGCACCATCCCCATCCCCCCGGTGCTGGTCCGGCGGCGCCGCGCGCACATCGAGCGGTACGGCACAACCCCGGACGGCCGGATCTTCCAGACTGCACGGGGCGCCATCCTGCAGGACTCCGGCTACAACGAGGTCTGGGGCAAGGCGCGCCGGAACACGGGGGTGCGCGATGCCCGGATCTACGGTCTTGCGGAGCCCTGCGTCCTCCCCGGCGGCTGGGCCGTACCTGACGTCCAGGACGGAGCCGGCAGAGGTTCACATCACGTCCGGGTGTTGCCGGACCGCCGCGAGCACCACCTTCTGCCGCTGTCGCAGCCAGACCCCGTTCTCCCGGCCCGCGACCTCTATGCTCGCCGGGAGCCGCTTCACGTCCCACTCCCACGGGCCCGGCGTTGCCGGTAGGTGGCAGCGCGCGCTTTGCCGCCGCAGGCGCCGCTGGAGCACCAACGGCGTTGGCCGGGGCGGCTGGCGTCCAGGAACAGCAGGCCGCACTCGGGGCTCGCGCATTCGCGCAGCCGCCGGGCGTCCTCGGTGGTGAGCAGGGCGATGGCATCGCGGGCTACCGCGCTCAGCGCGCTGGCCGGCTGATCCGGCCCAGCCGCGGTCAACGTCATCACGCCCCGGTTCATGCGCGGCACCGGCTGCGGCGCGGCGGCCGCGCGGTTGATGACGTGCTCGTCACCCGCGGTTGGCGGCTGGCCGTCGATGAGGGCCTTGGCGGCGCGGTAGACCGCTTCCCGCGCCTCTCGTGCGCTGTCCAGGTCGGCGCTGGTCACCGGCACGGGGATGTCGGCGACGCGGGCCTCGGCGTACCAGCGGGCGAGGTCCCCGGGAGCGAGAAGCCGGTCGAAGCCGTGGCGCCACCGCTCGCCGACGGTCGCGCAGAAGGCCAGGCACAGCCGGCCGGACCGGAAGATGAACCGCAGTTCTTCCGGTGGCGGCTCGTCCTGGTGGGTTGCCCGCGAGCTCATGTCACGAGTATAACTCGTTACATGGGATGCGATTCGGCGTCAGGGCGGATCGGGGAGTTGTTGTTGAAGCGGCGCGCAGGCCGGATGTCCCATCCGGGCGGGATCCGGTACGAGCATTTGGTCGGCGTTGCGGCGCTACTGGCGGAGTGGGGAGCTGACGAGGACCTGCAGGCAGCTGGTTTGTGCCATGTCTGTTACGGCACGGGTGGCTACGGTCAGGCACTGCTCGCGCTGGACGGGCGAGCTGTTCTCCGCGCGCTGCGAGATTTCTTCGCGGGCGCAGGGGAGCGGCTTACCGCTGCCGCCCGGCAGGCCCGGACCGCGCAGCACGCCGCTGACCCTGCCGGCAGCCACGGCGAGCAGCAGCCGGTTCCGGTCGTCATCACCGGCCTGGATCACCTCGTGTTAACCGTCGCCGACCTAGACCAGGCATCAGGCTTCTACCAGCGGGTGCTCGGCATGCGCCCGGTCACCTTCGGCGCCGGGCGCCGTGCCCTGGAATTCGGCACCAGCAAGATCAACCTGCACCGGGCCGGGCAGGAGATCGCGCCGCGCGCCGCGCGCCCCGTGCCCGGCAGCGCCGACCTGTGCCTCCTGACCACGACTCCGCCCGGACAGGTCCTCGTGCACCTGAGCGCGCAGCACGTGCCGGTGGAAGAAGGCCCGGTAGCCCGCACCGGCGCCCGCGGGATGATCACCAGCATCTACGTCCGCGACCCCGACGGCAATCTCATCGAGATCGCCAGTTATCCGGACGGCACACCAGGCGGGCAGGTCGGCTAGGCCATGGCCCGCATCGACGACGAAGCGGCCGCTGCGTTCCCGGCATCCCGCGAGCTTCCCCCCGACGCCCTCAGCGAATGGCGGGCCGCGATCGCCCGGCACCTGGCACCCCGGCCTGGGATGCGGTTCCCCGTCCTTGAGGCCGTCACCGGCCGTTGGGCCGCCGCCCTGGCCAGTTGGTCCGGCATCAGTATCGTGGCCGCGGGACCTTCGCCCGCCATGTGCGCGTGCATACCCGCAGGGGAGGCCAGCGCGCTGCCGCTCACCGCCGCCACCATGGACGGCGCCTGGCTGTCCACCGTGGCCCACCACATGCCGGATCGTCTCGCCGCTGCCCGTGAGCTCCGCAGGGTGCTCCGGCCTGGTGCCCCGTCCGCATCCGCAACCCATGCCCAAGGTGCCACCACGGTCTCGGGCCGCTCCGCTACTGGCCCGAGGCCGCCGAGATCCTGGATACCTTTCCCAGCATCCGACCGCGTCCGCAGCGATTCGCCGCAGCTGGCTTCGGCTACGCGGCCCCGGAACCAGTCTGCAGCGCCGCCCGGACACGGCTGCCGCGTCGGCAGGGCCACGCTGTGCGGGGCCGTGGCCCGCGCTGCCGGGATCCGGCCTGGATCGGCTTCGCCGCCGATGTCGCCAGCCACTGCGCACCCCGGCCGCTGGCAGCCTCGCGCGGCTGCGCTCAGCTGTCGCTGGGCGGCCTACGAGCCAGCGTCGCCGTGTTGGAACTCGACGGTGAGCATGACTGCCCTCCTTCAGTCCTCGACGGCGGTAGCTGCATGAGGTACATGAGGAAGCACGGCACCTTCCGCGAGATTCCCACGCGTTCCTCGCCGACGAGATGCCCTGGCTCTACCCATTCGCCCGTGACCACGGCATTACCCGGTTCAAGGTCGGCGCCAGCGCGCCTGCGCCCGGCCCCGGAAGGCAGCGAGGTGCCGTGACTGGCCTCGGCGAGCAGCGCCAGGGCCCGACGAACCGCCTGACCGACGTGGCCGGGCTGCGGGTCGGCCATGCCTGGCGGCAAGGCGGCGGCTGGCTCACCGGGACCACGGTAATCGTGACGCCGGGCGGCGGGGCGGTGGCAGGCGTCGATGTGCGGGGCGGCGGCCCGGGCACGCGTGAGACTGACCTGCTTGACCCGCTCAGCTCGGCGGACCGCCTCCGTGTGCACGCGATCGTGCTCGGCGGCGGCAGCGCGTTTGGGCTCGCTGCGGCCGACGGTGTGATGGCCGCTCTCGCGGAGGCCGGCCGCGGCGCTGCGGCCGGCCCGCCGGGCAGCGTGGTCCCGATCGTGCCGGCCGCCATCTTGTTCGACCTGGGCCGAGGCGGTAACCACACCTGCCGCCCAGGCCCGGAGTTCGGCCGGGCCGCCTACGACGCGGCCATGACGGGCCCCCGCCCTGGCCCTGGTGGCCTGATCACGGTCGGCGGCGATGCACTCGGCGTAGTCGGCGCGGGCACCGGCGCAGTGGCCGGCGGACTCAAGGGCGGCGTCGGAATGGCCAGTGCCGTGCTGGAAGCTGGTGGCATAGTCGCCGCGCTGGCTGTGGTTAACGCCCTTGGCTCGGTCCTGCACCCCGTCACCGGAACCCTCTACGGTGCCCCGTTCGGGCTGCCGGGCGAGTTCGACTGGCTGACACCGCCAATGCCAGCAGCGCTTGCCGCAGGCGAGCAGTTCCGCCGCCCGCCCAGCTGGCTGCCGGCGCGGCAGTTCAACACCACGATCGGCCTCATCGCCACTGACGTGCCGCTGACCACAGCCCAGTGCACCAAGCTGGCAGGCATCGGCCACGACGGCCTGGCGCGGGCGGTCAGGCCCGCCCACTCGATGTTCGATGGTGACACGATCTTCGCCATCTCCACCGGCAGCGGAGTCGGCAATGACAGCCCAGCATCACCCGCGCTGTTCCACCAGGTCCTAGCCTCGGCGGCTGACTGCTTCACCCGCGCGGTAGTGCACGGCGTGCTATCAGCCACCTCGGTGACTACTACCTCCGGGCACTGGCCGGCCTATCTCGACGTGTTCAGATCCGAGACCCGGCCATGACCGGAAACCCGCCGTGAACAGGACGGCGCGGATACGCGCTCCCGCTCGAGAGCAGTCACCTGGACGTCCTGGTCGCACTAGGCCTGCGCGAGCGGCGGCGCCTGACACATATGCGCCTAGGTGGGCCCGTGCTACCCGGCAGCCGCTACCAGCTGCTCGCGTAAGCAAGCTATGCCGTCGGTTAAGTTCGGGCACGGACAGCATCCGTGCGAGCCTCCTGGCCTGCGGTTTTGCAATCTCTGGCCAACTTCGCACCGCAAGGGAGCAGCGGGCGCCGACGGCGGCTGTGTGAGTATTGATAGCAGAAGTAACCTGGCAATCTAAACGTTTCAACAGGGCTGCTCATGATTGTCCACTTGGTGGATGCGTTCACGTCGCGGCCATTCGGCGGCAACCCCGCCGCGGTGTGCCTGCTCGGGGAAGCACAGCCAGACGATGCCTGGATGCAGCAGGTCGCCGCCGAGTTGAGCCAGCCCGCGACCGCGTTCCTGGCCGCAGGCGACGGACAGCGGTTGCGCTGGTTCACCCCCAGCCAGGAACTGCACCTGTGCGGGAACGGGACCCTTGCCACTGCCCATGTCCTCTATGAAACCGGGCAGGCCGGCCACGATCAGGTGCTCAGCTTCAGCACCCGAAGCGGGACCCTGGCGGCGTGGCGCGAGCAAGAGCGGATCTGGATGGACTTTCCTGCGGCCGGGCTCACCGAAAGCACCCCGCCGCCGGAGGCGCTGGCCGCGTTGGGCCTGAAGCGGGCGGAGTGGTTCGGCCGCAACGACTACGAGTACGTCATCCAGGTCAGCAATCCCCGGCTCGTGGAGCAGGCGCGGCCCGACTTCGGCGCGATCCGGCAGCTTCCGGTGACACGGGTGATCGTAACCGCGCCCGGCGGCGAGGGCGCTGACTTCACCTCCCGTGTTTTCGTGCCCAAGGTCGGCTTGGACGAAGACCAGGTCACCGGCTCGGCGCACGCCGTGCTCGGGCCAATGTGGGCCACCCGCCAGGGCAAGACCCAGCTCACCGCCATCCAGGCCTCCCGGCGGCGGGGCACAGTCGTCATCGCCGTACACGATGACCGCGTCCACATCGGCGGCAGCGCCACAATCCTGGTGACAGGAGAACTCGCGGCCTGCTGAGATCGTGTGTTGTGCCAACAGGCACAGGGCGCGGGCGGAGGTGGCCGGTCTGCGGCACGACGATGCTGCTGAGCCTGATAGACGTGGCCGAGCTACTCAGCTGGGTTAGGGTGCCGCTCTCCTGAAGGGAGCGGTTGCGCGGGGCTGGAGATCATGAACCGAACCGCTACGCGCCGGCGACCTCGCGGGCCCAGGTGCGCCGCAGTTCTCGTGTGGACACCCGCGGCGGTGGCCGTCGCCCGCCTGGGTATGACCTCGTGCTTAACGCCACCTCGGTGGGCAAGCGACCCAGGGACGGCATGCCGCTGTCTCCGGCCCCGCCATTGTCTGGCGACAGAGTAGCTCGGCGCGCTCGAGCTGCTGGTGGTGGGCGCGGGCGGCACCGCCGGTGGCAGCTTGCTGGCATCGACTGCAGACCACTGGACGAGCACCTTCGCGTTCAGCGGTGCGTGCTGCGCGTGCGATCCGCTGCGCAGTGCCGCCGCCTGGCCGCAGCGCCGGCGCAGGGAACTTTGGGTCGTGCAACATCCACGTCAACGAGCTCAGCCCAGAATCTGGGCTGTTCAGCACTGCAAACGCCTGCGTTGGCACAGCACAAGATCATCCGAGCGCGGCGGCACCCATCCTTGCGCGACCAGACTCCACGCTCGGCTGCCAGACAACGCAAGATGTCCACAGCGAGCGGCCACCGTCATGACATGCAGCCAAAGGTGATCTTCTTCGATCTCGGGGGCGTCGTCTGCCAGTTCCTTCCGCAGCGACGGCTTGACGCTCTTGGCGAGGTATGCGGGCTGACCGCCAACCAGGTGGAAAGCGTGCTCTATGCGTCCGGACTCATCGAGCGGTGGGATCTCGGGCCCGACTCATCTGCGGAGATTCATCGCACCGTGACGGCGAGGCTAGGGTACCGAGGAGGTCTTGCTACTCCCCAGGAACTCTGGTGTCGCGCCTTCGAGCCGGATCCACAGGTGCTGCAGCTGGTGGATGGGCTGCGCCCGCTGCGCACCGCCCTACTCACAGACAACGACTATCTGCTTCTGGACGCGCTCCCGCGGGTCCTCCCCCAAGTCGAGTCCCGCTTCGACGCCTTGCTCTTCTCTTGCAAGCTTGGGGTTACCAAGCCGAATCCCTTGATATTCACTCGGGCACTCGACCTGATGGGCAGTACCCCAGATGAGGCCGTATTCATCGACGACAAGGCCGAGAACGTTGCAGCAGCCCAAGAGCTGGGGATGACCGCGATCCAGTTCGGCCGCGCTGCCAGGCTCGGCGCTGCGTTGGATGGGTTCCTGGCGCTGTGAGGGCGCCCTGCCGCAGCCCGAACTCCGGGGAAGTCGGCAGCTCAGAGGCCAGAAGTCGTGCCTGACTGCCGGCATGACCGGCTCCCAGCTCGCCGTCCGTGCTCGTCCGTGGATTCCGCGGCCCCGGAAGCCGGTGCCCACGGACGCACTGCGGACGGGAATCGGGGCCAGGGAGCGGTGTGGGTCGCCGCTCGACGGGGGTTCCGGTGCCCGTTCCGGGGGCTGTCTGGCCTTGACGTTTGCCGCCGAGTCGAGTGTGCGTCCGCATGTGTCCGCCCGCCGGCCCGCGCGATTTCCCGGGATGCGGGCGGCCGGGAAGGCGGGTGCGCTGATGGATAGGCGGGCGGTCCGGGAGACCGTGACGCCTGCGGGACGGGCGGAGCGGGCGCGGCGGGCCCGCGCGCTCGTGGAGGGAGTGCTAGGCCCCGGGCACCCCCGCTGGCAGCGACGCCGAAGACGGCCGGAGATGTACCTGGCGTGTACCCCGGACGGGCGAGCCTGCCGGCGTCTGTCCCGCCGCGCGGGCGGGTTCTTCGACGCCTACCCCAAAGCTCGGGAATTGCATCGGACGGCGAAGTTTGACCAGTTTGGCGGCTGTCCGGGCGGTCCCGATGCCATCAGGAGGGCGACACGCGGGGCCCATGTGACCTGCGGTGATTGCACGTCGCGCCCGTTGGATGCATGATCCTGGCCTTAGATGGTTGCTGTTTCTGCTGCTTTTGCCATCGGGCGGGGAACCAGGCGGGGTGTAGTGACCTACGGCGCTAGATGAACGTAGCCTAGTGGCGTGCACAGGCGAATATTCGGGCTCGAGAACGAGTACGGCGTTACGTGCACCTTCCGGGGACAGCGGCGGCTGTCACCGGATGAGGTGGCCCGCTACCTCTTCCGCCGTGTCGTGTCGTGGGGCCGCAGCAGCAATGTCTTCCTTATGAATGGCGCACGCCTGTACCTGGACGTGGGCAGCCACCCGGAGTACGCCACCCCCGAGTGCGACAACGTGGTCGACCTGGTCGCCCACGACAAGGCGGGAGAGCGGATCCTGGAAGGCCTGCTGGTCGACGCCGACCGGCGGCTGCGCGAAGAGGGCATCGCCGGCGACATCTACCTGTTCAAGAACAACACCGACTCCGCGGGCAACTCCTACGGGTGCCACGAGAACTACTCGGTCGGCAGGCACGGTGAGTTCGGCAGGCTCGCCGATATCTTGATCCCGTTCCTGGTCACCAGGCAGATCATCTGCGGGGCCGGCAAGGTGCTGCAGACGCCGCGCGGCGCGGTCTACTGCGTGAGCCAGCGCGCCGAGCACATCTGGGAGGGCGTCTCCAGCGCCACCACGCGCTCCCGGCCGATCATCAACACCCGCGACGAGCCGCACGCCGACGCCGAAAGGTTCCGGCGGCTGCACGTCATCGTCGGCGACTCGAACATGTCCGAGACCACCATGCTGCTCAAGGTCGGCGCCACCGACCTGGTGCTGCGGATGGTAGAGGCGGGCGTCGTCCTGCGGGACATGAGCCTCGACAACCCGATCAGGGCGATCCGCGAGGTCAGCCACGACATGACCGGCCGGTCCCGGGTCAGGCTCGCCAACGGCCGTGAGATGTCCGCGCTGGAGATCCAATGGGATTACCTGAACCGGGCCAGGGAGTTCACCGACAAGAACGGGCTCGACCCGATCAGCAAACGCGTCCTGGAGATGTGGGAGCGGGCGCTGTCCGCGATCGGGGACGGCGACCTGGACCGGATCGCCCGCGAGATCGACTGGGTCACCAAGTACCAGCTGATCGAGCGGTACCGTGCCAAGCACGACCTGCCGCTGTCCGCGCCGCGCGTCGCCCAGCTCGACCTCGCGTACCACGACGTGCACCGTGGCCGTGGCCTGTACTACCTGCTGCAGAAGAACGGCGCGGTCGACCGGGTGACGACGGACCTGAAGATCTTCGAGGCCAAGTCCATCCCCCCGCAAGCCACCCGCGCCAAGCTGCGCGGTGAGTTCATCAGGCGCGCCCAGGAGAAGCGCCGCGACTTCACTGTGGACTGGGTCCACCTGAAGCTCAACGACCAGGCCCAGCGCACGGTCCTGTGCAAGGACCCGTTCCGCTCGGTCGACGAGCGCGTCGAAAAGCTGATCGCCGGCATGTGATCCGGAGCGTTGCGCTTCCGTGACATGGTGGGGAAGCGCTCTCTTCTTATCCGTTAGCGGGGGACGGGCGCGCAGGATTCGTCCGGGACAGTCCCCTTCGCATAAACCGCGGAGCGCAGGCCGGCTGCCAGCATGGCGCGGCTCGACAGGCACCGCGAACGCGTGGCTATCCGCTGCGCTACGAGGACAACGCCGCAGCCGCCGCCATCACGCCCAAGGCACCCGGCCTTGCTGGCCAACGATGCAGTCGAAATGGCGGCAACTGGTGCCTTGCCGGCAGTGGACGCAGTTGGATGGCGCCTGAGCTGATCACGCCTTGCTGGCCGAGCGCCGGTAGGCCAGGGCCGCGGCAGGGATCAGCACGACGGTCCAGACGGCGACCACGATCCATGCCTCGGCTGGCCAACTGCCGCCGCCCAGCGCCGTCTTGCCCGCTTGCACCAGCCAGTATGAGGGCAGGCCTTTCAGCACCTCGAACAGCGGCCCTGAGGTGGCCAGCTGAAACCCGAAGACGCCCCCGAGCAGGGCGAACAGAAGGACGATGCCGGCATCGGCCGCCGCCACGGCGTCGCTGCCCAGCGCGTAGCCCAGGATGAGCCCGATCACGATAAACGGGGTCAGGCCGGCCAGCAGCAGGCCGGCCATCTCCAGCCACTGGGTCGCGCTGAGCCGCACGCCGAGCGTCGCGCCGGCCAGAAACACCAGCACCAGGGTGGGCAGCGCCATCAGGTAGGCGGCGACCACCTTGGCGGTGAACTCGGTCCTGGTCCGCAGCGGCGTGATCCGCACCTGGCGCAGCCAGCCGGTGGCCCTGTCCCGGGAGATGCGCGGGCCCTGTCCCACGACGGCCCACATCGCGCCGTAGGCCGCCATCGCGGTCATGAAGTACAGCGGGAAGGTGGTGCCGTCGTGGATCACGTGACGCTGTGACGAGGCGATCGCGTAGAACAGCACCAGCGGCAGCCCGACGACCAGGACGTAGTAGACGGGATTGCGCAGCATGCGCAGGATGTCGTAGCGCAGGTGGGTCACCTGGTCACCCCCATAGCACCCGCAGCGTCGCCGGGCCCACCAGGGATGTCGCCGGGCGCGGTAGTCTCCTCGGCCCCGGTCAGTTCCAGGAAGGCGTCTTCCAGGCTCCCGCCGGCCACCTCGATATCCCGCGCCGCCGGGTAGGCCGTCAGCAACGCGGGTAGCGCGGCGTCGGCGTCGGTGCAGGTCAGGACGACCGCGTCGCCGTGCCGCTCGGCGCTGCGCACGCCGGCCAGCGAACCGAGTGCGGCGACGTCTACCTCCGGCAGGGTCGCGCGGATCGTCCGTGAGCCGACCTGCGCCTTGATCTCGGTGGCAGGCCCGTCGGCGACGATTTGGCCGCGGGCGAGCAGCACGATCCGGTCGGCGTAGGCGTCGGCTTCCTCCAGGTAGTGCGTCGCGAACAGCACGGTCTTGCCGTGCTCGGTCATGGCCCGCATCGCCTGCCAGAAGTCCCGCCTGCCCTCGACGTCGATGCCCGCGGTGGGCTCATCCAGCACCAGCAGGTCAGGATCACCGACGATTGCGGCGGCGAACCGCACCCGCTGCACCTGCCCGCCCGACAGCCTGGTCGTCCACTGCCCGGCGAACTCGTCCGCGCCGGTCATCCGCAGCACGTCGCTGACGGGCAGCGGGTGCGGGTAGTACGACGCCATCAGCGCGACGATCTCCCGCACCCGCAGATGGTCAAGCGGTGAGCCGGTCTGCAGCATCGCCCCGAACCAGCCAGCCTGCCGCGCCGCCGCTGCCGGTGCGCCGAAGATCGACACCGTTCCGCTGTCCGGCTTGGTCAGGCCGAGCATCATCTCAATGGTCGTGGTCTTGCCCGCACCGTTGGGACCCAGCAGCGCGACTGTCTCGCCCGGCGTGATCACAAGGTCGACGTCTCGGACCGCCCGCACCGCCCCGTAGGACTTAGCCACCTTGGACAATTCAATCGCCACTCCGACTGACCCGGGCGAGCCCATGGCGCGCAGACCTCCCGAGCTGGCTGGTTGCGTTGGTCGCACTGTCATGGTGGCGTCATCTCCGTCCGGCCGATCCAGCCGCACGCCACGGGCTGCCGTCGGCGCGCGATCCGGCTGGCCAGCGACGATGCGGCTGCGCAGGCGACCCAGTGATGCGGACGATTAGTCTGCGACTATAACGGATGTGGCGCGCACGCCCGCGGATTGCGCGCGCGTTACGCGGCGTCAGCGGAACGGGCAGGCGGCAGGCGTTGGCACCCCGATCACACCGCGGCGAGGGCGGCAGAAGTAACAGTCGGCTCGCACCAAGCACTTGTGAGACATGCTCGCGGGGCGCTGCAGCTCGATTGTCAAATACAGAGGTCGCTAACATCGGGTCCTCCCACGCGTCGTGCCGAGTATCGGCCAGCAAACTTGTGGCGGACTTGCGACAAACTTGCGGCCCGGGTTCCATGCGCGTCAGGCTTGGGCTGACCCCCTCAATCAGCGAGGTGCCTGTGATCGTGATCCGGGTGCTCGGCCCGCTTGAGGTCACCGTCAACGGCGCCCCCGCCGACGTCGGCGGGCCGAGGCAGCGGTGCCTGCTGGCACGACTGATCGCCGAGCACGGCCGGGTGGTCTCAGCCGACCGGATCATCGAGGATCTGTACGCCGACGAGGCTCCGCCGCGGGCGCTCGCCGCGGTGCAGTCGTACGTCTCGCATCTGCGCCGGGCGCTGGAGCCGGGCCGCGCGGCCTGGGGACCAGCGGGCGTCCTCGTCACCGCCCCGCCGGGGTACTCGGTTCGGCTCGGCCGTGATTCGGTCGATGCGTGGTCGTTCGAGGACGAGCTGAATCAGACCGCTGGGCTGGACGATCCCGCCGCCCTGCATGCCCGGCTGACGGCGGCGCTGGCTTCCTGGCGCGGTGCTGCCTTCCAGGAATTCGGCGGTCTGTCGTGGGCAGACCTGGAAGCATCGCGGCTGGACGAGCTGCGCCTGACGGCGGTGGAAATGCGCGCCGACGCATCCCTGCGGCTGGGCCGCGCGGCTCAGACTGTTGCCGACCTGAACCAGCTGACCGCCGCGCATCCGCTGCGCGAGGAGGCGTGGCGGCTGCTCGCGCTGGCGCTATACCAATCCGGGCGCCAGGGCGAAGCGCTCGCTGCCCTGCGCCGGGCACGGGCGCGGCTGGCTGCCGACCTTGGTGTCGACCCCGGCCCCTCCCTGCTCGAGCTGGAAGACGCCATCCTTCGGCACGCCCGGCACCTGTCGGCTCCGGCAGCGGCCCGGCCCCGCCCAGTCGGCGTGGCCGGGCCGGCTCCGGAGGACAACGATCCGGCACGAGCCGCAGCGGGCATATACGTCGGCAGGAACGCTGAACTGGGCCAGCTGTCACGATCAGCGCGGGAGGCGGCGGCGGGCCGGCTGCGAATCGCGCTGGTGGCCGGAGACGCGGGCGCAGGCAAGACCTCACTGGCCGACCAGATCAGCCGACGCCTCGCAGTCGAGGGCTGGGCGGTCATCGCCGGGCGGTGCCCCGAACACGAAGGCGCCCCGCCGGGCTGGGCCTGGGCCGAAGCCCTCCGCCGCCTAGCCAGGCTGACCCCGCCGACCAAGCCGCAGACGCTGGCCGCGCTGCTGACCGACGCTTCGGCAAACGAGGCCGATGCTGCTGCGGCCCGGTTTCGGCTGCACCGGGCCGTCGCGGAGTACTTGCACGCGGCCAGCCGCGCCGCGCCGCTGCTAGTGGTGCTGGACGACGTGCACCGTGCCGACGGCGAAACGCTGGCCATCTTGTCCAACATCACTGCGGAGATGCCCCCCGCAAGGATCTTGGTGCTGGCCACGTACCGGCCCACCGAAATGAGCGAGCCGCTATCCGGCTGCCTAGCGGCGCTGGCCGCCCGCGAGCCGACCCGGATCACGCTGGGCGGGCTGGATGCGGGCGCGGCGGGCGAGCTTATCCGGGCGATGTGCACCCACCCCGTCGACGCGACGACGGCGCGGGCTATCGCCGAGCGCACCGCCGGCAACCCGTTCTTCATCCGGGAGACCGCCCGACTGCTGGACTCCGAGGGCGCGCTGGCGGCGACCACCCAGGTGCCGGCCGGAGTCCGTGAGGTGCTCCAGCGCCGGATCGCCCGGCTTCCCGCCGCCGCGCAGACCATCCTGCGGCAGGCATCTGTCCTCGGTACGGAGACAGATGTCAACGTCCTGGCCGACGTCGCCGATACCGCGGAGGATGTGCTGCTCGACGGCATTGACGCCGGGCTGCTCACCGGGCTCTTGACCGAACCGCGACCGGGCCGGATCCGGTTCGCGCACGCCCTGGTACGCGACACCCTCTACGACGGCCTGTCCCAGCTGCGCCGCGTACGGCTGCACGCCCAGGCCGGCGAGGCGATCAGACGGCACAGCCCTGGCGAGGTGGCGGCCCTGGCGCACCATTTCGTCGAGGCAGGCACCGATCCGGCCACGGCCGCCCGGTACTGCCGCCTCGCCGCCGCCCAGGCCGAGCAGCGCTTCGCTTACGCCGAGGCCGCTCGGTTGTGGGAGCAGGCCATCGCCTGCATCGATCAGGCCGGTGGCGCCCCGGCCGAAGAACGGCTAGAGCTGGTGCTAGGGCTAGTCGGGGCGCTCGCTCATACTGGACAGCTACACCGCGCCCGCTCGTTTCGGGATGAGGCCGTCCGCGCGGTTCAGCCGCTGGATGATCCGGCCCTGCTCGGCCGAGTCATCACCGCGTTCGATGCGCCGATGCTCTGGCCAAACCACGAATACGGTGTAACCGATCATGAGATGGTCGACACGGTCGAGCAAACTCTGGCGAGGCTGCCGCCCGCAGACCGCTCGCTGCGCTGCCGCCTGCTCACCACGCTCGCGTTCGAGCTGGAGAGCGCCGAGTCCGAGCGCGGCTACGAGGCCTCAGCCCAGGCTGTCGAGACGGCCCGGCAGCTCGGCGAGCCCGACGTGCTAACGATGGCCATCAACGGCCGCTACATCGAGACCTTCCGGCACGATGGGCTAGCTGAGCGCCGGAGCCTGGGCGCCGAACTCCTGGCGCTGCCCGGCAAGCCGGTGACCATCGAGGGTCTGGCCCACCTGATGATCATGCAGGCCGATGGCGGTGCCGGCCACTTCGCCGTGGCAGACCGGCACGCCGACGAGGCCGGGCGTATCGCCGACCGCTACGACCTGCCGCAGATAGCGGTGAAAGTTACCTTCTACCGCGCCATGCGCGCGGCCATGTCGGCTGACGCGCCAGCGGCCCGCGCCCTGTACCGGCAGGCTGCCGCGCAGATGGACCGGCTGGGCCAGTGGAAGCATGGCGCCGGGCTGAGCATCCTGGGCCTGTTCTGCCTGCATGTTACACAGCACCGGGCAGCGGAGAGCGCCGCGGACCTCGAGCCCATACACTGTTACCAGCCGTGGTCTTCCACGTTTTCAGAGATATACGCTCTTACACTCGCCGCCGCCGGCCGCGCTGCAGAAGCGCGCAAGGTCGCCGCGCAGGCGCACCAGATCCCCTGGGACGCCTTCTGGCTGTTCCTGACCGGCGTCCGCGGCCTGCTCGCCGTCGCTATCGAGGACCGCGAGCGCGCCGAGTCGGCCTACCAGGCGCTGCTGCCGTTCGCCGGCCGGCCAGCCGGATCTGACACCGGTGTGCTGACTCTCTGGCCCGTTGCTTACATCCTCGGCGAGATTGCCCGCTATCTGTGTCTCCCAAGCGCTGAAGCCCACTACCGGCAGGCGCTTGAGATAGCAGAGCAGGCGCACGTGGAGCCGTGGCGCGAGGCAGCGATGAGGGGCCGAGATTAGCGGCAGCCGGTGTTTGCGGGCGTCGCCGAGTTAGCCCTCTCACCGCTTTGGTCAGCTGTCACCAGCCGCACTGCGGCGGATTCGTCGGGCACGTCCGGTCCAGCATGGTTACGCGCGGATTCGGCGCGCCGAGGCTGCCGTGTCTGCAACGACGCATGTTGGTATGGTTCAATTCGCAGCGAGGGACAGGCGGATGGAAGCGCTCTATGGGTGACCGGGAGCTGATGCGCGCGTCTGACCACGAACGCCAGCAGGTTGTCGACCGGCTTCAGGCGGCTCTTGAGGAGGGCCGGCTGAAGATGGAGGAATTCACCGAGCGGGTGGGACTGGCCTATCAGGCGGTCACGTACGGCGACTTGGCCAGGCTGCACGCCGATCTTCCTCCTGCAAGCCCGGAGGACGGACCGCGGTCCGTCCCGGCCTCCGTCGTCTCGCCCGCCGTGGCAGCAAAGGGCAGCGCCTTCGCTGACCTGTCGGCACCGCTGAAGGTGCTATGGACTATCTGGCTAGTCGCTGTGTCGATCAACGTGGTTGTCTGGGTTCTGGTTGCGGGCACCAGCGGACACTTCATCTACCCATGGCCCCTGTGGGTGGCCGGCCCGTATGGGGCCGCGCTGCTAGCCGTTTCTGTACCTGTGGTGCATAGCCGACGCAGCCGCCGTGTCGCGGCGCCCTTCCCGCACAGCAAGGAGGCCAACTCGCCGCGGCAGCTCGGCTCGTAGCGCCGGCCGTCTTCCAACCTGGGCCATGCCAGCGCTGGCCGCGGCGACCGGGGTGCCGATCCAGGTGGCCGACCAGGTGATGGATCCGTTCGCGGTCCCCGCCCAGGATTTCAGTGGTGGCTGGGTCGCGATCCGGGTACGGGGGCTGCGCAAGCGATACGGCGACGTTGAGGCGGTGCGCGGGATCGACCTGACCGTGCGCGCGCCCCGGCCGCGGCAGTGGGTATGGGACGTGATCGCAGGGGTACGGGACCTAGGAGCCCACTGCCGCTGCTTGGCGCCCTGGCTTCCTGGGCCGAGGCACGCAGCGTTGATCTTCCCCCTGCAGGTGCTCAGGCCGAGGCGGACGCTTGAAGACATTTACCGTTTTTAGGCGCATCCAGGACGTCTTCGCCAGCCGTTCGGCAGTGCAGCGTCCACCACCGACACCAGAGGCGGCCGATGCAGGCCGACGATGTCGCTGAGATTAGCCATCTTGGCGATGTCAGGGCACGCTCCAAGCCGCGACACTAGCTCGAGCTGATCGGCAGTTGCCGCCCGCTGGTGGCGATGATCACGACAGGGAGACCAACGATGTCGAGTCAGTTCAATGACCTCAACGTTGCCAACGGCGACCTGGTATCCGCGAGCCACATGCCGGATGCCCTGATCGCGGCTAGTCTCCGCTTCGAGGACGGCGCGACGCAGGTGTTCACGGCCGACGGCAGGACGACCTACGTCGAGCGTGGCCGGTCTTCTCAGGGCGAGTGGTCGGTCATCGATGACGGCGAGTTCTCGTCCGTCTGGCCGCCGAGCTACCGCGCCACTTATGCCCTGCGGTGGATAGTGGAGGCCGGTGCTGTAGCCGGGCTGAGCTTTGTTCATGAGGAGACCGGCGAGCGTTTTGACGGCCGCTTCGAGTGGCCGGGCACGTAGTGGCAGGGGACCTTCGAGTGAGCGCCAGGTTCGACGGAACGATCGCGCTGATCACTGGCGCTACAAGCGGTATCGGCAAGGCAACCGCGCTGTCGCTCGCCGCGGGCGGTGCGCACGTCCTGGTTGTTGGCCGCGATCCAGCTCGTGGCGAGGCTGTCGTCGCGGCAATCCGGGACGGCGGCGGGACCGCGCACTACCTCCCGGCTGACCTGCGTACTGCCGATTCGGCCAGGCTGCTGGCGCGGCAGGCCGTGCAAACGGGCGGAGGTCGGGTGGACATACTCGTGAACAACGCGGGGATCGCTCCCGTCGGTCCGACGGCGGACATGACCGAGGCGGAGATCGACATTGCGCTCGCCGTCAACGTCAAGGTGCCGTTCGTGCTGGTGGGCGAGATCGCTCCGGGGATGGCGGAGCGAGGGAAGGGAGCGATCGTCAACGTCGGCACCATGGTCGCCGAGTTCGGCCTTGCGGGCATGGCGATCTACGGGGCCAGCAAGGCTGCCCTGAACCTGCTGACCAAAGCATGGGCTGCCGAGTTCGGACCTCGAGGAGTACGTGTCAATTCCGTCAACCCCGGCCCGACCCATACCGAGGGAACGGCGCGTATCAGCGCGATGCAAGACCAGCTTGCGGCTCATGCGCCCGCCGGGCGCGCTGCCTCGGCTGGGGAGATTGCCTCAGCAATCGCGTACCTGGCGTCGGACGACGCCAGCTATGTCAACGGTGCGGTTGTCCCGGTGGACGGCGGCCGGACCGCCTCGTGACAAGGCCTCATCACCGCGGCTCGCTCACCGATGATCTGCCCGCATGGATGGCGGCTGGTCTGCTGCCATCTGGCGCGGCGGTATGAGTACCGGCTGCAACCATGTCAGCCAGGACCGCACGGAGGCCGGTCCCGGTCCGGCCAGTGGACGGCATGACCTCTAGCGCCCGTCTGTGCTGCGATCCCGGCGATCTGACGGAGCGAGCGATGCGATCAGCGAGATCATGACATCCAGGGCGGTGGCCAGCGGCCTGATATCGCGCTCGACTTTTGCGAGCAGGAGGCCGCCCTGCAGCGCGGCCAGGACCGCAGTGGCCAGTTCGCGCGGGTCAGCGTCGCCGGCGAGCTGGCCACGGTCGCGCATTCCGGTCAGGCAGGCCGAGATCGCGGCTTCCCACCGGGCGTACCCAGCGGCAACGTCGCACCGGACTGCATGGTCCAGCTCGGCCAGCTCGCTGCCGAGCGAGCCGAGCGGGCACCCGCCGCGGCAGCCGGCGGCGCTCTGGAGAGAGACGATCATGTCCCGCCAGGCGCGCAGGCCCTCGATGCCCTCGATGGCGGCCAGCGCGGGCTCGTGAATGTCGCCAACGACTGTCTGGGCCTGGTAGTCGACGACCGCGCGGACGAGCGCTTCCTTGTCGGCGAAGTAGTGGTAGATCTGCGAGCTGCTGACGCCGGCCTCGGCTCGCACGTCGTCAAGGGTCGTGCGGGCCACGCCTTGCTGCAGGATGATGTCCGCCGCCGCGGCCACGATCCGCTGACGCGTCTGCCGGCCCTTGCGCGTGAGCGCCAGGGCAGGCCTGGTGCCCGGTTCCGTGCTGGACATGATGGCAACTCTAGCTTTTCTGGATTCGACATTCCACTTTGAGGCTGGGATTCTGGATCGCGCAAGCCAGCGGCCTCGAGAGGTAACGGTGACCATGCCATGACCATTGCGGAGCAGGTAGCAGAGCACCACCGGGCTTCGGCCGGGCAGATGCCCTCCGACATCGCTGAGGCGTTCGCCGCGGAGCAACGCGCGCTTGCCGCGGCAGGCGGTGCGGCTCCTGCCGCAGGGCCCGGCGACCGCATGCCGGACGGAAGCCTCCTTGACGTGACCGGGCAGCCCACCACCCTTGCACAGGCCCTCGCGTCCCGGCCAGGTGTCATTGTCTTCTACCGCGGCGGGTGGTGCCCGTACTGCAACGTTGCCCTGCGGGCTTATCAGAACCAGCTGGTTCCGGCGCTGGCAGAGCGCGGCATCCCGCTGATTGCTGTCAGCCCGCAGACCCCGGACGAGTCACTGTCGACTCAGGAGACCAAGGAACTGACGTTCACGGTCCTGTCCGATCCGGCCAACCAGATCGCCGGCCAGCTGGGCATCCTCACAGCACCCAGCGACGGCGCGCGGGCCGCACAGCTGCAGCTCGGCCTGGACCTCACCAAGGTCAACGCGGACGGCACCACCACCCTGCCGATGCCTGCGGTGGTTCTCGTCGACGCCGACGGCGTGATCCGCTGGATCGACGTCCACGCCGACTACACGACCCGCACGGAGCCAGCTGAGGTACTGCAGGCCCTCTCCCAGACGATCAAGTGAAGAGCGGGCGCATCACCATCATTCCGTTCGCGCGTCGAAGACTCAGCCGGCGATGATCACCGCAGACACCCCAATGGTGCCCGCCGGCCGGCAGGCAGGTCCCGCAACAGTTCCGCGGACGGCCTTGTGGCAGAAGCTGGACAGGTCGGCTCGGGTAACTGTCGTCTCAGCGCCAGCAGGCAGCGGCAAGACAATGCTGGTCACGTCCTGGATCGAACAGGCGAGCCTCACCGACTGCGCCGCAATCGTGCAGGTGACGCGAGGCGAGCACGATCCGCAGCGATTCTGGCTATCAGTACTGGCATCGCTGCGCCGAACAGCGGCCGGATCCCGGCTCCTGCGCGACGTGACCGCATCCCCCGACCAGCACGACTGGGCAATCGTCGAGCGGCTGCTCGCCGACCTCGCACCGCTGCAACAAAGACTGTGGCTTGTGCTCGATGACCTCCACGAACTGCGCTCGGAGGAAACCCGCAAGCAGGTCGAGCTTCTTGCCCTGCGCGCTCCGCCGCAGCTGCGGATCGTGCTAGCTACCCGGCATGACATCCGGCTGGGCTTGCACCGGCTCCGCCTGGAGAGCGAGCTGACCGAGTTCAGGGCGGACGATCTGCGGTTCACCCGGCAGGAGGCGAGCAGCCTTTTCCAGGCAGCAGGCGTGACGCTCAGCCCCACCGCACTGGCGACGCTGCACGAGCGGGCCGAGGGCTGGGCGGCTGGGCTGCGCATGGCGGCGCTGTCACTGACCGGCCATGCCGATCCTGACCGGTTCGCAGCTGAGTTCTCCGGTACCGAGCGGACCGTGGCCGAGTACTTGCTGGCCGAGGTACTGGCACGCCAGCCTGCGGAGGTCCGGCAGCTGCTGCTGTGCACGAGCGGGCTGGACCGCGTCAGCGGAGAGCTGGCCGACCTGCTGACCGGGTCGAGCGGTGGCGAGCGGATGCTCCAGGACCTGGAGGAAGCCAACGCGTTCGTCGTCTCACTGGACGCCGCACGGTCCTGGTTCCGGTATCACCACTTGTTCGCCGAACTGCTGCAGCTGGAGCTGCGAAGAACGGAACCTGAGCGGGTGAGCGTACTGGACCTGCGTGCCGCCGGATGGCTGGCTGATCACGGGTATCCGGTCGAGGCCGTCCGGCATGCCCAGGCCGCAGGTGACTGGGAGATGGCGGCCCGCGTGCTGGCTGACAGCTGGCCGGGCCTGTACCTGGACGGGCAGGAGCAGACTGTGCACGCGCTGGCGAGCGCGTTCCCGGCCAGCGCGGCCGCCGGCGATGCCGAGCTGGCGGCAGTCGCCGCCGCCGGGGAGCTGGTGCAGGGATCGCTGGCCGGCGCGGAACATCTGCTGGTGGTAGCCGAGCGGGGCCTGGCACGGGTGCCGGACGGCCGGCGCGAGCAGGCGCTGATCCTGCTCGGCGTCGTGCAGATGCTGTATGCCGGCCGCAGCGGAGACCAGCAAGCGCGGGCCAGCAACGCGCAGCGGGTGGCCGCAGTGTCGGCAGCCGCCGGAGCGACCCGGCGCGGCCTGAGTGAGGAACTGCGTGCGTTCGCCCTGGCGGAGATCGGCGACACCGAGACCTGGGCCGGCCGGATCGACCTGGCCGAACCGCATCTCGACCTGGCTATCACGCTTGGCCGCCGTATCGGGCGGCCTTACGTCGAGCTCATGGCCCTGGTGTACCGGGCGGAGCTGGAACTCAACAGGTGCTTCCCGCGGGCGGAGGAACTCAGCAGGCAGGCCATCGACCTGGCCGAGCGGCACGGCTGGACCGACGACCTGTTTACTGGCTTCGCCGCGATGACGCTTGGTGGCGCCATGGCGTGGCAGGGACGGGTAGACGACGCGGACGCCTGGGTGGCCCGGGCCGAGCGCATTTTCCGCAGGGAAGCCAATCCCGCCGCGGCCATGGGCGGCCAGTATGTCCGCGGTCAGCTTGAGATGGGCCGCGGCCGGCTCGCTGACGCCCTCGCCGCGTTCCGGGCGGCTGAGCAGCTTGCTGGCCTGCACCCGCTGGCGCGCCCGCTGCGGGCCTGGCTGGTGCATGCACTCGCGCGACTTGGCCAGACGGCCGACGCCGAGGACATCCTGGCGGGCCTGAGCGACCGCGACCGCAGCCGCAATGAGATGCGCGTCGCGACTGCAGCGCTGCGGCTGGCCCAGCACGACCCGCACGGCGCGGCCGCAGCCGTGGTACCCGTCCTGGAACTCCAGGGCAGGACCGGCTGGCCTTCCTGGCTCATTGCGGCCTTCCTGCTGGATGCAATCGCCAGTTACGCGCTCGGCGACGTGCCCGCGGCCGGGCGCTCGCTCGAGCGGGCCGTTGCCCTTGCCGAGCCCGACGGAATAGCCATGTGGTTCCTGATGCTTCCGGCCCGTGAGCTGATCGAGACCTGGGCCGGTCAGCAGGCTGCACATCCCGTCTTCATCACCCGGATTCTCGACCAGCTGGCCCGGCGGACTGTGGCTTCGGCGGCCACCGGCACGCGCCTGCTGGTGCCTGCACTGACCGCGAGCGAGATGCGCGTTCTGCGCTATCTGCCGACTCATCTGTCGGCACCGGAGATCGGCGTTGAGCTGTGCCTGTCGACTAACACGGTCAAGACGCATATGCGCGCTCTGTATGCCAAAGTCGGCGCACACAGCCGGACGGAGGCTGTCGCGGCCGCGCGCAGCCTCGGACTGCTCGCACCGTCAGCACCTGCCAGGCAAGCCTGACCGGCAGAGCTAGGGACGGCGTCGCCGGGATGACCACCCGGCACGGTCACCGCCAGCTATGGATGCGGATGCGGATGCGGATGCGGCTTCCTCAGCCGGACTGTCCTGCGCGCGAGGAGACCTCGCCCGGAGCCTGCTCTACCACGATGCGGGCAAGCTCGACACGCGAGGTGATGGCGAGCCGGCGGAAGGCCTGACGGAGATGATGTGCGACGGTGTGGGTGCTGATATACATGCGGGCCGCGATCTGGTTGTTGTTCAGGCCCTCGGCTACGAGGCAGGCGATGGCTTGCTCGGTTCCGGTCAGGCTGGGCCAGCCCCCGGCACCTTCGCCGGCCGGCCTGATGGTCCAGTGGCGGTGCCGGATGCCCAGCTCGCGCAGTCTCAAGCGGACCCGTGCCTCGTCCCTGCGTGCCCCTAGCTGCCTGTAACGGGAGAGCGCCGATGTCAGGGCATCAACGGCCTCGTCCCGTTTCCCCTGCCGTTCCTGGAGAACGCCCAGGTCCTCGGCTGCCGAGGCCCTAGCCCATGGGTCCGCGTGCGTGGCGGCTGCGCTGGCCAGTGAACCGGAATCACGGTGCAGCAGGCCCAGCGCATGCGCGGCGGCGGGGCACGCCGCCGCGAATCCGGGGTTAGCGGCGGCTACGCTTGCGGCGGCGTCGGCGGCCGCGGCCGCGAGCCTCGCATCTCCGGCCCCGACGGATGTGCGCACGACCCACGCAGCCAGCGCCGGATCTGCCAGGAGCGGGCCGGGAAGAGCGGGAAGGCCGGCGCATACGTCAGCGAGGCCGCGGAGTGCCGCCGCGGGACCATCGCTTGCCTCCAAGACCTGCGCCTCCGCGAGACTGGTCTCCGGCCGTGCGTAAATGCTCGCGGCGTGCGTGCCACGGAGCGGCCGGCCGCTGATGTGAGACGCTGCCGCCTCAACATGGCCGCGACGCAGCTCGATGAGGGCGAGGACGCTGCGGGCGCTCGCGACGTACGAGACGGCACCGATTGCGCGGGCGCGGGCCAGGGCTGAGGTAGCTTCTGCGCTGGCATCATCCAGCCTGCCCGCTGCCAGGTGCACCCGCGCGCGCAACAGCGTCACGGCCGAGCTGGCCGGAATGCTGCCAATGTCGGAGGCCGCCGCGGCGTCCAGGATGGTCTCTGCGTCGTCCAGCTCGCGCATGTCCACGAGGGTCGCCGCCAGGACGAGGAGCGGCTGCGAGTCGCGGGCGTCAGGCGATACGCCAGAGCCGCGTGCCGCCTCACGCGCCAGCCGTAGGCTCTCGCGGACCTCCCCCCTGTCCCAGCAGCGGCGTGCCTGCAAGATGAGCCCGGCGGGAGTACCCTCGCCGGACTGCCCCGCCGGCACGGAGCCGTCTGCGTGCCCGGTCGGTACGCCGCTCAGGGCCTGCAGGTTCGCGGTCCGGGCACGGGCCCGCACTTCACGCGGCACCTGCCGGGCGCCGAGGACTGCAGCCGCCTCGGCGGCGGCGTCACACGTCTGCCCGCGGGTGCACAGGATCCAGGACATCACGCACCGCAGCCTGTGCTCGGCTGCCGTCGGCAGCGGCCTGGCGCGCGTCGCCTCGGCAATGCCCTGAGCCTGCTCAAGCCGGCCGGCCGCGGACAGCGCCTCGGCTGCTGTCACTGCCCGCGGCAGGGCACGCGGATCACCGGGCCGGGTCAGCTTCAGTGCCTGCACAGCAAGATCAGCTGCCACCTGTGGAGCAGACCGGACCGTCCGGGCCACTGCACGATCCAGGCCCGGCAGCGACGCGGGGTCGCCCGGGTCCGCGCCATCCAGCAGGTGACTGGCAGCATCAGTCGCGGATGTCCCGCGGCGGAGCAGGATCTCGCCGTACTGGCGGTGCAGTGTCCTGCGCGCCGGCGCAGGGACTAGTCCGGCGACCGAACTGCGCAGCAGTTCACTGCTGAAGGCGAAACCGTGGTCCGTGGCTGTGAGCAGAGCGGCATCGATTGCCTCCTCAATGGCCGGCAAGAGCGAGGCCGCAGGCTCGCCGAGCATGTCCGCGGCGTCCTCTAGCCGGAACGCCGGGCCCAGTACGGCCGCCGTCAGCAGGAGGTGGCGGGTCCGCCCGGTGACCTGCCCGAGTCTCTGGCCAGCGACCTCGCGGAACTGAAGCGGCAGGTTGGGAATGGTCAGGACAGCGCAGCCTTCGCGTACCTCAACTGCGCCCATCTCGCGCAGGCTGCCGATGAGCTCGGCGAGCAGTGCTGGAATCCCTGCCGAGCCCGCCGCCAGCGCAGCCAGTTTTTCGTCAGGAGGCGCGCCGAACGCGTCAGCGAGCATCATCTGCTCGGCCGCCTCGTCCAGCCGACTGAGCATGATCCTCACGGCGCCTTCGCGCCCGAGCAGAGCGAACAGTTGATCGGCGCAACCCCGGGCAGTGCTGGAGCGGGCCAGCAGCCAAGCCACGGGTTGATCGCACAGGTCCCGCTGGAGCGACCGCAGTGCCGCAAGGGTTCCCTCGCTCTCGCAGTGCAGGTCATCGAGACAAATCAGCAGCGGAGCAGACGCAGCGTGCCGCTCCAGGCGGCTGCGCATCCGCGCAAGCTGATAAGCCGCGCCGGGCGGGGCAGAATGATCGGGATCGTCACCAGCGAGGGGCTCGCGCAGCGCTTCCCTGAGCGTGAACAGCGGGATTGCATGCGCCAGCGGGTCCGCGGCCCCGGCGAGCAGTGAGAATGCGCGGTCCTCGGCCTGCTGGCAGCCATCCCGGAGGAGCCGCGACTTCCCGATGCCGGGCTCTCCCTCCACCAGCACGACGCCAGCGGATCCCCGCTCGGCCCGTCTGAGGAGTTCACAGATCGTGGCGCTCTCGCAGTCACGACCACGCAGCACAGCAGGGCCGTCCTGCGCACGGTCACTCCTGACGCTCATGCGCCGGCCCGGCATGTCGTTAGCGATGGCCGTCGTCATTTCACCACGCCGGCCTGACCAGGAATCTCCCAGCCGGCTGGGCCCCCGCTGGCCCTGCGCGGCATGAACCCATGACGCTCCGTGACGGCAGGGCACGCTTTCCGCCATCGTCCCAGCATGCTAGATACCGGCACGGCGGCGCCTCGCACGATTCGTGTGAACCTGCATCCGGTCAGCCGGAATCTCAGCCAGCCGCGACCTGGCGCACCTCTAGCAGTTCCAGACCCAAAGACTCGACCGCCGCGAGCACTCCGTAGACAGCGGCCTGATCCGGCATCGCTCCAGTCAGCACCGTGTCATCACCGTCGACGTCAACTTGCATTTCAGGGAAGGCAGTACGCATCACCTGGCCCAGATGGCCCCGCACCCTGATCTCGTATTGCGCGGCCGTCTTAGACACGGCGGCTGAGTCCTCCGGCAATGGCGGGGACGTGACCCGAGCCATCTGCCTGCGAACGGCGGGACTCAGCAGCAAACAGCGGCTTGCCGGCCAGCGCACCGTCTCGCGATGCCGTCGACAATCTTCCACACCTCCGGATTGATGATCTGACGTCAGGATCGGCCTATCGGGGCACAAGCCACATCGTCAGATCCGCTAACAGGACCCTCGCGCGCTGAAATTTAGCCATCTTGACGATGTCGCTGTCCGGCTGGCCGCCTCATAGTGGCCGTCACTGCATCGCCTCAGCATGCGCGTGCCGCGAAGGGATCGACCTGCCATGACCAGCCCGGTCTCACGGGGCTTTCACCGTCGCAGTCGGCCGGGGGACGCCGATGTCGGCAAGCTCCCGCCAGGGCAGCACGCGACGACGGACTTCCCCGTGCTGTCGGCCGGCCCGACGCCGCACACGCCGCTGCAGGACTGGACCTTCTCGATCCGCCAGGCCGGCCGGACGCTGAAGTCATGGACCTGGGCGGAGCTGATGGACCTGCCGGCCGAGACGGTGACGGTCGACATCCACTGCGTGACCCGCTGGTCGAAGCTGGGAACGGTATGGCGGGGCATCCCGGTCAGCCACCTGCTGGACCAGGTCGGGCACGACGCGCAGTACGTGCTGGCCTTCAGCGACGGCGGCTACACCACCAACCTGCCGGTCCGCGACGTGCGCAGCGGGCAGGCGTGGGTGGCATTCGACTACGAAGGACAGCCGCTGGCACCCGAGCACGGCGGGCCCGCGCGGCTGCTCGTTCCGCACCTGTACTTCTGGAAGAGCGCCAAGTGGGTTCGCGGCCTGGAACTGCTCGATCAAGACCAGCCCGGCTTCTGGGAGAACTACGGCTACAACAACTACGGGGACCCATGGCAGGAACAGCGGTACGCGGGCGACTGACCTGGCAAGTCGCCACCGTCGCCGCCGTCGCCGACGAGACCGGCTCGGTCCGCACAATCTGGCTGGACCTGCCGGACTGGCCCGGCCACCAGGCGGGCCAGCACCTGGACGTCCGGCTCACGGCCGACGACGGCTACCAGGCCGAACGGTCCTACTCGATCGCCTCGGCCAACGGGGAGCCGGTCGCCATCACGGTCGAGCGACTCGACGACGGCGAGGTCTCGCCCTACTTGACCCAGGAGCTGCGCCCAGGCGATCAGATGGAGGTACGCGGGCCGATCGGGACCTGGTTCACCTGGGGACCCGACGATGGCGGGCCGCTACTGCTAGTCGCCGGCGGTTCGGGCGTCGTGCCGCTGCGTGCCATCCTGCGGCACCGCCAGCGCAGCGGCAGCAGCGTGCCCGCCCGGCTGCTCTACTCCTCGCGCTCCCTCGAGGACGTCATCTACCGGCAGGAGCTGGACCAGTATCGCGGCAGCGCCGAGGTCCGCTACACCCTCACCCGCCGGCAGCCGCCGGCCTGGGGCGGATTCGCCGGCCGAGTCGACGACGCCATGCTCGCCCGCATCGCCTGGCCAGCGGCCGAGCGCCCGCTGGCCTTCATCTGCGGACCCACGCCCTTCGTCGAGGCGGTCGCCGGCCTGCTCGTCGCCCGCCAGTACCCCGAGAACCGGGTCAAGACCGAGCGTTTCGGAGGCGCCTGATGGCACTGGACGGCAACGCCATCGGCGGCCTGCTCCTGGAGGTCTTCGCCGCCGACATGACCAGCGCGCTGGCAACCTGCGCTACCTGCGGCGCGGTTCGCCCTGTCGCCGAGACGACGGTGTACCTGCGCGCGCCGGGCACTGTCGTCCGCTGCCGCACCTGCACCAGCGTCCTCATGGTCATCTCCCGGGTCCGGGGCTTGAACTGCGTCGACCTGACCGGCCTGCTGGCACTGCAGGCGGAGGCGAATAAGTGACCGATCCGCTGGCCTGTGCGGGCCTGACCCTCTTAACGGCTGACGGCAGATGTCTTCTTCTGACTGTCGGTCTTGACGATGTGCAGGCGCACTGTGACGGCGACGCTACCCATGAGCAGGCAGCAGGCCACCGCTGCATGCCGCGCACCGGAAGGAGATCCGCATGAGCATGAACTGGCTCGAGGGCATGCATCCGCAGATGGCCGGCGCCATGGCGGAGCAGATGACAAGTCCGCAGATGGGTAGCCCGCAAATGGGCGAGCCGACGATGGCGGAGCAGATGGGCCGCCCGCACGTAGGAGCGCCTATGGCGGAGCCGATGGCCAGCCCGATGACGATGCCCATGTTCGCCGGGCAGAAGCTGGTTGTGGTCGGCGGCAGCAGCGGGATGGGACGTCAGGTTGCCGCGGACGTGGTCGCGGCCGGCGGCAGCGCCGTCGTAATCGGCCTGCACGACAAGCTCGTTAACGACACCGCGGCCGAACTCAGCCGCGCCGGCAAGGCCTACGGCATCGCCGCCGACCTGACCGACCGGATGGGAGTCGAGCGCGTCCGACACCAGCTCGCAGATGAGCACGCGGACGCTACTCTGCTCGTCAACGCCGCCGGCCTGTTCGTCCCCAAGCCATTCCTGGACCACGACGGCGAGGATTACGACTCCTACCTGGAACTAGACCGGGCCATCTTCTTCATCACCCAGACGGTGGCCAGGGGCATGGTCGCCCAGGGTCGTGGCGGGTCCATCGTCACTATCGGCAGCATGTGGGCGCATCAGGCGATCGGGGCCACCCCCTCGTCCGCGTACTCGCTGGGCAAAGGCGGCCTGCACGCGCTGACCCGCAATCTCGCCCTCGAGCTGGCGCCGCACCAGATCCGCGTCAACGCCGTCGCGCCCGCTGTGGTGGCCACGCCGATCTACGAGCGGTTCGTGCCGAAGGACCAGCTCGAGGCGACGCTGCACAGTTTCGACGCGTTCCACCCGCTCGGCCGGACCGGCACCGTCCGGGACATGGCCAACGTCATCACCTTCCTGCTTTCCCCGGCCACTAGCTGGGTGACGGGCGCCATCTGGGACGTCGACGGCGGCGTCATGGCCGGACGCAACTAACACCACAGAAGGAGAGTCATGAAACCCATCTCGAAGGCGGCCGCGGTCACTGTCGCCGGGGCGGCGGCCGCTGCGCTGGCGGCCTTGCCGGCCAGCGCGTCGACTGCACATGCCTGGCCAGGACGCACGCGGGCGGTGTTCGTCCAGACCGACAACCCGTCGGGCAACACGATCGTCGCCTATACGCGGACCGCTTCGGGCGGGCTGGCGCAGGCAGGCAGTTACCCGACCGGCGGGAACGGCGGGCAGACGAACGGTTCTGCCGTCGACCATCTGTCGTCGGAGGGGTCACTAGCCTATGACCGGCAGGCCGGGCTGCTTTATGCCGTGAACGCCGGCAGCGACACGATCACGGTGTTCCGGGTCCGCGGTGACCAGCTGTTCCGGAGCCAGGTGCTCAGCTCCGGCGGCCAGTTCCCGGTCAGCATCACCTTCCACGGCAGCCAGGTCTTCGTCCTCAACGCATGGGGCGGTGCATCGATCGCCGGCTTCGTCCAGCTTGACGGCTACCTGGTCCCGGAGCCGTCCTGGACCCGCGACCTAGGCCTGGGCACCAGCTCTTCCACCGTCTTTACCGGAACGCCGGGCCAGATCGGATTCACCCGTGGCGGCTCGCAGCTGGTCGTCACGACCAAGAACGCCACCAACAGCGTGGACGTGTTCGCCGACGGCTTGTTCGGCCCGGCGGCCCAGCCGACCGTGACCTCACTGCCCGGCACCATCCCGTTCGGCTTCACGTTCGACGCCTACGGCCACCTCGTGCTCGTAGAGACCGGCGCCGGCGCCGTGGCCACCTTCGCGATCGCCCGCAATGGCACGCTCACGCAGCTGGGCAGCGCCGCGACCGGGCAGGTCGCGACCTGCTGGATCACCGCAGCGCCCGAAGGCACCCTGTACGCGTCCAACGCCGGCAGCGCCTCCGAGTCCACTCTCTCCACTGAGCCGGACGGCGCGATTACCCAGCTGGCCGTAACGCCGACCGACGCGGGCACCACAGACGCGATCGTGTCATCTGACGGCCGGTACCTCTACGTGCAGGCCGGAGCAGCCGGCAACGTCGACGCCTACCGCATCGGTCCCGGCGGCTCCCTCACCCCGACCGGCTCTGTCACCGTCCCCGGCGCTGTCGGCGGCGAGGGCATCGCCGCCTCATGACGGTTACGCCACACTGTGCCCGGGCAGCGCCAGCCGTCAGCCACCTGAGCCGGCCACGGCGCTGCCCGGCGCCATGCCCGCCGCCGGCACGCAAATGAGGAGAACGGCGTGTCCCACCATTTCGACAGCCCGACAGCGATCGAAGATGGGCGCCTGAACCTGGGCGACCTGTACGTCTTTCCCGCGAATCCGGGCGCATCGACACTCGTCGTGACCGTGAGCCCTGACGCCGGCCGGTCCAATCCGGTCACCTTCAGGCCCGACGCCCTGTACGAGTTTGCCATCGCCAGCGACGGCGGAGTCCGCGAGAACCGCGCCTTCCGGATGCTGTTCAGCGAGCCCGATGCGGACGGGAAGCAGCAGATGAAGGTCCGCTATGCGGCCGGCCCGGCGAGCAAGTCCGGCACCGACGGTACCGATCTCGGCACCGGGCCCACCGGCGAGCCCTTCGCTCTCGCCAACGGGGGGCGGGCCTGGTTCGGCCTGGCCCAGGATCCGTTCTGGGGAGACGCAGCCGCGCTGTTCGCGTTCACGCGCGGCCTGGCCGACAGCCAGTTCCGTCCCGAGCTGTTCGCCGGCACGCCGGGCAACTTGCTGGCCGGCCGGAACGTCATCGCCATCGCGGTCCAAGTGCCTGACGAGAGTCTGGGCGGCAGCGACGTCGCTGTCTGGGCCAGGATCAACCTCTACGGTCATGCACCGCAGCGCCAGGTCAGCCGCGCCGCCCACCCGCTGCTGAGGTCATTCTTCTTCCCCCAGCCCGGCCCGGCCACCGAGGCACTCAATGCCGCGTCACCCGACGGTGACGTCGCTGCCTACACCGACCTCCTGCGCACGACCGCCCGGCACGACGCGACGGTAAGCGGAGCCGCAAACCCGGACGAGCAGGCCGCGGCCGTTGTCGCTGCGTTCCTGCCCGACCAGCTGCGGTACAGGCCCGGCCAGCCGGCGCGTTTCGCGCCAGGCAGCGGAAACGGCCGCGGCCTGCACGACGACGCGTTCGGAGTCACCGTGTCGCTGATCGCCGGCCGTCCGCTCGGCCTCACCAGCTCGCCGCACCCTGTCGTGCCCGAATTTCCGTATCTCGCGCCCCCCGGCCAGGACGACCTGCCTGCGCTTGCCGACATGCTGGGCATCCGTGACCACGTCGCCAAGCCGCCGCCCAGCGGATGATCACTGTCGGCTTGCAAAAAACACACCGCTGGCGGACGTCGTCGTTGCCAGCGATCCCACCGTGTTCTCCGACATGCTCCACCTCACGGTCGGCATCGCACCCGGCGACGGCCTGGTCGTGGTGTGAGAAGAAACCCTGGAACTCAACCGGGCTCGCCACCTGGTCTCACGCAGGGCTCCTTCAGAGCGCCCCGCTCACCGTCGGTCCCCAGCCCGACTACATCGGCCGCGACCTTAACGAGCGGCTCACTAGGTGACTTCGAGGGCGGCGAGGCCGGGGCGGTCCGGGCCCTCACCAAGCTGGGATTCACCGTGCGACCTCTGCAGTAGCAGTTCGGGCGGTCTTGCGCTACACCTCGATCAGTCACGATGCTGCGATCCACGGGAGGGCAGCCGGCAGTCATGAGGCGGATTCTTGTCACGAGCGCCAGCGGCGTGAACGGAGACGGATACGGCACCGTGCTGACTTTCACTGCGGACGGAAAACCGGCCGGGCCGCTCAGCGACGACCCGCGCATCACCGATCCGCGCGGCATGAGCCTGAGCCCGGCCGGCGCACTGGTCTATGTCACCAGCGGCGATGACCGTGTCCTCGCCCTCGACACCAGCGGCAGCGTGATCCTAGACTCCGGCCGCAGAGAAGGCCTGGACGGCGGCGGCGGCACCTTCGCGCCCGACGGCCGGTACTGCCTCACTTTGCGCCGCCGCGGCACGATCCTGGCCCTGCCCCCGCAACTCGACGCCGACGGCGAGCAGCTCGTGCCCGACCACGCCGTTCCCTTTCCAAGAGGTTTCGGCTTCGGTACTGACAGCCAGCTCTACCTGTCCTCGGGGATCGGTCCCGCCGGGGAGGGCGACAACACGGTCACGGTCTTTGACCGCCACGGGCAACTCCGCAATCCGCGTCTGATCACCGACCCCGAGCTGAGCCCGCTCGACCTGACGGTCGCGCCCAGCGGCCACCTGGTCATCTCCAGCGAGTTCCCGTTCGGCTCACCCGCGGCCATTGCCACCATCCGCGAATATCACCCGGCCACGGGCAGCCTCGTGCGCATACTCAGGCCCGACCCGGGCGTGAACTTCACGCGGCCTCGCGGACTGCGGCTCACGCCCGAGGGGCGGCTCTACTGGACCGGCCGGGACCATGTCCTGGCCTTCGACTTCGCGACCGGCGAGTTTCTCGGAGTGGTCGCGGAACTGCGACGGCTCAACGGCCAGGCAGTCCTGCTGGCGGGCTAGCACCGTCGAGGCGGTGTGACCAGGTTGCAGGCTGGCTGATGGCAGGAATACAGATCCTGCGCCTGCCGGGTTCGCTGGTAGTGCCGCCGTGCCTTCATCCTGTTGCCGCATATCGCGATCGAGCGCCACCGGGCTGCGCTCGCCCTGCTGTGGTCAGGCAAGAACAGGCACATGTATCTGCCCAGCGAGGTAGGCCGGGATACCTACCAAGACTTCGCGGTCCCGTTCAACGGTCAGCTACGCGGATGCCGGCAGTCGTGCTGAGACGGCAGAGAGATCCCAGGTCAACGAAGATCAGCACGTCAGGTGCTTTGCGATACCACCCGCGATGCGGTAGCCGACGCTGGGGGTGGTCTTGATGATGTCGGGGTGGCCGAGCTTGCGACGGAGTCGGCCGATGGTGACCTGGACGGTCTTCGTGAACGGGTCGGCATTCTCGTCCCAGACCTGGTACAGCAGGTCCTCGGCGCTGAGGGGAGCCGGGGCGGCCTTCATCAGTGCCTCGAGCACCGCGAACTCCTTGGGGGAGACCTCGATCTGCTGCCCGTGACGGTGAACGGTGCGCCGCAGCGGGTCGAGATCGATTCCGGCCGCGCACAGGATGCGGGGCTGCGCGGAGGGCTTGCGGCGGGCCAGGGAGCGGATCCGCAGCACTAGCTCGGGGAAGTGGAAGGGCTTGGGCAGGTAGTCGTCGGCGCCCAGGCCCAGGCCGGCGACCCGGTCGGCGGGGGTGCCTGCGGCGGTGAGCATGAGGACCATGACCGGATTGCCGCTGTCGGTGACCATGCGGCAGATGGTGTCGCCGTGGATCCCAGGCAGGTCCCGGTCGAGCACCAGCACGTCGTAGGAGTAGATGTCGAGCTTGAACGCGGCATCGACGCCGTCGTAGGCGACGTCGACGGCCATGCCCTGGTCGCGCAGGCCCTCGGCAATGTCGTCAGCCATCAGCTCGACGTCCTCGGCCACCAGTACCCTCACCAGGTGGCTCCTTCCTCCGCTGGCCGGGCTGGCAGTCTGGTCGCCACCCTGGTGACAGCACAGGGCAGCTCGATGACTGCTCGCAGGCCGCCCCCCGGCCGCGCCTGCAGCCGCAGTTCGCCGCCGTGCGCGGAAGCGATCTCGGTTACGATCGACAGCCCCAGGCCGGTTCCGCCGACAGACCCTGTGCGCTCGGCTCCGAGCCGCCGGAACGGCTCCGCCAGGCCGCTGACCTTGTCCGGGTCCAGGCTGCGCCCGCCGTTTTCCACTACCAGGCGTGCGGTCGTCCCGTGAGCGGTGGCCTGGGCGCGGATCCAGCCCTGCGGCATGTTGTGACGGATGGCGTTGTCGATGAGATTGCCGATCATCTGAGCAAGCAACGCGGGGTTGCCGGTGACCCGCGGGTCAGCAGCGGTTTGCCGCACCTGAAGGCCTCTGGCGGCGATCCGGTCGCGGTTGGCTTCGATAGCGCTGGCCAGCATGCGGCCGAGCGAAACCGTTTCCCTGCCGTCCTTGGCGCCGTGCTGGACGCGGGCGAGCAGCAGCAGGTTCTCCACTAGCCGGTCGGCCTGGTCGAGCCCCCGACGGAGCTTGCCCGCAAGCAGCGTCACAGCAGGGGGGATCGGACCTGGCTTGGCGGTAGCCACGTCCAGCGAGGTGCGCATCATCGCCAGCGGTGTGCGCAGCTCATGCGAGGCGTTGGCAGCGAACCGGCGCTGCGCGCCGAAAGCCGTCTCCAGCCGTTGCAGCAGCCCGTCGATGGTGTCGCCGAGGTCTTTGAGCTCGTCGCCTGGGCCGGTTACGGCCAGCCGTTCGCCTAGGTTGTCGGCGGAGATCCGCTGAGTCGCAGCGGTCATGTCGCGCAGCGGACGCAGCACCCGTCCCGCCACCAGCCAGCCCAGTCGGACCGAGACGACCGCCATGACGCCCAGCGCGATGGCCGACTCTGTCAGCAGGTGGGTCAGCGCGGCCGCGCGCTGGTCGGATTCCTGGGCGGCCATCTGGTGCACGATCGCCGCGTCGATGGCGTGCCCGGTGGCGTTTACAGGGATCTTGGCGCCAGGGGGCCAGGGCCAGCCGCGGGCCAGGATGTTGACGATGGCCAGTAGCGCCGCACCAGACGCCAGGAGCAGGGCGCCGTACAGGGCGGTCAGCCGCAGTCTCACGGTGGGGCGTGGCCGGGCGGTCCGGACGGCGAGGCTGGCGAGGCGGCGCAGCGAGCCTGCCTTGCTGACCCAGCCTGGCGCCGGACGGTCGTGGCTGGGGAGCCGCTTAGGCCTGGGAAGACCAGCCGCCGTCGCTGAGGCCCGTTGGCTGGCCTCCGGCCGTGCCGGCGTGCCGTGGGTGGCGCGGGCGGTGGCCGGCTGGGTTCCCATCGGTCCTCCCATGGTGATGTGTTGCCGCGCGGAAGGGCCGACCTGGCAACGCAAGGCGGGCAGTAAGGTGCTGGCCTCCAGGATGCCCACCCGCAGGTAACAGAGTTTTAACAGCCGCTGTTGCGCTCGTGTTACTACCGCCTCCGTAGGACTGGCTGTCGAGCGATGCAGATTGCAGCAGCCTTGCGCGCTACATCTCGTCCGGCACTCCAGCGGGACTGGCGCCCTGGCGACTCATTTACCCGAAGGGCTGGTTCTCAGATGAGCGATTACACGGGCAGTCGGCCGCGGCGGAGGGCATGGTGCCTTCTGGCCTCAGTCGGCGGGGTGGCGCTGCTGTCGGTGGCCTGCGGCGGGTCGCCCACGTCAAGCTCAGCCGCCAGCTCCGGATCGGCTTCCCCTCAGCTCGTGGCCTTTGCACAGTGCATGCGGCAGCACGGGGTGCCGAACTTCTATTACTCCCGGCCAGACAGCCAGGCCGGCAGCGCAGGCTCCACGGGCCCGGCACTGAAGTTCTCAGGAGGGTGGGTAGTCGAAGGCGTCGACACCGGCACCCCGCAGTACCAGTCGGCGCAGAAGACCTGCGGGCACCTGCTGCCAACCCTTCTCCCGCTCGCGGTGAGCCCGAAACTGCTGCAGGGGTTCATAAAGGCGGCCGCATGCATGAGAGCCCACGGGTACCCCGACTGGCCGGATCCGGTGATGCAACACGGATTGCCCTTCACCCAGATTCCGTCCAGCGCCGACGTCAACTCGATTCAGTTCCAGTCGGCGCAGAAGGCCTGTCACCCGCAGATGTGATGCGTCGAAACGGGCAGGCCGGACCCGGCCGACCGCAGGAAAGGGTGACATGAGGCGATGAGCAGTACCGATGAGCGTGAACAGGCAAGTAGGCCTGCGGTGCCCGAACCGGGGGCGCCCGGACGGGCCGAGCATGAGCGAGCGCAGGTGCCGGCGCAGGACGGCCCGCAGCAGGCCGACGGGCTTGCTGCGGGCGGGGCGGCCGTGACGTGGTACCGGCACCGGCGCGGCTGGATAGCAATGGTGGTGGCACTCGTGACAGCGGCGGCGGGGGCCGGTGCCAGCAGGGTCTTCTCCGTCCCGGAGCCATCTGCGAGCAACAGCGGGTACAACACCGGGACGTTCACGGTGACGCGGGGGTCGCTGACGGCGCAAACACAGGAGAACGGGACTCTTGGTGACGCGGGGTCGTACACCGTGGTGGTCCCCGCCTCGTCGTCCGGTTCCGGTGGATCGGCGACGGCGTCTTCACCGTCGCCGGGTTCTGGCGCGAGCACGTTTACCTCGCTGCCGTCGGCCGGGCAGACCATCCGGCAGGGCCAGCAGGCCTACCAGGTCAACGACAGCCCAGTGATCCTCCTCTACGGGAATGTGCCCGCCTACCGGGAGCTGTCTGACGGGATGACCGGCGCGGACGTGACCGAGCTGAACACCGACCTGGTCACGCTCGGCTACGCGACCGCGGCGGTGCTGGGGCCCCGGTCAGGCTGGGACTACTTCAGCGCGGAGACCGCCTATGCACTGGCGCGGCTGCAGGCGCATCTGGGAGTGACAGTCACCGGGACGCTGCCGCTGGGCCAGGCGGTGTTCCTGCCAGGTGCGACCCACGTGGTCAGCCTGGGCAGCGGGGCCGTGCCGGGTGCGCCGGCCACGCCGGGCGCGGTGGTGCTGACCGGCAGCTCACTGACTCCGGTGGTGACGGTCGACCTGGACGCCTCGCTGCAGACCGAGGTGGCGGTCGGCAACCAGGTATCGATCACACTGCCAGACGGGTCGGTGACCGGAGGGGTGATTTCCCGGATCAGCATCTCGTCGTCGTCCTCGGCGCGCACGGCCATCACCTGGTCAGGGTGACCCCTGGCCTGTTCGACGACGCGGCAGGCATGGTGCAGGTCACCGGGAACCTCACCCCGGGCCAGCGCGTGGTGGTGCCAGGAGCATGAGCGTCGCAAAGATCCCTTCCGCCGGGGCGGCATCCTGGGCTGCGTCCGGCGCATGCGGTGTGGTGCTGCAACTGCAGCAGGTCAGCAAGGTCTACCCGGGCCGGCCGCCGTGCCTGCGCTGCGCGAAGTGAGCCTGCGGGTGGCGGCGAGGGAACTGGTTGCGGTGCTGGGGCCGTCGGGGTCGGGCAAGACCACCCTCCTGCACTTGGCCGGAACCCTGGACCGGCCGACCTCGGGCACCGTGCGGGTGGTGGCCGAGCATGAGACGGTGGTCGACAACGTGGCTGACGCGATGCTGTATGGCGGGGTGAACATTGCCCGGCGGCGTGAGCTGGCCGCGGCTGCGTTGCAGCGGGTAGGGCTGGGTCACCGGCTGGGCGCCCGGCCCGCGCAGCTGTCGGGCGGGGAGCGGCAGCGGGTGGCGATCGCCCGCGCGATCGCCAGCTCTCCGGCGATCGTGCTCGCTGATGAGCCCACCGGCAACCTCGACCAGGCCACCGGCGCAGCCATCCTGGGGCTGCTGGATCAACTCAACCAGGCCGGGACCACGATCGTCGTCGTCACTCACGACGAGCAGGTCGCTGCCCAGACGCGCCGCCAGGTGCGGATGCTGGACGGCCGGATCATCTCCGACACCGCAGCGCAGGCGGTCACCCTGGGGCCGGATGCGGCCAGGGCACCGCTGGCCGGCGGGAGCGGCCGGCCAGAAGGAGGACTTCGATGACCGTAACCATCTCCGGGGCGCGCTTGGCCGGCAGGTCGGGGCCGGCGGTGGGCCGGCTGCGGATGGCCGACCTGGCCCGGCTGGCCACCGAGGGCCTGCGCACCCGCAAGCTGCGGGCCGGGCTGTCGGCCCTGGGCATCTCGATCGGGGTCGCCGCGATCGTGGCCGTGCTCGGCCTGTCATCCTCGTCGGCGGCCGGGCTGAACGCCGAGATCGCCGCACTGGGCACCAACCTGCTCACCGTCCAGGCCGGGCAGGGCCTGACCGGCGCCGCCGAGTTGCCCACCGCCGCACCCGCGATGATCAGCCGGCTGCCCGGTGTCTACCAGGTCCAGGCCACTGGCACGACCGACGCGAACGTGTACCGCTCGCCGCTGATCCCGTCGGTGAACAGCAACACACTGACCGTGGACGCCGCCACGCTGGGGCTGCCGTCTGCCTCGGGAACCAGTCTGGCCCAAGGGCAGTTCCTCAACGCTGCCACCGAACGCGAGCCGGTCGCCGTTCTGGGCGCCGCTGCGGCGGAGTTGCTAGGCATCGACAGGATCTTCCTCGGGGAGCGGATCTGGGTTACCGGCACCGGCGCCAACGGCAACGGCGGCCTGTGGCTGTATGTGGCCGGGATCCTCAACACCGACGTGCTGGCCCCCGACGTCGACTCCTCCGTGCTAGTCGGCTTTCCATTCGCTGAGCGGTACCTCAGTTTTGACGGCCACCCCACGACTATCTACGTCAAAGCCACCGGCAACCGCGTCGGCGCCGTCTACGGGCTGCTAGCCAGCCAGGCCAGCCCCGAAGATCCCAGCAGCGTTGACCTGTCGCAGCCGTCGAGCGCCCTGGTCGCCCAAGCCGACGCCAAGAGCGCGTTCAACACCCTGTTTCTGGGCCTGGGCGGCGTGGCACTGCTGGTCGGCGCCATCGGCGTAGCCAACATCATGGTCATATCCGTGCTGGAACGCCGCCAGGAGATCGGGCTGCGCCGTGCCCTCGGCGCTACTCGGGCTCACATCCGCGCGCAGTTCCTGGCCGAGGCCATCACGCTGTCACTGCTCGGTGGCCTGGCCGGGATCGTCAGCGGCGCCGCTGCTACCGCCATCTACGCCCACTGCAAAGGCTGGGCCGCCGTCGTTCCGGCTGGCGGCTGGGCCGGCGGCCTGGCTGCCGCCATCCTCATCGGCGCCGTCGCCGGCCTGCTGCCCGCCGTCCGCGCTGCCCGTTTGTCCCCCACCGAGGCCCTGTGGAGCGTGTGAGCCGCTTGGCGCGTCTTCCTCAGCCCTTGCGCCCTACACCGCCCCACATGTTTGAAGGCGTCGCGGCCTCGGTCTCGGCATCGGGCCGCCAATGCTGCACCCGCACCACGCCGGGCTCGACGATGTCCAGGCCGTCGAAGAAACGCTCGACGTCAGGCTGGCGACGCGGAGTGGTCTTCTCGTACATGAGCAAGTTGAGGCGTCTTATCATGTCAGCCGCCTGCGCCGGGACGATGTCGGACGCCACGTGCGATAGCGCCAGGTAGCTTCCCGGCGGCACGGCCTCCATCAGCGTGGCGACGATCGCGTACGGGTCTTCGTCGTCCGTGATGGCGTGCATGATCGCGATGAGCATTACCGCTACGGGACGGGAGAAGTCGAGTGTCCGTGCGGCTTGCGCCAGGATCTTCTGGGTATCACGCAGGTCCGCGTCGATGTAGTCAGTGGCGCCTTCGGGCCGGCTGGTCAGCAGCGCCCGGGCGTGGCTGAGCACGACCGGGTCGTTGTCCACGTACACGATCCTGCAGTCCGGTGCCACTGACTGGGCGACCTCGTGGGTGTTGTCAGCGGTCGGGATCCCGGTACCGATGTCGAGGAACTGACGAATCCCCTTCTCCCTCGCCAGATAGCGCACCGTGCGGGCGAGGAAGGCGCGGTTGGCCCGGACCGAGAAGACTATGTCGGGATAGGCCTGGATTGCCTGATCGCCGGCCTCCCGGTCGGCAGCGTAGTTGTCCTTGCCGCCCAGCCAGTAGTTATATACACGGGCAACGTGCGCAACACTGGTGTCGAACGTCGGGTGCTCATCCTGGCTGGAGGCAGAATCATCCGCCCGTTCACCGGTTGCCGGTGTGCCTTTGCTCGTCACTGGAGTCCTTTCTAGCCAGCGGACAGATCATGGGTGCTACTCAGGAGGCTGTTGCGGGTCTGACGCTAGATCTCCCTGGTGATCTCAGCGAGAAAGTCGGTGGTTTCGGCCGGGGTCAGAGCCTCGGCGCTGAGACGGTTCATGACCTCCATGTAATGGTCTACGTCGTCACGGTCGTCCAGGTACAGGGCACTGGTGAGCTGCTCGATGTACACGACGTCCAGGAGCTCAGGGTCGGCGAAACGCAGCACACTGAACGAGCCGCCCGCGGCGGCGTGTCCGCCACGGGCGAATGGCACGACCTGAATGATGACATTCGGCAGCGCGGTTACCTCGATGAGGCAGTTCAGCTGTGCGCGCATCACCGCCCGCCCACCCACGGGCCGCCGCAGCGCCGCCTCATCAACGACCGACCACACCCTGGGCGGCTCCGCCGCGACCAGCAGGTCCTGGCGTTTGAGCCGGAGGCTCACCCGCCGGTCGATCTCGTCCGCTGACGCGCCTTTATGGCCAAGCAGAGTGACTGCGCGGGCGTAAGCCTCGGTCTGCAATAGGCCGTGCACGAACTGCAACTCGAACGTGCGGATCAGCGAGGTGGCCCCCTCCAGGCCCAGGTACGTCTCGAACCAGTCGGCCAGGACATCGCCATACTTCGACCACCAGCCAGGGACATTGGCCTGCCGGGCAAGCGAAAGCACTCCGGCCCGTACCTGCTCGTCGGTCAGCCCATAGAGGGTGAGCAGGTCGGCCACGTCCCGCTCCTTAAACCCCACCCGCCCGTTTTCCATCCGGCTGATCTTGGACCGGGAGGCTCGGATCTCGTATCCCGCTTGGTCGGGCGTGACGCCTGCCGCCTCGCGAAGGCGGTGCAGCTGGTTCCCCAGCATTATGCGCAAGGCGGTGGGCCCCAGGGACTCGCCAGGCGGCTCGCTGCTGCCCGGCTGAACTGTGCTCATCGTCGCTCCCGGAGCCGCCATTTCAACGCTCAGTGCCGACCCCCTGGCGAGTTGTCACCACGGCGCGAGCGCACCCCCAGGCCCGCAACGCACATATGCCAAAAGGCTACCGCACCGCCGATATGCCATTCCATTGACCTTTTCACTCGCCGCGCGGTATTGCCAGCCCACGAGCCGAGCCGGTGGGGACGGCCGCCGTTGGTGACCTCTTCGATCGGGACGCGTCCGTCAGCCGAGTACCGCGAGTTCGTCACCAGTGTCGGCGACGGCGGCGCGCCGGTCCTTATTACGGCGTGGTCCCGCTCGCCGCTGCGCGTGACCGGCTGTAGAGTTCCCTCGGCTCGCTGCTGTGGCTTGGCCGCGACTGCGCATTTAGCCCCAGCTCCGGCGCCTGATGGGCCATCCTGGCGATCAAGGTAGGCCTTCCAGCGGACGAGAGGCCTGAGGCTGAGTTAGCTGAGTAGCTGGCCGAAGATGCCGATCCCCATTCTCAGGGCTCGATCCTGGTCCAGGATCCCTCCGCTGATGTCGGAGTGGGCGGCCGCCCATGTCCGCGCCGCCATGCGCGTGGCGAAGAAGTTCATGTACCCGCAGCAGAGTGAGGCAGACGGCGCGCGGCAGTGGCCGCCCGCGTGGCCGACGAACACAACGGCCGTGGCCGGATCCCAGGTGCTCCTGAACCCATCGACGTGCACAGTAACCGCCTGTCCGGTGGACGGATCGGCTGACTCGATCTCGACAGGAACGCCGATCATCGCCGACATGCCCAGCGCGTCGATCGCGCACATGGCGAACACAGTCGCGCCGCCCGGCAGCCGCACTCGGTGGGTGGTTGGCCGGGCGGAGAACGGGTAAGCCGCCGCGATCTTTCCGGCATCATCGAGAACCACGAAGTCGCCGTCTGCGAGTTCGGCCAGCACCTGTGCCACGTCAAACGGCATAGCGTGCTGAGCCAGGCCGGCTAGGCCGGGCGGAGCACCGGTACTGACAAACGACCGGAGCACGGCCTGGTGTACTGCCCGCAAGCCGCGTTCGGCGGGCGCAACACGTCCTGCGCCGCCGCGTCCGAGCTCGTCCGGCCAGCCCCGGTCATTCGGACTGGCAGGCACCGCCAGGGCCTGCTCGATCGCTTGCCGGAGCTGGCTGACCGACGGCGCCCCCGACAGCTGGCCGTCGTCATCGCGGTACCGGCGGCAGGACAGGCCAGGCTCTTGTCCCGCCTCGGCAAATGGATCGGTCCCGTCGATCAGCAACGTCGGCGACCCGCGCATGCCCCATCTTGCTGCTTCGCGTTCATCGACGATCACCTGGTGCGACAGCGACATCTCGGCCCGGCCGTTCAATACCGTGGCGAGCCGGTCGTCGAGGGCGGCTACGTTCGGGCAGCCTGGCAACGCCAGAATTGTCAGACGCATGCCCTGGCTCCCGCTGAGTGGCATGAAAGCCGGGTACGGCATAGGGGCTCAGCACTCATCGCGCCTCCGGTCTGCTAACAGCGATTCTAGGCGCGCTGGACGTACCCGCTCTTGCCCGTCTGGGCTGACCATGATATTTACCGGGCGGCAGCCAGGCCATGGCTGCACGGGCGGAGGAGGGGCATGCGCCAACGGCTCACAGACCAGGCAAGGCGCGTCGCGGCCCACGCGCAAGACGAAGCCCGAGGGCTCAACCGTGACCGCGTTGACACCGGGCACATCCTGCTGGCCCTCATCCACGAGGAAGATGCCGCTGCGGCCAGGGCGCTCCACTCGTTGGGAGTCAGCCGAGAGACTGTCCTAACAGAAGTCCAGCAGAGGACAAGCCTGGAAGAGGTGGATTCCCCTGGCCGGTCCATGAAGTACACGCGCCACGCCAAGAGTGTGCTTGACCTGTCTCTGCGGGAAGCCCTCCGGCTTGGAGACAACCGAATCGGCACCGAGCACATATTGCTGGCCATGATCCGGGAGCCTGGGGCCATCGCTACCGAGGTGCTGGCCCAGATGGGTATCGACCAGAAGCGAATCGGCCAGCAGTTGTTGCTGCTGCGCACCCCCCGCTCGGAGAGCGCCCCCTCCGGTGACCAGTGGCGGGAGCCCGCGGCTGCTAGCGCTGATCGGGGCGGTCAGGGCAACTGAGCTGGCAGCCGCCAGATTCGCACGATGTTGTCGGGAAGGCGGACAGAGAACCGCCCAGAAGGAGAGGCGCTCGCGAGGACCCGCCGCACGTCTGTCTCGTAGTCCGAGCGGCGGTCGCCGAACAGGTGCGGCGCGGTCGAGGAGATCGAGAACACCAGGGCCACGACTTCATCGGCGGTTCGTTCGACTGCCCGCTGATCGGGAACAGTCACCGTCTCGGCAGGCAGGAAACCGGCCTGCTGGAACACTTGGTCCTCACCGCTAGGGGAGGTATTGCGGATGCCCTGCCCGGCCCGTCTGTCGGTCCCTAGATAGTCGCGCCGCAGCTAGTCAAGAGCTTCGTCAGGCGGCGGCGGAAACGGAAGCGATCCCCGCCTGGTCTCCGCGGCCACTTCGTCGGGCCGGTAGCTCGGCGCATCTACCTGCACCACCGCCCCACCGGGGTCGAGCATCGTCGCGACCGCCGATGCAACCCGGGGTCGGTCCATCCAGTGGAATGACGCGGCGAAGGTCATGACCCGGAAGCTGCCGAGGCCGGCAGGCAGTGCCTCGGCGCGCTCGCATACCCAGGAAGCATTGCCTATGCCAAGCCGGACCGCTGCGAGGGACGCATGGGCGAGCATTTCCGCATCAGGGTCCAAGCCCACGACCGCTTCGAACAGGGACGCCAGCCGCAGAGCCACTGTGCCCGGCCCGCAGCCGACATCCAGCAGCCTTCCCTCACCATCCAGGTTCAGGCTGCGGGCTATGACATCAGCTAGCCCGGGAGCGTAGGGCAACCGGCCCTGCTCGTAGTATTCGGCGGCTCCGGCGAATAGGGTCTCGTCCCAGCTCCAGCTCTGCCAGTCGCCGGCTGCCGCAGTCACGCCCGCGAATGTAGCGCGCCGGCCAGGGAACCAGCTATTCAAATAACGGCCGCTGGAGTCTGCTCCGCAACGCCTGCTCCCCGGTCGGTGAGCGGGGCGGGTAACCCGTGGCGGGCCGGCGGACACTAACGGGTAGGGCCCGAGTCGCCGTCGTGCTGCCCTCCGGAGGACTGTCGTGACGACTGTGCGCGCTGTTACTGCGCCTCACTTCCGCCGTGGACCGATGCCGCAGCGCGGCGTCCAATCCGAGCATCTGATCGTGCTCTCCGACGACACCGGGCACCGGGCAGCGCCGCTCTGGCTGCGGGTTTCCGATCCCAAGTCCCTGTGGCATCGGCTTGATCGGCCTGCCGAAGACACCGCGATGGCCGGCGGCCTGGAGGATACGGCGGCTCGGCTGCTGCACGCGGCCGGGGTGGGCGTGACAGCCGTGGACATCCAGCCGAGGAGCGAGGATGTCCCCGAGCTGTCCTCGGACACGGTCGCGGCGCGAGTCGGGCTGGCCACGGCTGCGGGAAACCGGCATGTCATCGTGAGCACCGAGTACGGCCTGGCACTGGCCGCGGCGGCCGGGGCGCCGGTGCGGGTGGCCGATGAGGTGATGGACCGGCTCGCGGTGCCGGTCCAGGGCGAGGACGTCGTGGCGCCGTTTCTGCCTCAGGCCGCCGGGCCGCAAGGCTGGCCTGCGCGGCGGCGGCGTTTCGAGCCGCGGAACATGGCGTTCGCTGACGGCCTGGACTGGTGGGAGCTTGCTGGCAGCTTCCTCGCCGCGGACGAGCCGCACTGGCGGGACTACTCCTGCGCCGCCGCAGACCGGACCGCGGTCCTGGCTGCCGCGGTTCCCGAACCCTCAGGTTTCGCCGTGCTCGTGCAGACGATCTACGCCGACGACTACCGGGACCGCACGGTCACCTTCCGCGGGCAGTTGCGCGCCACCGATCTTGCGGGCTACGCCGGGCTGCATGTGGCCGCGGGCCGCCCTGCCACTCCTCCCGACGCCCACCTGCTCGATAGCGGCGGCAGCCTCACCGGCACGGGAAGCAGCGACTGGACCTGGCATGAAGTTACGACGGATGTCCCTGGCAACGCGGGCATCATCCGGTTCGGCATCTCGCTGACCGGCCGCGGCCGCGTCGAGTTGCGCAACGCGGAACTCACCCCGGCATGGCCAGCGGCAGAGAAGTAAGGCGGAGGATGGATATCCAGGACGGCGACCTGGTCCGGCTGGCCCGCGACGGTGATCCGGCGGCGTTCCGGCTGCTCGTCGAACGGTACCTCCCGATGGCCCGCGCCCGTGCCGCGCGGCTGTGCGCGCAGCCGGACGACGTCGACGACGCGGTGCAGGACGCCTTCCTGCAGGCCTTCATAGGACTGGACCGGCTGCGCGACCCTGACCGGTTCGCCGGCTGGCTGGCCGGGATACTCGGCAACGTCTGCCGCGCCCAGTCGCGGCGCGCACCGCTCACCTTGCTCGGCGACTGGCCCGAGAGCCTGCACCCGGCATCGGCCGGCAGCCTGCCGTCGGCTGAGGACCTCGACCGCGCCGACGTGCTCAGCCAGGCGGTCGCCGGCCTGCCCCCCGGCCAGCGGCAGGCCGTCACCTTGTTCTACTACGCCGACCAGCCCGCCGGGCAGGTCGCCGCCACGCCCGGCGCCGCCAAGGCCAGCCTGCACAAGGCCCGCCGCCGGCTGCGCGCGTACATCACCGCGCACCGCCCTGACCTCATCCCCGCCGTCTCCCGGAGAATCCCCATGACCGCTGTTCGCATCGCGCACGCCGACCCCTGGCCCGGACGGACACCAGACGGCGGGATGGATGTCCTCCACGTGCTCGTGATCCTCGCCGACGCCGGCCACCGGGCGCTGCCGGTCC
>JASHOL010000028.1 GCA_030041135.1 Streptosporangiaceae bacterium | reverse complement strand
CCTCACGGTGTGTAGTCACACCAGCACACAGACCTGACGGGCTTGCTGCCCGGAGTCACCCGGACACGCCTCGTTCCGGTATTAAAGGCCTTGGGTGCGGAGCCAGCGGATCTCGGCCTCGATGAAGTCATCGATCTCGCCGTCCATCACCGCGCCGGTGTTGCCGGTCTCGTACCCGGTGCGGACGTCCTTTATGTTCTGGTACGGGTGGAGAACGTAGTTCCGTATCTGGGTGCCCCAGCTTCGGCCGCCGTCGCCCCGGAGCTCGTTCAGCTTCGCCGCCTGCTCCTCGCGCTTGCGTTCCAGGAGCTTGGCCTGCAGGACCGCGAGAGCGCTGGCCCGGTTCTGGATCTGGCTGCGCTCGTTCTGGCAGGACACCACGATGCCGGTCGGCAGGTGGGTGATCCTGACTGCGGAGTCCGTGGTGTTCACGCCCTGGCCGCCAGGGCCGCTGGACCTGAACACGTCGATCCGCATCTCGTCCTCGGGGATCTCGATGTGGTCGACCTGCTGGACAACCGGCAGCACGTCGACCATCGCGAACGAGGTCTGGCGGCGGCCCTGGTTGTCGTATTTGGAGATGCGCACCATCCGGTGCGTCCCGTGCTCCCCGCGAAGCGTGCCGTAGGCATACGGCGACTTGATCGCGAACGTGGTCGACTTGATCCCGGCCTCTTCGGCGTACGAGGTGTCGTAGACCTCGGTCGGGTAGCCGTGCCGCTCGGCCCAGCGGAGGTAGATCCGCTGCAGGCCCTCGGTCCAGTCTGCGGCGTCGGCCCCGCCCGCCCCGGCATTGATACTGATCAGGGCCTCGCGGGAGTCGTACTCGCCGTTCAGCAGGGTCCTGATCTCGAGCTGGTCGATCTCCTTGCGGAGCTTGGCCAGGTCCTGCTCGGCCTCGTCCCGCGCGGTCTGGTCGTGCTCATCGGCTGCTAGTTCGAACATTACGGCCGTGTCGTCCAGGCGCTGGTGCAGCGCCTCCAGCCGCGCTAGCTCCCCGTCCAGGTACGAGAGCCGGCGAGTGACCTGCTGCGCCTGCTCTTGGTCCTCCCAGAGCGAAGGGTCGGCGGAACGCTCGCGCAGCCCGTCGGCTTCCTCGCGCATGCCTTCCGGGTCGAGGACAGCTTCCACGCTGGCGAGCGTCGACCTGAGCTCGGACATCTCAGCTCCCGGGTCGGTTGCCATGCATGCAGCCTACGCGAGGGAACCCCCTGACTGGTTTTGGCGGCGCCGTCCGGTTACGGAGGTTGCGTTCGCTCGACGAGAACAGGAGGACCCGCGGGCGGGGCGAGTCTGGCGAGACTGCCCGCGCTAGGCCGACTTCGGCGGCACCGCAACCCGCGAGACCGGGCAGTCGGCGGAGCAAGGCCGGAACGCCGTGTAACCGCGCTGGCGGAGAACCGTCGCGACCTTGGCTGCCACCTCACACGGACGGGTGGTGAGGTCCAGCCAACTGAAACGCATGGTGGTGAGCCCGGCCAGGACAGCGGCGTTGTCCCTGCCGATGTCCGCCCACCGCGCCTGCGCCGGGTGGGCAATCCGGCCGTCCAGCTCGCTGACGAGGCGGAAGGGCTTGTACTCCACATCCCGATACACCCGGTGGCCATCCTGCTGACCAGGCTCCTGCCGGTTTCCCCGTGGCAGCCCGTGTGGCTTCTCGACGTCCCGGTGATACCGGTATTCGAGGACCGAGAGCACGCCTTCCATGTCCTCCGACAGCAGCTCGGTCAGCTCCCGGCGCCAGCGCAGGTGGGACCGCTGGCGCATGGCCGCCCGTAACTTGCCAGCCGTCGTCAGCCGGCGGCCGAGCCCTCGGGTCACTATGCCGACGGCTTCATCCACCGTTGATGCCGTCCCGACCAGGTCGAGGATTGTCTCTTCGACCCTGGTGCGGGGCGGCGTGAAGCTCGGGTGCCGCGCCTGCCGGGCCCGGCTCGAGTAGTGGACCACGATCCCGGTGGCGGCTCGCACGCGCCGCTCGGCCGGAACCATGACGTGAATGAGCTGGCTGACCTCATCGGTGAGACCGTCGACCTCGGCGGCCGACCTGAAGCCCAGCATCGCGTCCGGCCCGGCGGACAGCACGGCCGCCCACAGTACCGCCTCGCGGCCCGGTTCCCCCGAGAACGTCGCATAGACGCCGCGGTAGAGACGCTGCCACCGGCCGTGCCTCACCCGAGACTTGAGCAACTCTTTGCTGAGGCCAGCTCCGGTCGCCTGGGCAGCGGTGAGGATGCCTCGCTGAAAGCCCACCACGTCCCGCAGCGACGGGGGCAACTCCCCTGACATGGACCTCATCGTGTCCCGGGAGTCCGACAAAACCGGCCGTTCACGGCGACGCCCGAGTTCCATGTAAACCTGACGTGGCTCGTGATCACGGGCCTTTGGCTGATCCAGCGCGCTGACCTGGACTTTCGCGGCCAGCGGCAAGCAAATTAGCGCACGAAAGCCGAGTCGTAGAGTAGACGTCCTTGCAAGCATGGACGGTGAAGACGGTCGTCGAGGCGATCGGAGGTCAGCCACGACGCGACCTGCTCGGGTGAGGTGATGGCGAGATGGTGAATATGCCGTGGCCAGGCCATGACCTCGCTACCACTGGCTGCACCGACTACGCGGTCGGGGCGGACATCGGCGAGCTTGCTCCCGGGCACCGATTCATCGTTCGTGGCGTGTGCCTGGACCGCGAGCGACTGTGGCTGTACTACGCCTGGACGCCGGGCCTGACAGAGTCCATGGGCGGGGACTCGGGTGTCTGGTTCTCTGTCCACTATGGGGCCGACGTCGCCCCCGATAATCTCGACTATGTCGGCGCCTACGCCACCAGCGGCGGAGAGTTCAGCGAGGGCGAGATTGGCTACTTCTCCCGCCCGCCAGCGAATGCGCAGCGCGTCTGGTTCGACTTCTACGGGACGGATGGCGACTTTCTCGGCGCGACTGACGACGACCACCGGGCCTGCCGGGTCACCATCGACCTCGCGACCAAGCGAGTACAGGTAGAGAACGGCGGCACTCGCGCGCACTAATTGAGCCAAGTCGGGAGGATGCCTCGCTGAAAGTCCACCACGTCCCGCAGTGACGGGGGCAACTCCCCTGACATGGACCTCATCGTGTCCCGGGGGAGTCCGACAAAACCGGCCGTTCACGGTGACGCCCGAGTTCCATGTAAACCTGGGGTACCAGGAGTACCCCAAGTCTTCAGCAAACAGGCTCGGCCCGGTCGCCTGCCGTATATATACGACTTGTCCGGCGGCGGGAGCGGGGCGGGGCGGGTTCCGGCGGCCGGGCCGACGCAGGGGCCGGGGCGGGGCGGGTTCCGGCGGCCGGGCCGACGCAGGGGCCGGGG
>JASHOL010000027.1 GCA_030041135.1 Streptosporangiaceae bacterium | reverse complement strand
GCCGAGGTCAGCGCCCGGACCTACTACTCGGTGGGCGGCGGCTTCGTGCTTGGCGAGGACGAGGCCGGCCGGCCGGCGCTGATCGCCGATCCCACCGCGGTTCCTTATCCGTTCGCCAGCGGCGCGGAACTGCTCAGCCACACGGGCAGCACCGGCCTGCCGATGAGCGACATCATGCTCGCCAACGAGCTTGTCCGGCGGGACAAGGCCGAGGTCGACGCCGGTTTGCTGCGGATCTGGTCGGTCATGCAGGAGTGCGTGCGGCGGGGCTGCGAGGCCGAGGGCGTGCTGCCGGGGGGCCTCAAGGTACGAAGGCGCGCGAGGGCACTCCGCGAGACGCTGGAGCGGACCGGGGACACCGCCGACCCGCTCTACGCGATGGAGTGGGTCACGCTCTATGCGCTGGCGGTGAACGAGGAGAACGCGGCCGGCGGCCGGGTGGTCACCGCGCCCACCAACGGGGCCGCGGGGATCATCCCGGCGGCGCTCCACTACTACGCGCGGTTCGTGCCGGGCGCGAACGACGCCGGGGTGGTCAGGTTCCTGCTGACCGCGGGTGCGATCGGCGCCCTGTTCAAGGAGAACGCGTCGATCTCCGGGGCCGAGGTCGGGTGCCAGGGCGAGGTGGGGTCGGCCTGCTCGATGGCCGCGGCCGGGCTGGCGGAGGTGCTCGGCGGCACGCCTGAGCAGGTGGAGAACGCGGCCGAGATCGGCGTCGAGCACAACCTCGGGCTGACCTGCGACCCGGTTGGCGGGCTGGTGCAGATCCCGTGCATCGAGCGGAACGCGATCGGCGCGGTGAAGGCCGTCACCGCCGCCCGGATGGCGGTCCGCGGTGACGGCCAGCACAAAGTGTCGCTGGACAAGGCGATTAAGACCATGCGCGAAACCGGCGCGGACATGAAGATCAAGTACAAGGAGACGGCGCGGGGCGGGCTGGCCGTGAACGTCATCGAGTGCTGAGGAGCAGCCTGTGGACATCACTCAGCTGATCTTGGACGACCATCATGAGCAGCGGCGGCTTTTCGCGATCCTGGAGCAGATCGATGCGGCCGACACGGCCACGCTGAGCGTGGTGTGGGAGCGGCTCGCTGCCTTTCTCGAGGTGCACGCCGCGGCGGAGGAAGAGATCTTCTACCCGGAACTGCTGCGGGCCGGCCAGCGGGTGGGGCGGATTGGCACGTCCGAGGCGGAGACCCTCGACGCAATCCACGACCACAACGACATCCGCGACACGATCGCGGCAGTCGCCGGCCACGCGGCTGGGACGCTTGCCTGGTTCGACGCCGTCGCCGCCGTGAACGTGGCCAACGGCGATCACATGGCGGAGGAGGAGCGCGAGGGCCTCACCGACTTCCGCCGCGAGGTGAGCTTGCAGGCCCGGCATGACCTCGCAGTGGAGTTCGCGGCGTTCGAAGCGCGGCACTACGCCGGGGTCAGGCCGGTGGACAAGGACCCTGACGAGTATGTCCGCCGGGCTGAGAAGGTGCTCGGCGGCGGGCCGAGGTCGGGGTCGCTCGGCATCGGCAGCCTGCGCGAGCCGTAGCGCCCCGAGTCCGGCGGCAGGCTTGCCGGCGGCCACGACCTCGTTCCCGCGGTCGGCGGCGGGGCCAGGGGCGCGCGGCGGGACGTGATCGGTGCCTGGGCGGGCGTGCGGCGACAACCATGAGAGCGAACGTCAGCGCCCAGGCGACCGCGGCCGCCCACGCCTCGTCTAGGCCAATCCGGCGAGCAAGCGGCAGGTCTGCGTGCATCGCGATTTGTGCGCTCGCTACCGCGTACATGCCGAGCGGGAAGACCATCGTCCACGCGCCCGGCCAGTAGCGCAGGCGCGGCGGCCAGCGCAGGCTGAGCGCGGCCGTGATCGCCGCCAGGACCGGCATGAGGCCGCTCGCCAGCAGCCACAGCGTCACTGCCACGCTCACGACGACCGTACGGCCTCCGCCGCCGGCCGCCATGCCGGGACCGCCCAGGATCTGGGCCGCCGCCAGCACGCCGATCGACGCGGCCCCCATGGCGACCCAGTACGGTGCCCGCAGGCCGGCCGGGCCGAGGCCGGCCGCATGCAGTCGGAGCGCCACGAGGAAGCTTATGGCCAGGTAGAGAACGACGCCCGCCGACCACAGCGCGACGGCAGACATCTGCGCTATCCGGGCCGGGACTTCCGCGTCGCTGCGCAGGAAACTGGCGGAGATCGACAATGACTGCGTGGAGACTGCCCACAGGTACCAGGTGCCGTTTACGTCATCGAGCCTCGGCCTGGCCTGGCGACCGAGTGCGAGGCGGGCTGGGACCGCGCCCGTCAGGGTCAGCCAGGCCGCCAGTCCTGTCCACGCCAACACCTCGGCCGCAACCCGATGCCCGGTATCAGAAAGCCCGCTTCCGACGATCGCGCACGCCGCGACCGAGGCAAACGACGTGAATGCGCGGCTCGGCGCGGTCAAGTCGGCTCGAACGGCGGCCGGTGCAAGGGCGGCGCGAAAGCAAAAGGCGCCCGAGATGATGACGAAAGCGGCCGCGGCGATCCCCAGCATGACCCCGCCCACGGTTTTCAGCCCGATCTCTCGCACGGCCGCAGCGACAATTCCCGTGGCCATGACCAGGGCGAAGCTTTCCGGAGAAACAGACCGCATCGCCCGCCAGGACGGGCTTTCCGCGGCTAGCAAGTGTCCGCGCATCGACCTGCCGCCCCAAAGCTGCACTCAGCTAGGAGATATAGCATATCACTTGCTTCTGCATTTCTGAGTTGGTTATTTTATAGTTTATTTCGTAGCACGATAGATAATTTGCAAAGCGCCCGAGCGGGAAGAGGCGGCGTTCTGGGGGAACGAGGGGTCGACCGGGGGGTTACGCCCGGCGGCGAGTGATCGCCTGACCTGTCGGGAGCCGTTCATGATCCGGTAGGTTTTGTCACCGCAGGCGTGACAAAACCTACCGGATCATGGTCTGGGGGTCGGCTTTGCTCCGCTCACGCCGGGTACTCGCGGATGCCAGGGACGGTCGGTGAGCGACACCATCGTGGGCGGGGTTCTGGGGCCAGGGCAGCCTCGGCGGCCCAGGCGAGCCGGGGGCAGTCGGCCAGCTGGCCCTCGGCGGCCGTTGGGGTGAGGCGTGGCGGTTCAGGGCGCCAGGCCGGGCTCGTTCGGGGAGTCGGGCGGTGACGGCTAGCGCGCCGCGGTGTCGGCGCCCGGATGCTGCTGCAGGATCGTGGCCTGCGTCTGCCCGGACGCACGCCGTTCGCGCAGGTACGTCTTGGTGATGACGCGGGCATAGCGAAGCCCGTAGGCCAGGTTGCGGCCCTTCTTGCTCTCACCCGACATGCGCTGGCGCATGACCGTGGGCACCTCGGCGACCCGGTAACCCTGCAGCAGCGCACCGATCAGCAATTCGGAGGTCTGGTACTGGGGCTGGGTCTGAGTGACGGTGCCGGTGAGTTCGGCTCGCATCAGGCGCAGCCCGCTGGAAGTGTCGGTGATCCTGCACTTGGTCAGCGCGCTGATCGTCCGGGCGAAGAACTTGACCCCGAGGTTTCTGAACGCATCGGTGTTCTCGGTCTTGCCGAGCTCGCGCGAGCCGATGACGAAGTCCGCCTTGTCAGCCTCGACGATCTCGACCATGTCGGGCAGGTCGGCCGGGTCCCACTGGCCGTCTCCGTCCAGCGTGGCGATGTAACGCGCGCCGCTTTCACGAGCGATACGGTAGCCGAGCCGAAGCGCGACCCCGTGACCCCGGTTGGCCGACAGCGTGCAGGCCAAGGCGCCGTGCCGCTGCGCCACCTCAGTCGTGTTGTCCGTGCTGCCGTCATCGATGACCAGCAGGGATACCGGGACGTCCGAGATCTGCTCGGGCACCTCGTCCAGCACCGCTCCGATGTTAGCGGCCTCGTTGAACGCCGCGATCACGACGACCAGCGGCTGCAACTTGAGGTCGGGGTAGGTCGCCTGGAAGGCCGAGAACGCTGCGCCGGTGATCCGCGCGGTATCTGGTGCCTCCCGCAGTCCGTGGTAAGTCACGTCTGCTGGCTTCTCGCGCCTCGACATCAGCGGTAATCTCCCGATCCGGCCTAACAGTTATGACGGTCCACAATAGCCGCAAACTTGGACTCGCCGACATCATTCACGGGTTTGCTGCATGGCAGCGCACCCGGTGCAGTTACTGACGGTACCGTCCCTCGCGTGCCTTCGTGGGCCATCTTGATCCTCTGGCTGTCGGGTGTACCCGCCAACGGGGCGGTCATGCCGCCAGGCCCGGCGGCCGGCCTGGCCGGCGAACGACTTGGTGAGCAGGCATTTCGAGTTTCCGTAAGACCCTGAGTCGCCGGCGCCGGGCATTTCACTCGGCCGTCCTCTGGATCGGCTGAAGAAACGGTAACGACTTGGCAACCGGAGTCCGCTGGTACTCATGCGAGTGCTGTCCGTAACTACGGTGGGCCAGGCGCTGCGGGGAGAACCTCCTTTGCGCTGGCCATCCCGACCAGGCCAGGCGGGCCACGATCGCGGGAACGGGCATTTGCCGGTAAGCTTAGTCAGCCCCGGGACTAGGGCAGGGTTCCGTATCGGCGATGCGTCGCAATCCGGACCGAGCCTTTCGGGTCAGGCGGCGGAGTAGCTCAGTCAGGCAGAGCAAGCGGCTCATAATCGCTGTGTCGCCGGTTCAAGTCCGGCCTCCGCTACTACCTTGCTCCACCCGGCACCGCCTCAAGGCGGCACCGATGTTCAAGTCGAGAGAAGGGGCATGCCACCGTGGCTGCGACCGACATCAGGCCCAAGATCACTTTGGCTTGCCAGGAGTGCAAGCACCGCAACTACATCACCCGCAAGAACCGGCGCAATGACCCGGACCGGCTCGAGCTGAGCAAGTACTGCCCGTTCTGCCGCAAGCACCAGCCGCACCGCGAGACCCGCTAGCCGCAAGACCTGGCCGGGGCCGCTTGCCGGGGCCCAGCTACCGAGGGCTTGGAGTGGCATGGCAATCAACCGGGAATACGTGGGCCGCAGGTTCCCCGAGTCCGAACCATACGAGGTGTCCCGCGTCAAGATCGCCGAGTTCGCCACGGCGATCGGCGACCCGAACCCGCTGTACCGGGATAAGGCGGCCGCTCAGGCGGCCGGGCACCCGGACGTCATCGCGCCGCCGACCTTCGCGATCGTGATCAGCATGGCTAGCTCGGCCGTCGCCATGGGCGATCCCGGCCTCGGGCTGAATTACGCCATGGTCGTGCACGGCGAGCAGCGATTCGAGTACACCAGGCCGATCGCCGCCGGGGACGTGCTGACCGCGCAGCCGACGATCACCGACATCAGGGATGCTGGCCGTAACGTCATGCTCACCACCACCACCGAGATCCGGACGCTCGAAGGCGAGCTTGTGTGCACGGCGGTCGGCACGCTGGTCGAGCGGGGCGTGGGCTAGCCTTCGCGGCCAGCCGCAGAGAGAGGACCAAGGCGTGAGTGAGCTGGCGGGGCGCGGTGGTGCCAGGCCTCCGGATCGAGGGACGAGGGACGAGGGAAGGCGCCGCCTTGGGGCGCCCGGCCGGCGAGCGGGGGAC
>JASHOL010000026.1 GCA_030041135.1 Streptosporangiaceae bacterium | reverse complement strand
GACCAGCTTTGCCAGGCCGGACGCGGTCTCGCGGATGGGCGTAGCCGGGTCGGGCCAGTGCACCTGGTAGACGTCGATGTAATCGGTGCCGAGCGCGTTCAGGCTGGCCTCCACGCCCGCGCTGAGCCACTCCGGGCTGGCGTCGCGGACGAGGCGATCGCCGACCGGCCGAAGCTAGCGGTTGATCAAGGGCTAGCGGTACCGCTGGCTAGGACGGCATCATCTCGTGTGAGGCCACGATGTGGACGTCCACTCCGGCTCGGTCAGCGAGGCGAGAGATCCGCCTGACCATCGAGCCTCCGCTGACCAGTTCCTGCAAGCCGCTCCGGTCGCTGGCACCGAGCACGAGCTGGGTCGCGTGCTCTTCCCTGGCGAATTCGATGAGTGCGGGCGCGGGATCTTCCGCCTGCAGGTGGTGCCAGGCTGCGCCCACGTCCGCGGTCACCTGCCGGAGCTCGGCCAGCCAGTGATCGTGGCCACGGCCTTCGCTCCCGTTTGCGATGTACACGATGTCCAGCTCAGCGTGGCTTATCTCGGCCAGCCGCGCGGCGCGGCGGACGATCGTATCGGCACCAGGCACGGGCGTGACGCAGGCCATGATGTGCTCGGCGGTCTTCCATGGGGCTAGCGTGCGGTACCTGGCCAAGTACCGCAGGAGCTCTCCCTCGCTTTCGTCGGCCAGGAAACGCAGCGCGAGTTCCCGCAATGCGGCCAGGTTGTCGGCCCGGAAGAAGTGACTGAGGGCCTGCGGCACCTGCTCGGCCGGGTAGATGCTGCCGTTCAGCATCCGGCGGCGCAACTGCTCCGGAGTCGCATCCACCAGGTCGATCTGATCGGCCTGCCTGACTACCCAGTCCGGAACTCGCTCTCGGACCCGGACCCCGGTCACGCCCTCGGCGACGTCCGCAATGCTCTCCAGATGCTGGATATTGACGGTCGTGACCACGTCTATTTCGCCGTCGAGCAACTCCAGTACGTCCTCCCAGCGCTTACTGTGGCGCCCCGAGCCCGGCACGTTGGTGTGGGCCAGCTCGTCGACGAGTGCGACCTCGGGGCGCCGCCGCAGCACGGCATCGACGTCCATCTCACTGAACCGGTTACCTCGGTATTCGACCATCCGCTGGGGAACGATCTCCAGGTTCCCGATCCGGCTTTCCGTCACCGGCCGGCCGTGGGTCTCTACGAAGCCGATCACCACGTCGGCGCCGCGTGCGCGCCGGCTCTGCCCGTCGTCCAGCATTGCGATGGTCTTGCCGGCCCCGGCTGCGACGCCGAGATGGATGCGGAAGTGGTCGGCTCCGCCAACCGCGCCGTTAACCTCGCCGGAACTGGCGGCGGCCGTGGCCGCGGCGGCCGTCCCCGGCGGGCCGGGAGCGTCGGCCTCGACGTGGTCAGCGGACGGCATTTCTGGTCACCTTGAGCCCGGGTGAACGGCAAGCACCGGACAGTTCGACTTGCGCATTACCTGGTCAGGCACGCTGCCGAGCAGAAGGCGGCAGATGGTCGGGCTGGGCCGCCGGGTCATGACGATCATGTCGGCGTGCCAGGCCGACGCCTGCTGGGCGATGGCCGCCGCGATTTCCCCGCGCTGCGCGTCCACGACGGCCGTCGAGGCCCGCAAGCCGTGAGCCCAGACGATCGGCAGCGCGTCGTCGGGAATGGCCGCCGCTTCACTCCTGGTCTCCGGGTAGAACCGGCCATTTCCCCGCACGGGCGGGTCAAAGATCCGCACGTGGAGAAGGCGCAGCATGCCGTTGGTCAGGGAGCACATGCGCGCCGCGACGGCAAGCGTCTCGGCCGCCTCGCTGGCGTGGCGGATCGGGACGAGGATCCGCCGGAACGAGGGCCCGTCCCCGGACGCGAGCGTGTCGGCGCCGGGGACGGATGTCTGTGTCATAGCCATCAGGAGAACCTCCCGTGGGTTAGCCGCTAGATGCTCGGCCCTGCGTCGCGGCAAGGTGATGCCGTGCGCCGCCGCCGAAGCCCGGTCCGGTGATCAAGGACCGGGGCGGTGGGCCAGCGCCGGTCATCCTGGCCGCGAGCAGCAGGCAGCCGACGTCTTCCATGCAGCCCTCCATCGCGCGTACGTGTGCGTCAGCTCCGGTATAAGCACGACACGCCGCCGCCAGCGGATTCTTAGCGATTCGCTTGCGCTTAGCAGCCATGGTGCACGCGGACTCCGGGCCGCCTGCCGACCTTGCCCGCATTGGTGGCGGCCCGGCCTGACCTGGAGGATGCCGCCCATCGAGTCGCTCGCGCCGCCGGCGCGCTCACCCTGGCGCACGCTGGGCCTGGTGGTGCTGCGCTGCTATCTGCTCGCCGCAGTCATCGCCCTCGCGGCCCGGGCGGTCCAGATCGCGCTAGGCACCGGCTAGCGAGCGTCGCGGGCGGGCGATCAGCGCCTCACGCCTGGGCTAAGCCAGCCCAGGCCGACCGCGCAGGCCGCGCAGGCACCCGCCAGGGCAAGCCAGGGCAGTACGGCCGAGGCGGCGAACATCCAGCTGAAGATGGCTGGCGCGACCGCCCGGCCGAGGCCCCAGGACAGCTGGTAGACGCCCAGGTACCGGCCGCGCAGCTGATCGGGAGCGATGGCCACGACCAGGTTGTTCAGCGCCGGACCCTGGATCATTTCCGCGACGGTGAACGCGATGATCGCGGTGAGGAGGCCCGCGATCACGACCGCGCGCGGCCCTTCGCCGACGAGCCAGAAAAGCAAGAAGGCGGCTGTCCAAACGGCGGCCGTCAACCGCAACATGGGCGTCGGCTTCAGCCGATCAACCGCTCGCGACAGGCTTGTCTGCCCCAGCCCGATGATCACGGTACTGATGGCTAGCAGCGCGCCCACGAGCCAGGCCGGCTCGTGCAGGGACCGGATCACGTAGAGCGCGAGAAGAACGCTGGGCGCCATCATGCACAGGACGAAGAGCAGGTTTGCCCCGGTGATCAGCATGAACAGCCAGTCGGTCAGCGCAGATCTGTAGCCGCTCCGATTAGTCGCGACGGCGCGGCCGCCGCCGTCAGCGCCGGAATTGGCGGCGGCCGCCCCGTGGGCCGCGGGCTGCCGCGCTGACCAGCGCAGGACGAGCGCAGCGGCGACCACATAGCTCAGAGCGTTGACCGTGGCGAGCGCACGGTAACCCGTCGATCCTCCCTCGGTGATGACCAAGGCGCCGAGGATCCCGCCCAGCCCGTAGCCAGCGTTCCTGAGCGCCCGCTGCAGGGCGAACCAGCGCTGCCGGTCGCTACCGAACCCGTCGCCGATGAGGCCGAGGTTGGCCGTCCAGTAGACCCGCCCGCCGACGCCGGCAATCAGCGCGAAGACCACCAGCTGCCATGCCCGCCCGACGACTAGGTAGCCGGTGTAACCGGCAGCGGAGATGAGGTTGGCGGCGACCACCAGGGACGAGGGACGGAACCGGTCCAGCAGGATGCCGGCGGGCAGCACGGTCAGGAGCGCGATCAGGCCGGCCACGGTCAGGCTGAGGCCGATTGCCGGCAGTGGCAGCCTGGTCGTGTGGAGGAAATAGATGATGGCGAACGGAACGAACAGACCATCGCCGAGGCTGTCGATTACCAGCGAGACTACGAGCGGCCGGTGGCCAGCCAGGCTGGGCAAGCCGAGCCAGTCACGCCAGCTCGTCCGGTCTGGAGCCGCCGCTGCGAGCCGAGCGTTCACGGCATGCGCTTCTCAGCTGAAGCTGAGCGGCACGTTCCGGCTGCGCTTCAGCTCAAAGAAGTGCGGGTAGCGGGCCAGCGCGAGAACGCCATCGAACACGGCCAGTGCCTCCTCGCCTCGCGGGATCGCGTTCAGCACCGGGCCGAAGAACGCCACGCCGTCAACATGAATGGTGGGAGTGCCGACCTCATCGCCGACCGGGTCCATGCCTTCGTGGTGGCTCTTACGCACGTCCTCGTCGTACGCCTCCGAGTGCGCGGCCTCGGCCAGCTCGGCCGGCAAGCCAACTTCGGCCAGGGCCTGACGGCTTACCTCGTCGAAGTCCTCCATGTCCTCCGGGTGGATGCGGTTGCCCATGGCGGTGTAGAGGTCGCGCAGCACGTCCTCACCGTCGTGCTGGGCAGCGGCGATCGCCACCCGCACCGGACCGATCGACATGTCGACCAGCTTGCGGTACCCAGCGGGCAACTCGCGGTGCTCGTTCAGCACGTACAGGCTCATCACGCGGAAGTGCAGGTCGATCGGCCGCAGCTTCTCGACCTCCAGGATCCATCGCGAGGTGATCCAGGCGAACGGACAGGCGGGATCGAAGTAGAAGTCGACTCTCGGCGTGCGCTGAGACTGGGCAGTACTGGTCACGGGTCCGGCTCCTTGCTAGAGCTACGAGCTCACACCGGAGATGCTAGATCGGAACCGGCTCGGACTAGTGCTCCACTTTGTCTCCGGAACCCTGGGCCACTTGTGCTCAGTACCGGCCGTGCTGCTGCTGCCAGAGGTAGTCGGCCTGCTGCTGAGCCTGGCGCCTGGCCTCATGCCGGTCAAGGTGACCGTACCGTCCGCTGTCGAAGTGCTTGTCGACCTCGGCGGCGGCAAATCCGGCTAGCAGTTCCTTGCCGAGCGAGTGGTGCTCGACGATGCCTTCGCGCTCATCACGCCCCGTATGACGGTCAGCGGCCGGTGAAACGCGGCTCGCGCCGCTCCACGAACGCCTTCGCGGCCTCTCGGTGGTCATCGGTCAGCCCGGTGCGGAGGTGGTGAGTGACCTCGAGATCCATGCACTCGCCGAGTTCACCGTCCACAGCCCGGTTGAGGTTCTCTTTCATGTAGCGGTACGCCAGCCGCGGACCGTGAGCCAGGCGCCGGGCCCGCTGCTTCACCTCAGCCTCGAACGAGGCCGCTGGGAACACGGCGTTGACGATGCCCAGGTGCTCGGCGTCGGAGGCCGACAGCCGCTCGGAGAAGTAATACAGTTCCCTGGCCCTGGCGCTGCCCACGAGCCGGGTCAGGAACCAGGTCCCGCCGTAGTCCCCGGAAAAGCCGACCTTTGCGAACGCGGTGGTGAGCACCGCGCTCTCGACCGCATACCGCAGGTCGCACGCGAGCGCGAGCGAAAGCCCGGCACCCGCGGCGGGCCCTCCGATCGCGGCGATGGTGGGCTTGGGCATCTGCCACAGCCGGCCGCTGGTAGCCCGCTGCCGCAGTCGCTGCCGGTGGACGGCGGCGTCGAGCGTCTGGGCCCGGTCGGCCGCCGTCCGCTGCGCCATGGCCTTGACGTCGCCGCCCGCGCAGAACGCGCCGCCGGCTCCGGTGAGCACTACGCAGCCGACCGCGTCGTCGGTTTCGGCCTCGCGCAGGATCCGGTCCATGGCCGTCATCATGGCCTCGGACATCGCATTGCGCCGGTCAGGGCGATTCATGGTCAGGACCGCGACGCCATCGTCGAGGTCGGCGAGCAGGTCCTCGGTGCCGGTGTCCAGCCGCGTCATGTCACTCGCCCGCAGAAGGTTGAGGGAGGGGAACGAAGCGCACCCCGGCGATCTGCACTCCGGGGAACGGGCGTTCCGTGGCCAGCCGAACTTCGGTGATGCCCTCGCCGCGGCCCGCGGCGGCGGGCACGAACCGCAGGTCCTGGCGGGCATCGTTCAGTGCGATGACGGCGGTGCCGTCGTCGTCGGTTACGGCCAGCCCGAGCACCTTGGCCCAGCGGGCGGCGGCGCCGGCGGGGTCGTTTACCTCGATTGTCAGCCCGGACAGCCCGCCGCGGAGATGCGCCGGGGCGTGCCCGGTCCACTCCGGCCCGGCCCACCGCCAGGACTGCGGCGGATCGGCCCAGTCCAGCGACACGATCGCGCCTGGCACGTCCCTGGGGTGCAGGTGAGTACCGGCGATGTCGGTGAGATCGGAAGTCCAGACCACCCGGACGCCGGCCGCGGCGACGCGCCGGCGTGCCTGGGCTAGATCCGGCATCTGGAAGATCGCCATGTACCCGCTGTCGCCCCCGCGGCGCTCGAGGTAGCGGCCGGCGGTCGTGGCCGGCTCGACCGGCGAGACCACCTCGACGAACGTGTCGCCCGCGGCAAACACCGCGTTAGTCAGCCCGAACGTCCGCACGCCGGGGTCGCGGAACGGCTCGGCCCAGCCGAACGCCTGCTGCAACTCCCTGGCTGTTTCCTCGCAGTCGGAAGCAACGAGCGCCACCTGACGCAGACGCGGCCCGCCCAGCATGCGCGAACTGTACCGCTAATGGCCGCGTCTCCCAATCGGCGGACGGGGCCAGCCGCGCGTTCATTCGGCGAGCGGGGCAAGTATCTCCTGCGGCCGGCTGAGGATCGAGAAATGCCCGTGGCCCGGATAGATCTCAAGCTGGGCGCCACGTATCGCGTCGGCATAGAGGCGAGCGTGCCTGACCGGAACTGTGGTGTCGGCGTCGCCGTGCCGCACCCACGTCGGCACTTTGACGGAACTCAGGTCGAAACCCCACGGCCGCGTGAGCACCCGCAGGTCTTGTGCCACTCCGAAGCTGCCCCGCCGGAAGGCCTCGATATAGCTGGTAAGGAACGACTCGCGCATGCCGGGGTCGTGGAGAGCACGGATGTCGGCGTCGGGCTGCGCGGTTGCGGCAAGGCGAAGAAATGCCTGTGGCCAGCGGCGCGCCAGCACGGCCAGGCGGTCGAGGGACCAGCCGCCGAATTCTGGGGACCGCCTGGCGAGGATCAGGGACAGCTGCTCTCCGGGCGCCATCCCGCGGGTGGGCCAGTCGGGCAGGCCGAGAGCCCCGACGAGCATCAGGCCGCGGACCCGGGCGGGAATCCGGGCAGCGCAGGCTGCCGCGAACGGCCCGCCGCCCGATATGCCAAGCACCGCCGCCGAATCGATCCGCAGCGTGTCCAGTATCAGCGCCGCGTCCTGCGACCAGTCCGCGACCTGGTCCAGCCGGCGACGGTCGGTGCCGCCGGTGCCGGGCCGGTCGGGCGCGATCATGCACAGTCCCAGCTCTTTCGCCGACTGTGCGAACCACTGGGCGGCCAGCCGGGAATCTGCGAGCCCGTGGCAGACAAGAACTGGCGTGCCGTCTTGATCACCCACGACCTCGAGCGCGATCACGCGGCCATCCCCCCGGCGAACTTCCATCCGCCCATCGTTACATCGCCGGCCGGCCGTCGAGGCCGGGGGCCGAAGCAGGTCTGATGTCATGATTGGTGACGATGATCGAGATTCTGGTTCTTGGCCCGCTGGAAGCGATGGTCAACGGCGCGCGGGCTGACCTCGGCGGCCCTCGGCGACGCAGTGTCCTGGCCCGGCTGGCGGCCGAGCAGGGCCGGGTGGTGTCCGCCGACCGGCTGATAGAAGACATGTACGCCGGCGAGGCACCGCCGCGGGCCCTGGCGGCGGTGCAGGCCCATGTTTCCCACCTCCGTCGGGCCCTGGAGCCTGGCCGGTCCGCGGGGACCGCCGGGCAGGTGCTGATCACGGCGCCGCCTGGGTACGCGCTGCGGGTGGGGCGCGAGTCTGTGGATGCCTGGCGGTTCGAATCCCAGGTACACGATGCCACCGGGCTCGATGACCCGTGGGCGGCCCACGCCGCGCTGTCGGCAGCGCTGGACTCCTGGCGTGGCGGTGCGTTCGAGGAATTCGCTGGCATGCCGTGGGCGGACCTGGAAGCGTCCCGGCTGGATGAGCTGCGCCTGACCGCACGGGAATTGCAGGCCCAGGCGGCGCTGCGGCTCGGCCGCGCCGCGCAGGTCGTCGCGGACCTGAGCCGACTAGTCGCCGAGTACCCGCTGCGGGAGGAGGCGTGGCGGCTGCTGGCGCTTGCGCTTTACCAGTCCGGGCGGCAGGGCGATGCGCTGGCGGCGCTGGAGCGGGCCAGAGCGCGGCTCGCCGAGGAACTCGGCATCGAGCCAGGCCCGATACTGCAGATGCTGCAGGAGGACATCCTCGCCCAGGCGCCGCGGCTGTCGCCCTCGGCCGGAAGCGAGCCGGGGGCTCGGCGGTCGGCTGCGTCCGCCGGTCGGCCGGCGCCGGCGACAGTGCCGGGAGATCCGTATGTCGGCCGCGAGACTGAGCTGGCTCAGGTCGCCGGCGCAGCCGCAGATGCCGCCGCGGGCCAGATGCGGATCGTGCTGGTGAGCGGTGAAGCCGGCGCGGGGAAAACGGCGCTGACGGCCCAGGTCACCCAGCGGCTGCAGGCACAGGGCTGGACCGTGGCCGCCGGGCGCTGCCGGGAGGACGAGGGGGCGCCAGCGGCCTGGCCCTGGGCCGAGGCCTTGCGGCAGCTAGCGCCAGAGGCGGCGGCGGCCGACCCTGACGCTCTCGGCCCGCTGCTGTACGACCATCCTCCGGCCGACGGCGACCAGGCAGCCGCACGGTTCGCGCTTCAGCGGGCCGTTGCCGCCTACCTCGGCGCGGTCAGCGCCGGCGCGCCGCTGCTGATCGTGCTCGACGACCTGCACCGAGCCGACAGCCAGACGCTGGCATTGCTGGCCGGTGCCACTGCCGACCTGGCCCGCAGCCGGGTGCTGGTGCTTGGCACCTACCGGCCCACCGAGGCCTCCGAGCCGCTGGCGGACTGCCTGGCTGCGCTGGCAGGCCATGGGCCGGTCCGGATCGCGCTACGCGGCCTGGACGCGGCCGCGACCGCGGAACTGATCCGCGTGGCAAGCAGCCGACCCGTCGACGACGTCACCGCGGCGCTGATCGCCGAGCGGACGGGCGGCAATCCATTCTTCGTCAGGGAAACGATCCGCCTGCTGGACTCCGAGGGCGCCGCCGCGGCCACCAGCGAGGTGCCGGCTGGGGTGGCTGAGGTGCTGAAGCGCCGGATCGCGCGGCTCCCGGCCACGTCGCAGACGATCCTGGCCCAGGCTGCGGTCATCGGGATCGAGTCCGGCATCGACGTGCTAGCCGACGTCTCAGGTAACGCGGAGGACGTGGTACTCGACGCGGTCGAGGCCGGCCTGCTGACCGGCCTGCTCACCGAGCCTGCGGCCGGCCGGATCCGGTTCGCCCACGCGCTGGTCAAAGACACGCTCTACGAGGGCCTGTCCCGGTTGCGCCGATCCCGGCTGCACGCCAAGGTCGCACACGCCATCGAGTGGCACGCGCCCGGCGACGTCGCGGCTCTTGCCTATCATTTCGCCGAGGCCACTACCGAGCCCGCGGCCGCTGCTCGCTACAGTCGGCTGGCGGCCGAGCAGGCCGAGATGCGCTTTGCCTACTACGAGGCCGCCCGGCTCTGGGAGCAGGCGATCGCCTGCCTGGACCGGGCCGGCCCAGTGGGGGATCGGGACCGGCTGGAACTGGTACTTGGCCTGGTACGCGCGCTGGCCAATACCGGCCAGCTGACCAGGGCCAGGTCCTGGCGGCACGATGCCGTCGGCGCCGCGTTGCCACTCGGTGACCCGGCCCTCGTGGCCGAGGTGATTACGGCGTTCGATGTGGCCATGCTCTGGCCGACCCACGAGTACTACGTGACCGATCATGAACTCGTTGAGGCAGTCGAGGGGACACTGCCGCAGTTGCCGGCGGGCGACCAGGTCCTGCGCAGCCGGCTGCTGGCAACGCTGGCGTTCGAGCTCGACGGAGCCAGGTCCGAGCGCGGCCACGAGGCCTCTTCGCAGTCCTTGGCCATGGCCCGGCGCCTGCGCGACCCCGGTGTTTTCACTGTTGCCGCCAACGCGCGCTACGTCCAGAGCTTCCGCTACGGCGGGCTGGACGAACGCCTGCAACTGGGCAGCGAACTGCTCGCGCTGCCCGACCGCCAGGTAACCACCCGTGCGCTCGCCCATCTGATGCTCATGACCGCCCACAGCGGTCAGGGCGCCTTCGGCAAGGCCGATCCGCACGCCGCCGAGGCTGCGGAGATCGCCGACCGTTACGACCTCCCGGTCGTCGCCACGCGGGTCCAGTTCTACCGGGCGATGCGGGCCGCGCTGGCCGGGGATCTGTCCGCCGAACAGCTCTACCGGCAGGCGGCCGTGCAGATGACCAGGCTCGGGATGTGGCAGCACGGGATCGCGGTGCAGACGCTCGGGATGTTCGGCATGCACGTCACCGAAGACCGCGCCGCAGACAGCGCGGATGACCTGGGACGGATGTACGCCGACTCGCGGTGGAAGGGCTTTTTCGCCGAGATGTACGCCGTCGCGCTCGCCGCCTCCGGCCGCGTCGACGATGCTCGCGCGGTGGCCGGCCGGCCAGTGCCGGTCCGCCGTGACATGTTCTGGCTGTTCGTTACCGGCGTCCGCGGCGTACTGGCTGTCGCGATCGACGACCGCGGCCGCGCCGACTCGGTGTACGAAGCGCTCTTGCCCTTTGCCGGCCGGCCTGCCGGAGCTGACACGGCGGCGGTGACGCTCTGGCCCACCGCCTTCATCCTCGGCGATCTTGCCCGCTACCTGGGCCGGTCCGGCGCGGACGAGCACTACCAGCAGGCCCTCGCCGTCGCCGAGACCGCGGGGGTGCGCTCATGGGCCGAGGCTGCGGCCGGCCGCCTGACCGGCGCCCCTCTCGGGCGCAGCCGCAGCTAGCGGCCAGCCGGGTCGGCAACCGGCCGGAAAGCAAACGGCAAGCGGCCCGCCGGCCCGCCTGCCGATGCTGGTCCCATGTCAAGCGCTCCGCTCCACGGCCTCGCCGCCAGGCAGCCAGGCGATCCCGAACCGGACCTGACCTCCTTGCTGGTAACCCACCGTGCGATCCGCCGCGACCTCGCGCGGCTGACGGCGACGCTTGCCTGGAGCGGCGCCGTGCCGCTGACGTCCGCGCGCCGCCGGGCGCTGCGACGTTACGGCGCCGCCCTCTTCGGCGAGATCACCAGTCACCTCGACGACGAGGACGGCATCCTGTGGCCGGTCATCGCGGCCATAGCGGGCCAGTGCGTCGACCTGGCCCCGCTGACCGACGACCACCAGGCGATCGCGGCGACGCTCGGCCGAGCCGCCCGCGCCGTGGCCGCGCTTACTGATTCACCGAGCGCACCGGCGGCGGAACCGGTCCAAGAGTTGCGCGACGCGCTTGACCAGCACATCGCGGACGAAGAGGCCGAGATCGTGCCCGCGATGCAGCGTTACCTGCCCGCTTGCGCATACCGGTCATGCGACCGGCAGAGCTGGCGCATGACCTCGCTGGCGCGCCGGCGGTTCCGCGCACCGTGGCTGGCACAGGTCGCAGCACCGCGCGAGCTGGCCGCGCTGGTGAACGCGGCGGGATGGCCCGCCCGGATGCTCCTAGTAGGCAGCGGCCGAGGCTACGCCTGGCTGGAGCGTGGTGCCTTCGGCCCCGGTTAGCGGCGCGCGCCACGGGTCGGCGGATGACCCCTAGTTCCCGCGGCAAGCGGTCGGCAAGCCGGCTGTCAGCGCGGCGGGGGAGCCTCGGGACGCAAAGAAACGCCGCACGGAGGTATCCATGGAACGAGAGAAAATCCGGTTCGCCAGCGCCGGCGCCGAGTGCGCTGCCTGGCACTATCCGGGAACAAACGGCGCCTGCGTGATCATGGCAGGCGGGCTGGCGGTCACCAAGGGACCGGGCACCGACCGGTTCGCGCGCAGGTTCCACCAGGCCGGGTTTGCCGTCGTGGCCTTTGATTACCGCCGGTTCGGCGAGAGCGGCGGGCAGCCCCGCCAGGTCGCCCGCATCGCCGACGAACTGGCCGACTGGCAGGCTGCCATCAGATACGCGGCGAGTCTGCCTGACGTCGAACAGGGCCGGGTGGCCATCTGGGGGTATTCCTCGACCGGCGGTCACGTCCTGCGGGTCGCGGCGCGCAATCCGCAGCTAGCCGGCGCGGTCGCCCAGACGCCCAATACCGATGGTCCGGCCGCGGCGCGTAACGCGTCACGCTTCCAGAGGCCCCTGGCCATGCTGCGGCTCACCGGCATCGGTATCGCCGACACGATCGGGGGCATGGCCGGCCGCGCGCCGCGGCTTGTCCCGCTCGCCGGCGAGCCGGGCACCGTCGCGGTCCTGACCACCCCTGACGGCCGCGAGGGTGGCCGGGTGCTCAACCCCGGAGGCATCTACCCGGATTGGCAGCAGTCTGTTGCGGCCAGATCCGTGCTGCGCATGGCCTTCTACAGTCCAGGCCGCGAGGCGGCTAACGTCAGCTGCCCGCTGCTGGTCGTGGTCGCGGATCAGGACCAGTCCGCGCTCGCCGCACCGGCTATCCGCGCGGCCCGGCGCGCGCCTCAGGCCGAACTGGTCCGGCTGCCCGGCGGGCACTACGCGCCGTTCCTGGACGGCCATGAGCAGGCGGTCGCGGCTGAACTGTCGTTCCTGCGCCGCCATCTGCTCGCCCGTACGGCCGCCAGTGCCGGCGGTACCGCAGCAATCAGCCGCACGCATGGAGATGAGCAGGAATGAACGAGATCGAGCTATCTGGCGGACGAATCGAGTACGCGGATACCGGCGGCGACGGGCCTGTCCTCGTGCTACTGCACGGGCTGTTGATGGATGCTTCGCTCTGGGATGACGTGGTCGCGCGGCTGACGCCCGGCCATCGGTGCCTGGCTCCGGTGCTACCGCTCGGGGCGCACCGGCACGGCATGGAGCCAGACGCGGACTTGTCGCTGCCAGGCGTTGCCAGGCTGGTCGAGGAGTTCCTCGACCGCCTCGACCTGCACGCGGTCACGCTCGTTGGCAACGACACCGGCGGAGCGATAGCCCAGTTGATCATGGCTGGCAACGCGTCTCGCGTGCCTCGTCCGTCTCGTGTGCCTCGTGTGCCTTGTTCGTCTCGAACGTCTCGCACGTCTCGCACGTCTCGCGTGGCCGGCGTCGTGCTCGTGTCGTGCGAGGCGTTCGGCAACTTCCCGCCTGGGCTTACGGGCAGGACGCTGGTGGCCGCGGGCAAGCTGCCGCCAGCCCTGTTCGGGCTGTTCATGCAGCAGCTGCGGCTCCGGCCGGTGCGGCGCCTGCCGATCGCGTTCGGCTGGCTGACCAAGCGCGGCGATGCTGTCTCCGCCCGCTGGATCAGGCCGGTCCTGACCCAGCCCGGTGTCCGCCGCGACACCACGCGGGTCCTGCGCGCCATAGCCGCCGACAAGTGCCTGCTGGTGCGCGCGACCGGCGAGCTACCCGGCTTCGGTGGTCGCACGCTCGTCGTCTGGGCGCGCGGGGACAGGGTGATGCCGCCCGAGCACGGCAGGCGCCTGGCCGAGCTGCTGCCCGATGCTCGCCTCGTGGAGGTGGACGACAGCTACACCCTGGTTCCGCTCGACCAGCCCGCCGCCCTGGCCGACCTCCTGCGCGAATTCACGGCTGCGGATGGCGCGGCCGCGTCACCGGTAAACCAGTCGCCTGCCGAGCAGCCAGGCCGCAATGCTTGAAGCATGAGCACCGTCGCACTGCGGGCCGCCACCTCCGCCGACAGCGAATTCTGTTACGGGCTCCACAAGGCGGCCATGGGCGACTACGTCACCGCGATCTGGGGCTGGGACGAGGAGGAACAGCGCGGATTCCACGCCCGCGCCTTTGACCAGGACCAGTGGCAGATCATCACCGCAGACGGCGAGGACGTCGGCATGTTGTCCGTCGAGTACCGTCGCGACGAGGTCTACCTCGGCCGCATCGAGATCCTTCCCAGCCATCAGGGTCGGGGCATCGGCACCGGCCTCATCAGCGCACTCGCCAGCGAGGCCAGGCAGAAGGGCCAGGACCTGGCCCTGGACGTGCTCACTGTCAACCATCGTGCCCGGGCCCTCTACCAGCGGCTCGGCCTGAAGGAGGTGGGCAGGCACGGCGACGGCCAGATCAAGATCGCCATGCGGCTCACGCCGTAGCGCGGTATCAAGGCGCCCGTGCCTGAACTCGCCGACCGCGACCCAGGGCGCCTCGCAGCTGCTCCGCGCCCGGCTCTTGTTCCTCGAGCTCAGCTCGCCAGCTTCTTGATCAGGGCCCGAAGCTTCGGCGTGGACTTGAGCGCCGCCCGCAGCCCCTCGAGGGAGTCGTCGCTGTCGATCATCATCGGGCTGCGCTGGAACCGACCGTCGAGGCTGTAGTAGCAGAACCGGATCCCCTGTCCGCCGCCTTCGTACTCAAGCAGCTGAATGGCCGGCTCGGTGTACTGGCCGGCGAAGCACGCTTCTTCCGTGATCTGGCCCTTCCCCCAGTGGAACTCGAAGGACCGGGGCACGGGGCGGCCCTTGGCCGCTGCAGTCCTGGGCATGCCCCACTCTCGCACGATCGTCCCCGGCGGGTCGAGGCCGCGCCGCCGGTCCACCGCACGCCGCGAGTCCGCGGCCGCTCTGGCGGAAACCGCAATTACACGGAGATGTCAGGGCTACGCTAGCTTCCGCGGGCATTCGCATTGATATGGCAGGGGCAGCACGATGCGAGTCCTGATCGCTACGGCCGGGGGCCGCGGGGATGTGGCGCCCTTCACCGGGCTTGCGGCGGCCATCAGCGCCGCCGGGCACAGCGTGACGATCACCAGTAACCATGAACATGAGAGCCTCGTCATCGGCTGCGGGCTTGACTTCCGGCCGCTCCCAGGCACCCGCGGCATTTTTGATGACCCTAGGCTGGTGCGGGTCGTCGGCGGCCCGGTGGGGGCTGTAGGGGTGTTCAGGCTGGTGGCCGAGAACATTCGGACGGTGCACAAGGCGGTCCTCGCGGTGGCCAGGCAGGATGCCCCCGACGTCCTGGCGCTGGCGGGCCTCCCCGCGGTCGGCGGCCACCGTATCGCCGAGGGACTAGGCCTGCCCGGCATGGAATTCCTGCTCCAGCCGATGCACACGACCGCCGACTTCCCGCCCTCTGTCGTGGCGGGCCGGTCTTTCGGCCGGCTAGGAAACCGCGCCGCTGGCATGGCCACCAACACGGCGCTAGAAGCCACGTTCGGGTCGGCGAGAGGGCTGAGACGCGAACTTGGGCTGCCGCGGCGCAGGGTCAGAGAAGTGTTTTCCTGGCCGCCTGACAACGGGCGATGGCCGGTCCTCCATGGCTTCAGCCCGGCCGTTGTGCCGCGCCCGGCGGACTGGCCCGATAGTCATCAGCTAACCGGCTACTGGTGGCCGAAACGGCCGGCCGCGTGGAGCCCTCCGGCGGAGCTGGAGGAGTTCCTGGGCTCGGGCCCTCCACCGGCGTTCTTCGGGTTCGGGAGCCTGACGCCGGCGGACCCGGCCGACTTCATCGAGCTGGCCGAGTTGGCCGGGCGCCAGGCAGGGGTGCGGCAGGTGATCCAGGCCGGGCAGACTTACCCGGCCCGGGCACGCCGGACACCACCGGGCGACTCGATCGTCATCGGCGACGTGCCTCACGACTGGCTGTTCCCGAGGATGGCTGTGGTCGTCCACCATGCCGGGACCGGCACCACGGCGGCGGGACTGCGTGCCGGCGTGCCGGCCGTGACCGTGCCGGTGCTGGCCGACCAGCCGTTCTGGGCAGCCCGGGTCGCCGCGCTCGGCGCCGGACCCACGCCAATCCCGCATAAGCAGCTGTCGGTCGGCAGGCTTGCGGCGGCCATCAGCGACACGGTCGCGCGGCCGTCGTACCGCACGCGAGCCGAGGCGATGTCGAGACGACTAGCCAGCGAGGACGGCGCAGCTCCGGTCATCAAACTGCTCGCCAGCCTCGGCACTGAGCTCGCCGCCGGCTGACGCGTGGCAGGCCGCTGGCTGGAGCGGTTAGTTCATCCGCAAGCTCGATGGCCTCGCCCAGCAGCATCGCCATGCGCTCGCGCGGAGTCGATTCCCAGCGGGCCGATGAGCGTTCCGACAGCCGCCGCGACGCCAGCGCCGGCTGCCAGGCGCTCAAGTTAGGCGTCGCGCAGCCGGAGCTGCACTGCCGCGGCGACGAGCGCGGCCGCGGCCCAGATGGCCAGCACTGCGAGCCCGCCCCAGGGGCCGATCGGCAGGTGACGCAGCCCGGTCGTGTCCTCGATCGTCAGCCCCGCGTTCACCGGCGAGTAGCGCTCGACCCGGCGCTGCCAGACCGGGTTGCTGCCGAGGAACAGGGCCGCGGTCGGCGCGCCGTACAGCACCGCGAGCACCGCCCCGGTGGCGGCGGCGGAGTCCCGCACGATCGTCGCGACGCCGAGGCTGAGCAGCCCGATCAGCGCCAGGTACAGGACCGACCCCACGGCCGCCCTGACCGTCGGCCCGTGGGCCAGCGAGATGAGCGCAAAGCCGTGGGCGGCGGTCAGGCCGTTGTCGGCCAGGAGCAGCCGCCCGGCCAGCAGGCTTCCTGCCACCGCCACGACCGAGGCGGCCAGGACCAGCCCGGTCACGACGACGGCCTTGGCGGCGAGCACCACCGGCCGGCGCGGCATGGCGGTGAACGTCGCGGCGATCATGCCGGTGCTGTACTCCCCGCTGATCACCAGGACCGCCAGTACGGCGACCACGGCCTGGCCGGCCAGGATGCCGGTCAGGCTCACCCTGGTGGTGTCGACTGTGCAGGCGACGCCGGTGGCACACCTGGTCGCGCTGTCGGTCCCGGCACCCACGCCGATGGTCAGGGCGCACAGGGCGGCCAGGATCCAGCCGGTACCCGGCACGGTCCGCAGCTTGGTCCACTCGGCCCGCAGCGCGTCCGTCAGGCCGGTCCAGGCCGGCCAGTACCGACGGCCCGATCCGCATCTGGCGATGGCTATGGTCTCGTTCATGCGTCCCTCCGGCGCAGCAGATAGGCGGCCAGGCCCAGGCCCACCGCGGCGTAAGCGCACAGCACGGCGAACCCGGCCCACGGCGCGAGCGGGAAGTAATCAGGCGGCCCGTACTGGCCGATGACCTGGTGGTATTGCGGCACGCTCTGCTCGATGGCGAACGCGGCTGCCGGGGTGATTCGCAGCACCCACTCGGCCGCGCCGGCCGGCAGCACCCCCGATGCACCGAGGATGTACGGCAGCACCAGCCCGACGATGACGGCCGCGACGGTGACGACGCTGCGGCGCAGGGCGGTGCCGATGGACAGTGCCAGGACCGCGGTCACCGCGAGCATCGCGCCAGTGCCGAGGATGACCCTGGCCTCGGTCGCCCAGCCGACCGGGAGCACGTACACGCCCCCGCTCCGGGAGACGCCGATGCCGACGATGACCGCCACCGCGGCGGCGACGGTGCCGGCCGCGAACGTGACCAGGCCGATCACGGCAGCCTTGGCCGCCAGCAGCCGGCCGCGCCTCGGGCTGGCCGTGAGCGTGGTGGCGATGAGGCCGCGCCGGTACTCCACCGTGATGAACATCGCCCCGATGACGACCAGGATGATCAGCCCGAGGAACACGCCGAGCAGGTGCTCGCCGATGGTCACGGTGTCGTAGCTTGTGTTCGCCGCGCCGCTGACTACCGGCCCGATGTCGCCGGACCCGGTGACCGTGAACCGGCCGCCGGCCTGCCGGTACCCGATCGGTGGCCCGGTGTAGCCGGCCTCGTCGGCGCCGATGTCCTGGCCGGTCCAGCCGCCCGCGCCGGCACCGGCCAGGGTGACGTGGTCGAACACGCCGGTGGCCAGGCTGCCGGACAGTGACCCGCCCGACTCGCTGTAGGTCAGGAAGTTCGGCGTGAACTTCAGCGGGGAGGCGGCGAACAGGCCCGCCTGCACCGTGCCGGTCAGGCCGGACAGGTGCGTAACGCCGACCGCGGTCCACTGACTCCCGTCGGCCGAGTCGTAGCCGGTGATCGTGTCGCCGGACCGGATCAGCCGCAGCCACCGCGGGGACGCCGCGGACACCGGTCCGGCCAGGCCGGCTACGTCGCTGGTGTAGTCGTACTGCATCCGCACGCCGTGGCTGCCGGTGACCATCATCGCGGCGTAGGCCGATCCCTGCCGGGTGCTGGCGGTGATGATGATCCCGGCCTTGGCCCATGGCACCAGGCCCGCCGACAAACCGCCCGGCTGCTGGCCGGGGCCGGAGTAGCCGCCGTTAGCGGAGGTCTCGCCCGTCAGCGACGTCACCCGCACGGTAATGCTCCCGTTCCCGGCCAGCGGCTGCCGTACGAAATAGAAGCTGTCATTGACCGCCTCGCCGCCGGGCCCGGTCGGGACCGACCGATTGCAGCCGCCCCCGCACGGGCTGTGCGGGTGAACCACGAGCAGGCCGAACACGTCGGTAAGCGCGACCGCGACGATCACGGCCACCAGCCAGCCGCGCAGGGTGCGGAACTTGGTCCACTCCGCGCGCACCAGCCGCAAGAAGCTGTCGTTGACCGCGCGCTGTGGTGAGCGATAGGGAGAAGTCGTGGTGGTGCTCATTGCGCTGCCTCCTCGGCGGGCCGGGCGCGGAACTCGACCACGTCCCTCGTCAGTTCCATGTAGGCCTCCTCGAGCGAGGCCCGGTGCGCCGCCACCTCGGAGAACAGGACCCCGGCCTCGCCCAGCAGCCCGACCACCCGCTCAGAGGTCAGGCCAGAGATGGTCAGCGTGTCCCGGCCGGTCGCGGCGACCGTTGCCCCCGCGTGGGTCAGCACCGTCATCGCCTCGGCGCGCGCGCTCGTCCGCAGCACGACCCGGTCGCCGGAGGCGGCCGCGATCAGGTCGGCCACGGCGTCGTCGGCGATCACCTTCCCCCGCCCGGCTACCACCAGGTGATCGGCGGTGTCCTGCAGCTCGCTCATGAGGTGGCTGGACACCAGTACGGCCCGTCCCTCGGCCGCCAGCGAGCGGAGGAACCCGCGCATCCATACGATGCCTTCGGGGTCCATGCCGTTGAATGGCTCGTCGAGCATGAGCACAGGCGGATCGCCGAGCATCGCCGCCGCGATGCCCAGCCGCTGGCGCATGCCGAGCGAGTAACCGCCGGCCTTGCGCCGGGCGGCCGACGCCAGCCCGGCCTGCTCAAGCACCTGGTCGACCCGCCGGCCGGTCAGGCCTTGCGAGCGGGCCAGCCAGAGCAGGTGGTTACGCCCGGTGCGGCCGGGCTGCAACGCGGACGCGTCGAGCAGGGCGCCGATCTGGCTGAGCGGGCGGTGCAGCTTCGGATATGGCTGGCCGCCGACCAGCGCGCGGCCCCCGTCGGGCGCGTCCAGCCCGAGGATCACCCGCATCGTGGTGGTCTTCCCGGCGCCGTTGGGCCCGACGAATCCAGTGACCTGGCCCGGCAGCACGGTGAACGACATGCCGTCCAGGGCGAGCGTGGCGCCGAACCGCTTGCGCAGCCCGGCAACTTCTATCGTCGCTTCCATGCCAGGAAGGCTAGAGTTCGGCGACCGTGCAGGTCGTCACGCCGAGGAGCGCTCTTTCCGGCCGCTGCCGGGAGGGACGGGAACGAGCTCGTGTCCCCCGCGCGGGGGACTGCAAGCTGAATGTCACGGGGGACGCCGCAAGACCACTTCCCCGGTGAGAATGAGGTATGCGACCCGGAGCGGAGTGGCTGAGCGGCTACGCCGCGATCGCGCGGCGTGTCAGCGAGAGCCCGCAGTCCCCGGTCGTAGCTGCCGGCGTGCTTGCCGTCCTGGCGGTGGCTCAGGCTGTCTGGGCGGCGCTGACCTCCGGCGGGAACCTGGCGCACGCGGGCGGGCTGCTGGCCAGCGTGATACTGATCGTGCCGAGCCTGGTCGCGACGGTGCCGCTCGGGCTCGGCTGGGCTCAGCCCGCCATGGCCGGCCTAGCGATCTGCGCCGCCAACCTGGTGTCACTCGCGGCCTTCCATGTGCTCACGGTGGCCGGCCTCGTCGCGCAGCTGATCATGATGTACCGGCTTGGCCGCCGCGGCCCGCTGCTCCCGGCCGCGGGCCTCGCCTTGCCGTTCCTGGTCCTCGGCCTGGTCGTGGCCGTGCACGAGCCGGCCGCGGCATCGCCGCCGTGGCCGGCGCCGGCGGAGATTGTCCTGGCGATCGTGGCTGCCTCGCTCGGCCCGGTGGCAGCGTGTGCCGGAGCAGCTGAGCAGTCCCGCAGCGTGGCCAGGCAGCACTCGGCCACCAGGGAGGCCATTGCCGGTACCCTGCTGGAGCACACGGCTCGCGGAGAGCGGGCGCGCATCTCCCGCGAGCTGCACGACGTCGTCGCCCATCACATCTCGATGATCGCCGTGCAGGCCGAGACGGCCAGGCTCGCGACACCGGGCATGCCGGCCGCCGGGGCGCAGCGGCTGTCGGCGATCGGTGATACGGCCAGGGCGGCGCTCACGGAGATGCGCCGACTGCTCGGAGTGCTGCGCGAGGACACGGACGCGACCGACCGCGCCGACCTGCAGCCGCAGCCCGGCCTGGCCCAGCTCAACGATCTGCTCGATGAAGCCAGGGACGCCTCGGGCATCTGCGCCAGGCTGATCGTCACCGGCTGGCTCACGGTTCTGGATCCCGGCGTCGAGCTCGCCGCGTACCGCATCGTGCAGGAGGCGCTCACCAACGCCAGGCGGCATGCGCCGTGCGCCGCCGTCGACGTGGAGCTGCAGTTCACCGATGATGCCCTGCGTCTGCGGATCCGCGACAACGGGCCAGGCCCGCCGCCCGATGGCACAGAGCCGGCGGGTTCAGGACATGGCCTGCTCGGTATGCGCGAGCGGGCGGCTGCCGTCGGCGGCCAGTGCAGCGCGGGTGCCGCCCCCGGTGGCGGTTTCGTGGTCCAGGCGACGTTGCCGGTCAAGTCCGAGGAGTACGTAGCGTGATGTCACCAGGCCAGACCGTACGCGTCGTGGTCGCGGACGACCACCATGTGGTCCGCACCGGGTTTGCCGCGCTGCTGGATACCCAGCCGGACTTCACCGTGCTCGGCACCGCGTCCGACGGCGCGGAGGCAGTGCGGCTCAGCCGTGAGCTGCAGCCCGACGTGGTGCTGATGGACGTCAGGATGCCGGGGACGAACGGGATCGAGGCGACCCGGCAGCTGTGTGCCCGGAGCGAGCCGGGCCCGCGGGTCATCATCCTGACCACCTTTGACCTGGACGAGTACGTCTACGACGCGCTGCGGGCCGGAGCCAGCGGCTTCCTGCTCAAGGACGTGACGGCCGAGCGGCTCTTCGACGCCGTCCGGGTGGTTGCGGCGGGCGACGCCCTGCTGGCACCCGCCATCACCCGCCGCCTGATCGGCGAGTTCGCCCGGCTCGGGCCGCAGCGGACCAGGCCGGCGGCCATCGTCCTCGCCGACCTCACGCCGCGCGAGACCGAGGTGCTGCGCTTGCTCGCCGAGGGCTTGTCCAACCCGGAGATAGCTGACCGGCTCGTGGTCACAGACGAAACGGTCAAGACGCACGTCAGCCGGGTGCTGCACAAGCTCCGGCTGCGTGACCGGACGCAGGCGGTGGTGATCGCCTACGAGTCCGGCCTCGTCACTCCCGGCTCGCCCGGACCGTCGCTGACGGACAGCCGCTGACGGCGAATCGCCTGGGCGGGCCGGCCAGTCGCGACGCGTTATCCGCGGTTGTACTCGGCGTCGGTGACGTGCTCGCCCCAGTCGGTTTCCGGTCGCGGGTCACCGGGGGCGAGGGCCTCCGTGACCGACAGGTGCGTCATGAAGTGGTCGGGTGCCGCGCCGTGCCAGTGCCATTCGCCGCCCGCCGCCCGGACGAGGTCGCCGGGGCGGATCTCGATGATCTCGCCGCCGCGCGACTGGACCAGGCCGCGGCCCTCGGTCACGTACAGCGTCTGCCCGACGGAGTGCGAGTGCCACGCCGTGCGAGCGGAGGGCGTGAAGTGAACCGCGCTGACGCGCACTCGCGAGGGCTCGGCACCGCGGGCGAGGCCATCGATCCACACGTCGCCGGTGAACCAGTCCGCCGGACCCTTAACGGTCGCTTGTACACGCTCAACTTCCATCGGTATCTCCTCGCTGGTGTGTCCGAGACCGGCCTAACGCCGGCGCCCGGTCGGCGCGACCGACGGGCGAGTCCGATGTCAGTCGACTCGGACCGGACCCCTCGCCGCGCGAAGGAAGTCGATGATCCGTACTAGCATCTCGCGCCGCACACTGTAGTTCTTGCTGAGGTCGTCTCGGTCGAACGCTCCGTCGTCGGCCACGTCGGTGACGGTACCGTCCGCGAGAAGACGTGCACCATCCCCGAGCCGGGCGAGGATCCGCGACTCAAGAAAGTCCGCCAGCGCTGCGGCCTGCTCCTCATCAAGTTCGGCGCTGCAGTTGTAGCGAGCCATTTCCCACAGCTCAGCAGGCATAATCCCGGCTGCGGCCACTAAATCGTGTAACGGCCCCCAGGTCCACGCGCTGACCTTCAGCTCACCGTTCGGCGAGACCAGGACAACGCTCATCCGCCGACGGTACAACCCTGATGCTTTCCCGCCAAACCGGCAACCGACGCCGGCGGAGATTGGCGAGACCAGCTTCCGACCGGTTCACCGGAAGCGGAACCCGGCCCAGGCGCTATTGGCAGGCGTAGGCGGGGCAGTCTAAGGTCATAAACAGGTGAGCCGGGAAGCCTGGTCGGCGTCATATCGGTGCAGGTAGCCCAGGAGTCGCCATGACGACGCAGCCTAGTGTGCCCAGCCAGACCACGCCCGCTCTGCTTATTTCTCCCCGCGTCGCAAAGCGTTCGACGGTCCCGAGCTGGCCGTGGCGGCGAGGAGCCATGCTGCTGGCTGGCGCGGCGCAGATCATTGCCATCTCCGCCATCATCAATACCTCGAATCCGGTTCCGACAACGTGGGTCCCGCTGCTGCTCGCCATCGCGCCTGTGCTGCTGGCCGTGCCGACGGCGCTCGCGCCCGCGCGCATCGGCAGGCTGACCGGCATCGCCGGGATAGCCGTGCTGCTAGCCGGCACCGTCGGCGCGATCGGGCAGAGCGGCCTGCAATATGCGATCTTCTTCGTGCCCGCGCTGGTCGTGCTTATCGTCGGCACGATCAAGCTCTGGCGCGAACCACTCTGACGCTCATCCGCGACACGGCCATCCAGTGCTTTGACCGCACAGCGGTTGGGATCCAGGCGCGGGCGCTTGCCGAGTGAATGCGGTGTGCGGATAGACCGCCCTGGCGCCGGCTGCCTGCGCTAGGTGTCGCCCGCGGGCTGTTGCAGTGTTGACGCGGTCAGGTGCGGTGGGCCCCGGCCGTGCGGCTGGGCCTGGCGGCGGTGTGACGTCCGGCTGGGCCTGGCGGCGGTGTGACGTCCGGCTGGGCCTGGCGGCGGTGTAACGCGGCGCCCCGTACGGCCGTCGGCTGGTCTCGGGGCGCCCGCACTGCCGCAGGCTGTCGGCATCGTGTAAGTTGTCGGGTGCATACCAGGTCAAAACGACCGCGAAAATGCCGAGAACTTACACGATGCCGGAGAACTTACACGATGCCGGAGACTTGCACGGCGGCCGGACCCTCGCGACCCGGCCTGGTGCTTGCCAGGGCCGCCGGAGGTGCCGCTCCGCCTGACCTGGGATCCCGGAATCCTCGCAAGAGATCCTTAGCGATGGACAGCCACGCCGGCCGATGCTGAAACAACCCGCCCCCCGGTACTCGTCTTCCGAAGCCATGAACGCGCGAGAGTATTTGCCAGATATGTCGGAGCGAGCCGGCGGAGGGGTAGCCGGGCCGCGCTGGCCGCTCAGCGGTGGCCGCGCGCATTTCGTCCGGCGCGCTGGCCGGGGAGGCGGTGACGGCAGAGCTTCGTTCCGGCGCGCTGGCCGGGCC
>JASHOL010000301.1 GCA_030041135.1 Streptosporangiaceae bacterium | reverse complement strand
CGTCGGCGCGGGCGGAAGCGGCGGGTGTGCGGGCCCGGCGTCCGCCGGCGCGGGCGGCAGCGGCGGCTCTGCTGGCGCGGGCTGCGACGGGCTGCCTGGCTCCATGAGCGATCTCCTCTCGTCGACAGGACGCGATGTATCTTGACTAACCATACCGGAAAGGGGCGGCCCCGGCCCGATCCCGGCCCAGGGCGTTCGGACTACCTGGTCCTGCTCAGCAGGCTTTGATACAGCGCGGCGGTCTGCGCGGCAATCGCGTCCCAGCTGAACTCGGCCACCGCCCTCGCCCGGCCGCGAGCGCCCAGCTCGGCCGCGCTGGCAGGATCGGCGATCAGCGAGTTGATGGCGTCCGCGAGCGCACGCTCGTTGTCGGGCGGCACGAGCAGTCCGGTCGTTCCATCAGCAACCACTTCGGGGATGCCGCCGACGGCCGAGGCCACCACAGCGGTGCCGCAGGCCATCGCCTCGAGGTTGACAATCCCGAGCGGCTCGTACAGCGACGGGCAGACAAAGACGGTCGCGTGACTGAGGATCTGGATGACCTCGGCCTTCTCGAGCATCCCCGGCAGCCAGACGACGCCGGTCCTGGTAGCCCGCAGGTGGTCCACCATGTCGCTGACCGCCGCCTGGAGCTCGGGCGTGTCCGCCTGGCCCGCGCATAGCACAAGCTGCGCCTCCGGAGCCAGCTGGGCGGCGGCGCGCAGCAGCACCTGCAGGCCCTTCTGCCTGGTCACGCGGCCGACGAAGGCCACCGACGGTTGACCAGGATCGATCCCGTACCGGTCAAGCACCTCCCGGCCGTGATCGGGGGCGTACTGCACGGCGTCGATGCCGTTGTGAATCACGTGCACCCGGTCGGCGGGCACCCGCGGATACGTCATCAGGATGTCCGAGCGCATGTCCGTCGAGACCGCGATCACTGCCGCGGCCGACTCGATCGCTGTGCGCTCGCACCAGCTGGAGATCGCATAACCGCCGCCGAGCTGCTCGGCCTTCCATGGCCGCAGCGGCTCGAGCGAGTGCGCGGTGAGAACGTGCGGGATGCCGTGCAGCAGGCTGCTCAGATGCCCGGCCAGGCCCGTGTACCAGGTATGGGAGTGCACGAGCTGCGCGTCGTCGGTGTCCGCGGCCATGGTCAGCTCGGCGGAGATCGTCTGCAGCGCCGGGTTGGCCGCCGACAGCTGCGGCCACGGCCGGTGCGCTATCGCGCCCGGCCGGTCGGCGCCCTGGCAGTGGACGGTGAGGTCGACCAGGCGGGCGAGGGCGGCAGCCAGGTATTCCACGTGTACGCCCGCCCCCCCGTACACCTCGGGCGGGTACTCGCGGGTGAGCATCGCGACCCGCGGCCGCGGGCCCTGCGGGTCGCGGGTCACAGCGGAACGGCCTGCCCCTTGCCCACGACCGTGATACCGCCCTCCGACACCACGAACCCCCGAGCCCGGTCGTGGTCCTTGTCCACCCCGATGACCGCGCCCTCGGGCACGTCCACGTTCTTGTCCAGGATCGCGTTCTCGACGACGGCATGACGGCCGATCCTGGTGCTGTGCAGCACCACGGCCCGCTCGACCCTGGCCCAGCTGTTCACCCGCACTCCCGGCGAGAGCACGGAATCGCTCACGAGTCCGCCAGAGACGATCACGCCGTTGCTGACCACGCTGTTGACCGCGCGGCCGACCCGGTCGCCGCTGTCGTGCACAAACTTGGCCGGCGGCTGCGAGGGAACGTGGGTGAGGATCGGCCACTTGTCGTTGTAGAGGTTGAAAATGGGGTGCACGGCACACAGGTCCATCTGCGCCTCGAAGTAGGAGTCCAGCGTCCCGACATCGCGCCAGTAGCCGGAATCGCGCGGCTCGGCGCCCGGCACGGTGTTCTCGAGGAAGTCATAAACCTGGGCGGCACGGTCGCGGACCAGCATCGGGACGATGTCGCCGCCCATGTCGTGCCGGCTGCCGTCATCAGCCGCGTCCTTGCGCAGTGCATCGACGAGAACGTCGGTCGAGAACACGTAGATGCCCATGGACGCGTAGGCCATGTCGGGGCGTCCCGGCATCGGCGGAGGGTCGTCCGGCTTTTCCAGGAACGCCTCGATCCTGCGGCCATCGTCCCCGGCCCTGATCACGCCGAACGCGCTGGCCTCGGGCCTGGGCACCGGGATCGCAGCCACGGTCACCCCCGCGCCGTGCTCGACGTGATGGGCGAACATCTGCCGCGGGTCCATCCGGAACACGTGGTCGGCGCCGAAGACGGCCACGAGGTCGGGCTGGTCGTCAAAGATCAGGTTGAGGGACTGGTAGATCGCGTCGGCCGAGCCGGTGTACCAGTGCGGTCCGAGGCGCTGCTGGGCCGGCACGGGGGTCACGTAGTTGCCGAGCAGGCTCGACAGCCGCCAGGTAGTGGTGATGTGCCGGTCCAGGCTATGGCTCTTGTACTGGGTCAGCACGCAGATCCTGCGCATCCCGGCGTTGACCAGGTTGGACAGCGCGAAGTCCACGAGCCGGTACAGGCCGCCGAACGGCACCGCTGGCTTGGCCCGGTCCGCCGTCAGGGGCGCCAGCCTCTTGCCGGCCCCGCCCGCGAGTACCATCCCGAGCACGCGCTCATCACTGGCCAAATCTCCGCCTCCCCACCGCCAGCGTTACCTGACGCCTGTGACGGCTACCAGTGTGGCTGGTAAACGCGGATAAAAGTATCCAGGAATGCGGGCCCGGCCGGAATGAGCTTGACCAGGTCTGCAGCTCGGCTGTCAGGCCGGCCGGGTCACCCGGATCTTCGACTGGTGATGGCCCGTCTCTTCCCAGTCGGCCATGTACTCAGCCTCGAGGCCGTGGCGCGCGGCCAGGTCGGTCAGCGTTTCCGTGCGGTAGTAGAAGTCTTCGCGCAGCACCTGATGCTCGGTGCCCTCGGTCCGGTCGAAGGTGAAGTCGAACCGGCCGCCCGGCGCCATGATGCGGCCGACGTGGGCCAGGCACTCGTCGATGACGGTCAGCGGTGAGTGCGAGAACACACTGTGGGCGTGCACGATGTCGAAGTGGCCGTCTGGCAGGAACGCCAGCTTGAGGTCATTGGTCAGCGCGAGGTATGGCATCTTGCGCTGCAGGCCGTACTCCTCGACGGTTCGCTGCGCGGCGAGCAGGATGTCGGGAGAGATGTCCGTGCCGTAGTAGTTGGCAGAATCCAGGTAGTCGATGAACAGCCGGCCTGCCCTCAGGTTGCCGCAGCCGATATCCAGCATCCGCATGTCCGGCTTCAGCCCGTGCTTGATCAGGTAGTCGAACTGCATCTGGCCGATCTCCAGCCACGACTCGTGGGTCTTGCTGCCGACCGCCGCTTCGCTGCTGCGGGCCGTGTCAGAGCGCATCACGGCCCGGTAGTAGCTCACGTGGTCAGGCGTGCTGTACCGGAGCCAGGCATCACGAGCCTGGCGGCGGACGTAGCTGACGATGCGGTCCGGGTGCCGCGCTGCATATGCGACCTTGAAGGTCAGCCGGGAGCGATCCTTGCCGTGCACAGCCCAACATTAGGGCAATGCGCCGCGCCGTGGGTGCGGCTGGGCACCGCCGCCTGACTCACGGCAGGCCGGGTCTTTGCCGTTAGTTAAACCGGCGGTCCGTCGGAGTCGCCCGCCTTCCGCCGCCCGGCCGTCATCCTGGTCGCCAGCATCCGCGCGGTGGACACGCCGGCTCCCAGCACGATGCCCCAGATGACGGCCTCGCGCAGCGCAACCTGCGGGTCTTCGGGGTGCTCGGGCGGCTGCTTGCCGGTGACCGTCTTCCAGACATAGGACAGCACCTTGCGCGCCACGAACGCGGCGGCCGCTCCGACCAGGGCGTTGATGGCCTTCGAGCCTGAGCTACCCTTCTTGCCCGCCATGGGCGTCCCTCCTCACCGTGACTCAGCGATCATCCCACGACGATGATGGCGGCGGACGCGCGCCCGGCCGATCTGAGCTGCGGCGGCGGTGGAAGAAGCCCGGCTCGACCCGAGCAGCCGGCTACACAGGCCCGGCGAGGCTGGCGGGTCCGGCTGGTCCCGCGGGCACGCGAGAGCGTTCGATGGCGGTCGCCAGTTCGGCCGGGCGCTTGGTCGCCAGCAGCCAGTACGGGACCACCTGGCTCGCTTCGCCGGTGACCTCGACGTAGACGGCCTGGCGCAGGTACGGCCTGATCAGCAGATGGGCGCGCGGATCCGCGTGGGGCCCGCGCAGTGCCTGCGTCTGAGCCTCGTTAAGCGGCCGTACCTCGCCCGTCGCCGCGAGCGGCAGCCTGCTGTCGCCCGCGATCAGCTCAGTCCGGGTCACCTCGATCATGGCCCGGCCCCAGTTCAGCAAGAAAGCCGCGGTCACCGCGAAGCAGAAGGCATACGTCACCGCGGCCACCCAGAGCGGGAAGCCGAACCAGACGATGGACCCGAAGGTGAACATCGTGACCATCCCGGTGATCCACCATGAGACTGGCGCGCTCAGGCGCTCGCGGTAACCGTGCATGGCACTACCGTAGTTGGTTACATGTACCCCATGACCGGTCCCTCGCCCGCGCCGGGCGATGGGCCTCCCGAGCACCCGGAGGCGCAGCCGCTCACCGGACTCCGCGCGGCTGCCCGCCGGCTCCTGCTGCGAGGCTCGGCCGAACCCGAGGCAGGGCGGGGCGAATCCACCTCAGCGGACGGCGCGCAGGACGCTTCGATCCCGGCACCGGACGCCCAGGTCCCCCGGCTGCTGCAACAGGCCGCCGCGTGGTCATGGCGGCTGCTGCTCATCGGCCTGGTTATCTACATCACGTTCCGGCTGGCCGTGGACCTGCGGCTGGTCGTGCTGCCGTTCATCGCGGCGATGCTGCTGACGGCCCTGCTGCAGCCACTCGCCGCGCGACTGCGCCGGAGCGGCCTGAGGCCATTGCTGGCGACGTGGTGCACGTTCCTGCTGGCGATCATCGTGGTCGCCGGCGCGATTACGCTGTTCGCCGACCGGGTGAGCGCCGATTACTCCACCCTGGCCGCTGAGATTCAGCACACGGCCGGAGAGGTGCAGCGCTCCCTCGCCGGCGCGCCCTTCCACCTCAACGCGGCCAAGCTGCGGCAGTACTACAACGACCTCGTGAGATACATGTCGCAGCACAAGTCCCAGATCGCCGGAACCGTCCTGGCGGGCGGCAAGTACGCCCTCGAGTTCCTGGCCGACCTGGTCCTGATGCTGTTCATCACCTTCTTCCTGATCAAGGACGGCGGCCGGATCTGGTGGTTCCTGATCCACCGGCTGCCGCCGCAGGCAAGGCGGCGGGTTGCCAATGCCGGGGACAACGCCTGGCGGGCGCTGGTGAACTACATTCGCGGTACCACCGTGGTGGCATCGATCCACGCGCTGTTCCTCGGGCTCGCGATGTGGCTGCTCGGGCTGCCGCTGCTGGTGCCGCTCATCGTGCTGGTGTTCATCGCCGCGTACGTGCCCATCATCGGCATCCTGGTGGTCGGGGCACTGGCCATCGTCATCGCGCTGGCCACTAAGGGCTGGGTGGCCGCGGTCATCCTGCTGGGCGTGCTGATCTTGGAGAACCAGATTGAAGGGCACCTTCTCCAGCCGCTGGTAGTTGGACGGATAGTGAAGCTGCATCCGCTGGCGATCATCCTGGTCCTGGCGGTCGGGGCGATCATCGCCGGCATCCCCGGCGCGATCGTGGCCGTTCCCCTCGCGGCCGTGATCACCTACGCGTGGCCTGCGCTGCGTTCGGATGGAGACCCGCGATAGCCTGCGGCGGTTCTAGTGGCCCGGCACGGCGGTCCGCGCGGAGACCCGGCGCCGGGTGCGGGAGGATGGTCCAGTGTCGGGCGATGGGCGCCAGGGCAGGATCGAAGTGCTCGTCAAGCGGCTGGATCCTGGCCTGCCGCTGCCGCGGCGGGCACATCCGGGTGACGCAGGAAGCGACCTGTTCGCGGCCGCTGACGTCGAGCTTGAGCCCGGTGAGCGGGCCGTTGTCGGCACCGGTGTAGCGATCGCGCTGCCGGATGGGTATGCCGCCTTCGTGCACCCGCGATCAGGCCTGGCGGCCGACCATGGACTAACGATCGTCAACGCGCCCGGCACCGTCGATGCCGGGTACCGTGGCGAGATCAAGGTGATCCTGCTGAACACTGATAGCGAGCGCTCGGTTCGCGTTCAGCGTGGCGACCGAATCGCCCAGCTCGTGATACAGCGTGTGGTAATGCCGGTCTTCCTGGAAGTCGAGACTCTGCCAGGGTCGCAGCGGGGCGACGGCGGTCACGGGTCGACTGGCGGGTATGGAATGACCCGCCGCTAATGCAGCGACGGAGACAAGGTACCGGACGGGCGGCTTCCCTGGCCCGGCCGGTGGTGAGGAGCGTGCGGGGTGTTCCGACGGCGTCGCATCCGTGATACGGATCCGGCAGCTCGTGATGGCAGCGAAGAGGAGTACCCGGCTGCGGACGAGGCTGCGGAAGACGAGGAGTACGACGAGGAGTACGAGGAGGCCGATGTCTACGACGAAGAGGACGTCGACGACGAGGACTTCGCGGACGAAGGCGACGAAGATACCGAAGGTGACGAAGAGGACTACGCTCAGCGGGCCGAGGATGCGGGCCCCGCGCCAGCCCGCGCCGAAGCAGGCAGCAGGCATCGGCACCGGGCGCAGCGAGACGACCTGGGGGATCCGCTAACTTGGACCAGGCTGCGTGACACGTCCGCGGCCGAGCCGGCTCACCTGCGGTCGACGGGGCCCTGGGACAGCGCGGACGACGTGCCCGAGGCAGAGCGGCTCGATCTCGGCTGCCTTCAGGTACCGGTCGGCGAGGGCACCAACGTGCAGCTCGCCTATTCCGAGGAGACCGGTGTCACCCTCGCGGTCGTCGCTGGCGAGAGCGCCCTGCAGCTGCAGGCCTTCGCCGCGCCGCGCAGCAGCGGCCTGTGGGACAAAGTCCGGCCGGAGATCGCCGACGAGGTCGCCAGGGCGGGCGGGCGAAGCCAGGAGCGGGAGGGCCCATTCGGACCCGAGCTGGTGGCGTGGGTCACGCCGCAGGTCGAGGGCCAGGGCCCGTTGCCGGAGCAACCGTTGCGGTTCCTGGGGGCCGACGGTCCGCGCTGGTTCCTGCGCGGGCTGATCAGCGGCCCGGCCGCCGTTGACAGGAACCTGGCGCCGCCGCTGGAGGAGGTCTTCGCCGGAGTAGTGGTCGTTCGCGGTGATCACGCCGCGCCGCCCGAGACTCCGCTGGAGATCCAGCTGCCGGAGGAGGCCAGGCAGGCGTTTGAGGATCAAGCCCAGGCTGAGGCCCAGCAGTCTGGCATGCCGAATCCGTTCGAGCGCGGCCCGGAGATCACCGAGATCCGGTAGCGGCCGTTAGCCACCGGCGAGCAGCCGGGCAAGCTCGCCCTCGACGTCCTGGCTGGTGACGAACAGCAGCTCGTCTCCGGCCTCGAGGGGATCCTCGCTACTCGGCACGATGACGCGGCCGTCGCGCAAGATGGCGACCAGCGCGGTATCGGCGGGCCACTCGATCCCGCCGACGTGCTGGCCCGCCAGCGGCGCGTCCGCAGGCATGGTGAGCTCGACCAGGCTGGCCTCACTCTGCCGGAACGTCATGAGCCGGACCAGGTCGCCGACGCTGACCGCCTCCTCGACCAGCGCAGACAGCAGCCGGGGCGTGGAGACTGCCACGTCGATTCCCCAGGACTCGTTGAAGAGCCATTCGTTATTGGGATGGTTAATCCGGGCTACGACCCGCGGCACGCCGTACTCGGTCTTGGCCAGCAGCGACACCACGAGGTTGGCCTTGTCGTCCCCGGTCGCCGCGATCACGACGTTGCATCGCTCGAGCGCGGCCTCATCCAGCGCGCTGATCTCGCAGGCATCGGCCAGCAGCCACTCGGCTCCCTTCACGCTGTGCACCTTGATGGAGCCGGGATCCTTGTCGATCAGCAAGACTTCGTGCCCGTTCTCCAGCAGTTCCATGGCAATCGAGCGGCCGACCGCACCGGCTCCCGCAATCGCGACGCGCATCAGTGCGATCCCGTTCCGGGCGCTGGGCTGGCAAAAACGGAGGCGATCCGATCCAGGCTGCTCTCCTTGGCGATCACATGCACGACGTCGCCCTCCTGGAGGACCAGGTTGGGGCCAGGGATGACAGCCTCGCCGAGCCGCGTGATGAACGCGATCCGCACGCCGGCCGCGCTCTCCAGGTCGCAGACCTTCTCCCCCAGCCAGGCGTCCGCGTAGGCCACCTCGGCCAGCACCACCGCCCCGGTCGGGTCTCGCCACAGCGACTCGGCCCCCTCGGGCAGCAACCGGCGCAGCATCTGATCCGCCGTCCAGGCCACGGTGGCCACAGTCGGGATGCCGAGCCGCTGGTAGACCTCGGCCCGGCGGGGATCGTAGATCCTGGCCACTACCCGCCGCACGCCGAAGGACTCCCTGGCCACCCTGGCCGCTATGACGTTGGAGTTGTCGCCGCTGCTGACGGCGGCGAACGCGTCGGCGCGCTCGATCCCCGCCTCGGCGAGCACGTCTCGGTCGAAGCCGATGCCCGTCACCTTCGTCCCCTTGAACCCGGATCGCAGCTTCCTGAACGCCTCGGGATCCTGGTCGATGACCGCGACCGAGTGACCCTGGTCTTCCAGCGTGTGGGCGATGCTCGAGCCGACTCGTCCGCATCCCATGATCACGATGTGCACGTGGTTCCTTCCGGCCAGGGCAGTGCAGTCACGGTATGCCCTCTCAGCTCGCAAGTGCCAGCGGACACATACCCGGCCAGGTGCCCTCGGCGCGGCTAGGGCAGCATGGAGCGCGTGAGCACGCAGGCCAGCGCCGTGCCGCAGGTCGGCGACGTCGTAGAGCTGGCCGTCGGCGAGGTCGTGCACGGCGGCTGGTGCGTCTGCCGCGAGAACGATACAGGTTGGGTGCTTTTCGTCAGGCATGCCCTGCCCGGCGAGCGGGTCCTGGCCCGGATAACGCAGTCGACGGCCAGGTTTGCCAGGGCGGACGCGATCGAGATCCTCGCGCCCTCACCCGACCGCGTGCCTGCGCCCTGCCCGTACGCGGGGCCCGGCGCCTGCGGCGGCTGCGACTGGCAGCACGCCAGCCTGGCGGCCCAGCGTCGGCTGAAGGCTGAGGTGATTGCCCAGCAGCTCAGGCGGCTGGCCGGGATCGACGTGGACGTCGAGGTCGAGGCCGTCCCTGGTGACGAGGGTGGCCTGGAGTGGCGGACGACGGTGTCGTTCGCGGTCGGCGAGCGGGGTATAGCCGGCCTGCGCCGGCATCGCTCCCGTGACGTGATCGAGGTGTCGCGGTGCCTGATCGCCCACCCGCTGGTCACCGCGGCCGGTGTTACCGGGCGGCGCTGGCCCGGCTGGGAGCAGGTCGAGGTCGCTGTCGCGCCGGCCACCGGCGAACGCGGCATCCTGCTGTGGGGCCGGGCCAGGCCCGGCCCGGACGATGTGGCCGCGCTGCCCGCCGACTCGGCGCAGGTTGCGGGCCGGGCGGGCAGGCGAACGCCGCTGCGCGGCCACGGCTATCTCACCCAGCACGCGGCCGGGCGCGACTGGCGGGTAAGCCTCGGCGGCTTCTGGCAGGTGCATCCCGGCGCGGCCGACGCGCTGGCTCGAGCGGTGCTGACGGCGGCAGACCCCCAGCCTGGGCAGGGCGCGCTCGACCTGTACTGCGGAGCAGGACTGTTCGCCGGCTTGCTCGCGCAGGCGGTGGGACCGGCCGGGCGCGTGGTCGCCATCGAGGAGAACCCCGCCGCGGTCAGGGACGCGCGGCACAACCTGCGCGAGTGGCCGTGGGCGCGAGTGCACCGGGGCGATGTGGCCGCAGTGCTCGGCCGTACCGGGCTGGGCGAGGCGTCGATCGCGGTGCTTGATCCGCCGCGGACGGGCCTGGCCCGGCCGGTCATCGAGCTGCTCTCCCGCCGCCCGGCCGGGCAGCCAGGACTGCACAGGATCGCGTACGTGTCCTGCGATCCAGCGACGCTCGCCCGCGACTTGCGGCTGCTACTGGACGGCGGCTGGCGACTGGACAGCCTGCGCGGATTTGACGCGTTCCCGATGACGCATCACGTCGAGTGCCTCGCGACGCTATCGCCAGGGGTCGGCCCTCGAATGTAACCGCCCACGCCCGCTGCGTGTGAACCGCGGAGCGGCGGGCTTCGATGAGTTCTATGGCGCATCCGCCCGCCCGGTTGCCCAGCGCTGGGCGCCGAGCGCGAGGATGTACGCATGCGACTGCGAATCTTTACCGAGCCCCAGCAGGGCGCCGGATATGCGACGCTGCTGCGAGTAGCCAAGGCGACCGAGGACCTTGGCTTCGACGCGTTCTTCCGGTCCGATCACTACCTGAAGATGGGCAACGTCAGCGGCCTGCCCGGCCCGACCGACGCCTGGATCACGCTGGCCGGCCTGGCCAGGGAAACATCGCGGATCAAGCTGGGAACGCTGATGAGCCCGGTCACGTTCCGGTTCCCCGGTCCGCTGGCGATCTCGGTGGCGCAGGTCGACCAGATGAGCGGCGGTCGGGTCGAGTTCGGCTTCGGGGCCGGCTGGTTCGAGGCGGAGCATGCCGCGTACGCGATCCCGTTTCCCGACCTCGGCGAGCGGTTCGAGCGGTTCGAGGAGCAGCTGGCCATCATCACCGGCCTGTGGCAGGTCCCTGAAGGCGAGTTGTTCAACTTCTCCGGCAAGCACTACACCGTTACCGACTCTCCGGGACTGCCCAAGCCCGCTCAGCGGCCGCGGCCGCCCGTGGTGATCGGCGGTTCAGGGCCGAAGCGGACGCCGCGGCTGGCGGCCACGTACGCCGACGAGTACAACGTGGCGTTCAGCAAGCTCGAGGACACGGCTGCCGCCTTCGGCCGGGTCCGTGACGCGGTGGCTGCCGCGGGCCGCGACCCGGATTCCATGACGTACTCGGTGGCCCATACGGTCTGCTGCGGCCGGGACGAGGCGGAACTCTCCCGGCGGGCCGCGGCCATCGGCCGCAAGCCAGAAGACCTGCGGGAGAACGGCCTGACCGGGACCCCGGCCGAGATCGCCGAGCAGATCGGCCAGTTCGCGGCGATCGGCGCGCAGGTGACGTACCTGCAGGTGCTTGACCTGAGCGATCTCGACCACCTGGAGTTGCTCGCCGAACTGCTCCCGCTCGCCGGCTGAGGCAAGCCGGGGCACGACCCCCTGGACACCCGAGTGAGCCCACCTCGACAAGGAGACCGGCCATGGCGCGACATCGACGAACCCGCCGCCTGGTCGCGTGGCTGATCGGCGCCGCCGTCGCTGCCGTCGTGCTGGTGGTTGGCGGCGCATTCGTCTACATCCACTTCATCTCCGGCCCGGCGCCCGCTCCGCTGAGCCTGAGGGACCTCAAGTCGCCGTCGGCCGGGACGGCGTCGGCCGACGGTACCCGGTCGCTGGCCGGCAGCTGGCACGTGGCGTCCGGCTCGCTGGTCGGCTACCGGGTGAACGAGGTTCTGGCCGGCCAGAACAACGTCGCCGTCGGCCGGACAAGCGACATCAAGGGAACGATGACGATCAAGGACAACACGGTGACATCGGCGTCGTTCACCGTGGCGATGGACACCATCAAGAGCAACGAGAGCGACCGGGACATCCAGTTCAACGGCCGGATCATGGACACCTCCACCTACCCGACCGGGACGCTGACGCTGACTGCGCCCATCAAGCTGGCGCCGCTGCCTGCCCCAGGGCACTTCCGCGACTACACCGCGACCGGCGACCTTACCTTGCGCGGCCACACCAGGGCGGTGACGTTCACGCTCGAAGCCGAGCACGTCGGCGACGGGATCGACGTGTCCGGGTCGATCCCGATCCTCTTCGCCGACTGGGACATCTCGAACCCGAGCTTCTCGCCGTTCGTCACCACGCAGAACCACGGCGTGCTGGAGTTCCTGATCAGGTTCGCTGACTAGCGGACTCCGGGGGGACCGGCACCGCGGCGAGCCTGCCGCCGACCGCGGCGATGGCGGCCAGCGGCAGGCTGACCGCGATCCGCTGCAGCAGACCGTCCCAGCCCGCATGGGGCGCCGAGTAGAACAGCACGAGCAGCGCCGCAGAGGCGAGGGCGGCCGCCGCCAGCGGCACGGCCAGCCCGCGCCAGTCCTGGTCGTGTCGCAGCCGACGGGCCAGCAGTAGCGGCGCAGCGATCAGCAGGACGTAGGCGACCGCGCTCACCACATCGTGAGCGTGGTTGTGCCAGGACTCAGGTCCGCTGGTGAGCAGCACATGATCACGGCGCAGCAGGCCGACGGCGATTGTGAGAACGCCCGCGGCCTGAACCGCGGTCGGCCCGAGTCCGGCGCGCCGGCGCCCGCCGAGCGCCTGGCGCAGTGCCGCGCCGAACGCGACCGCGCAGCAGCCGAGCAGCACGAATCCGGTGATCATGATCCAGGGGTCACGCGCGTTCTCGGCGGCCAGGCCGCTGATCTGCACGGCCGTGAACGACTTGCCCGGTTGCCTGAGCGAGGCCGCCACCCAGGCCAGGGTGA
>JASHOL010000025.1 GCA_030041135.1 Streptosporangiaceae bacterium | reverse complement strand
CAGGCGTCAGGCGTCAGGCGTCAGCGGTCAGGCCGTGGCGCGGCGTCAGGCCGTGGCGCGGCGTCAGGCGCTGGCGCAGGCGTCAGGCCTTGCCGAGCAGCGAGCGCAGCACGTACTGCATGATCCCGCCATGCCGGTAGTACTCGGCCTCGCCCGGCGTGTCGATGCGCACGATCGCGGTGAACTCCTTGCCGTCCGCCCGCACCGTGACCTCACGCGGCGGTGCTGCCCCTGGGGGACGACCCCCCGAACCCCCCGCAGAGCCCGAGTTCATTGCCTCGACGCCGACGATGTCGAACACCTCGTGCCCGGTCAGGCCGAGGGCCTCGACACTGTCGCCCGGCTTGAACTGCAGCGGAAGGACGCCCATCCCGATCAGGTTCGAGCGGTGGATCCGCTCAAACGACTCGACCAGCACCGCCCTGACCCCGAGCAGCGCGGTGCCCTTGGCGGCCCAATCGCGCGACGAGCCGGACCCGTACTCCTTGCCTGCAAGGACGACCAGAGGCGTCCCGGCCTCGATGTAGCGGCGCGACGCGTCGTAGATCGACATCTGGTCGCCCTCGGGCAACTTGACCGTGACCCCGCCCTCGGTGCCGGGCGCCAGCAGGTTGCGCAGCCGGATGTTGGCAAACGTGCCCCGGATCATGACCTCGTGATTGCCCCGCCGCGAGCCGTAGCTGTTGAAGTCGGGCCGCTGCACGCCGTGCTCGGTCAGGTACTTGCCGGCCGGGCTGTCGGTCTTGATCGCGCCGGCCGGGGAGATGTGGTCGGTGGTCACCGAGTCGCCGAGCACGGCCAGCACCCGGGCGCCGTGAATGTCGGTCACCGGGCTCGGCTCGGTCTGCATTCCCTCGAAGTACGGCGGGTGCCGAACGTAGGTGGAGTCCGGGGCCCACGCGAACGTGTCGCCCGGCGGCACGTCCAGCTCCTGCCAGCGATCGTCGCCGCTGAACACGTCGGCGTAGTCCCTGGTGAACATCTCCGCGGCGACGGCAGTCTCCACGATCGACTCGATCTCGGCCGGCGCGGGCCACAGGTCGCGCAGGTACACCGGCTGCCCGGAGGACCCCGTTCCTATTGGTTCCGTGGTCAGATCGATGTCCATGGTCCCGGCGAGCGCGTAGGCCACGACCAGCGGGGGCGAGGCCAGATAGTTCATCTTCACGTCCGGGTTGATGCGGCCCTCGAAGTTGCGATTGCCCGACAGCACCGACACCACCGCGAGGTCGTTGGCCGCTACCGCCGCACTGATCGCCTCGGGCAGCGGGCCCGAGTTGCCGATGCACGTCGTGCAGCCGTAGCCGACCAGGCTAAAGCCGAGCTTCTCCAGGTAGGGGGTCAGACCCGCACGCTCGTAGTAATCCATGACCACCTTCGAGCCTGGCGCCAGCGTGGTCTTCACCCACGGCTTGCGCTCCAGCCCGGCCTCGACCGCCTTCTTGGCCAGCAACGCCGCGCCCACCATCACCGACGGGTTGGAGGTGTTCGTGCAGGACGTGATCGCCGCGATCACTACGGAGCCGTGGTCAACTGAGGTCCGCGTGCCGTCGTCGAGCGTCACGTCGGCGGGCGCGGATGCCCGGCCGGCGGCACCAGCAGGCCTGACGGTCGTGCCGTTACCGTTCTCGCTGTCGGCGACGAACGGATCGGAGGCGGGGAACGTTCCCGCAATATCGTCGTCCAGCTTGTCGAGCCTGACATACGAACCAAGAGAATCGCGGAACGAAGTCTTCGCCTCGCTGAGCGCCACCCGGTCCTGCGGGCGCTTCGGGCCGGCCAGGGAGGGCACTACGGTGGACAGGTCGAGCCGCAGCTCTTCCGAGTACCTGGCGCGGGCGGCCGGGTCGTGCCAGAGGCCCTGCTCCTTCGCGTACGCCTCGACCAGAGCGACCTGCTCGGCCGGCCGCCCGGTGAGCCTCAGGTAAGCGAGTGTCTCGGCGTCGATCGGGAAGATCGCGCAGGTAGAGCCGAACTCGGGGCTCATGTTCCCGATCGTGGCCCGGTTGGCGACAGGAACGACGGCCACGCCCTCGCCGTAGAACTCCACGAACTTGCCGACCACCCCGTGCTTGCGGAGCAGTTCGGTGATCGTGAGCACCAGGTCGGTCGCGGTCGCCCCGGAGGGCAGCTCGCCCGACAGCCGGAACCCGACGACCTTCGGGATCAGCATCGACACCGGCTGGCCAAGCATGGCCGCCTCGGCCTCGATGCCGCCAACGCCCCAGCCGAGGATGCCGAGGCCGTTCTGCATGGTGGTGTGTGAGTCCGTGCCGACGCAGGTGTCGGGGTAGGCGGCCAGCCCGTCGTCGCTCTGCTGGGCCATGACGACCCTGGCCAGGTACTCGATGTTGACCTGGTGCACGATTCCAGTACCGGGCGGCACGACCTTGAACTGGGCCAGGGCCTCCTGGCCCCAGCGCAAGAAGGCGAACCGCTCCTTGTTGCGGTGGAACTCCAACTCGACGTTGCGCTCGAACGCGTCGGGCCGGCCGAAGACGTCGGCGATGACCGAATGGTCGATGACCAGCTCAGCCGGGACGAGCGGGTTGATCTTGGCAGCGTCGCCACCGAGCGCCCGCATGGCCTCGCGCATCGCGGCCAGGTCGACCACGGCCGGCACCCCGGTGAGGTCCTGGAGTATGACACGGGCCGGGCTGAACTGGATCTCGGTGTCCGGCTCTGCCGTCGGATCCCAGCCGGCCAGGGCCCTGATGTGGTCGGCCGTCACGTTCACGCCGTCCTCGGTCCGCACCAGGTTCTCAAGCAGGATCTTGAGACTGTACGGCAGGTCGCCGGCGCCTGGCACCGCATCCAGCCGGTGTATCTGGAAGCTGGTCCCGGCCACGTCGAGGGTTGCACGGCTGCCGAAGCTGTTCCCGGTCATGTCTCCTCATTCTCCTGCCCGGCCACGTGCCGGCGCTATCGGCCCCGGCTGACGCCGTGGCCGGCGCCGGGGTGCTTGCTGAGATCACGGGCGCTATCGGCCCCAGCTGACGCCGTGGCCGGTGCCGGGGTGCTTGCTAAGACCAGGCCGGCCCTGCTTGCATCTTTTCGCACCGGCCCGGCCCGCGCGCGGCCGTCCTGCTCCTTACGCCTCCGGGCCCGGTCAGGCCGCGAAGGTCGCCAGCCGCGAAGGTCGCCAGCCGCGAGCCGCGAGCCGCAGGACATGGGCGGTCCCTAATATCTCGATATCAAGCTATCTACGACAAGAGCCTAGTCACCGAACTATCTCGACGTCAAGCTAATCGCATTGCCGGCCACGGTCCCGGCTCGCGGCTCGCGGCAGCGCCGAGGCCGCGGACGCCTGATCAGCTTGCCGCTGGCCAGGTCGGGAACGCATTGACGGCATGCCCGGTGAGGGAGAACATGTGAGCGCCGTGGCAGGTGCGCCGGAGGGAGCCGACCGTGACCGAGAGAATAGACAAGGTCCTGCTGACAGCGGTCGAGACCGGAGCCGTTCCCGGCGTCGTCGCCCTGGCCGCCGACGACAGCGGCATCATCTACCAGGGCGCGGCCGGCGTCCGCGCTGCCGGGGCGGATGACCTGATCACGCCGGACACCATGATGCGCATCGCGTCCATGACCAAGATCGTGACGACGACCGCGGCGCTCCAGCTAGTCGAGCAGGGCCGCCTCGACCTCGACGCCCCGGTGGAGAAGTACCAGCCCGCGTTCGCCGACCTTCAGGTGCTCGAGGGGTTCGACGGGGACACCCCGCGGCTGCGCAAGCCCGCGACCCGCGCGACCGTGAAGAACCTGATGACGCACACGGCCGGGCTCGGCTACTGGATCTGGAACGCCGACATCGACCGGTACGAGCAAGTGACCGGCACGCCGAACGTCATGCCGGGCACGCTGGCCGCGTTCACCGCGCCGCTGACCTCCGATCCTGGGACGCAGGTGCAGTACGGGATCAACGTCGACTGGCTCGGCCGCGTCGTCGAGGCGGTCTCCGGCCTGCCGCTAGACGCCTATTTCCTCGAGAACATCACCGGGCCGCTCGGCATGACCAACACGACCGCCAGGATGACGGCCGAGCAGCGGGCGAACTCGACGCCGGTCCACGTCCGCGGCGAAGACGGCGCGTGGCAGGCCACCGACATCGACTGGGCGCAACAGCCCGAGTACTGGGGCGGCGGGCACTTCCTGTACTCGACCCCGCGCGATTACCTGCGGTTCCAGCGCATGCTGCTCGGCCGCGGCGCGCTCGACCGGACCCGGATCCTGGCCGAGGAGACGGTGGCCGCCGCCTTCACGAACCAGGTCGGCGAGCTGGAGTTCCCGGCCGAGATGCCCACGGCCCACCCGGAGCTCAGCGCGCCCGTGAACCTCGGCCCCGGCCTGAAGTGGGGCTACGGCCTGCTGCTGAACCAGGCCGACCTGCCCGGCATGCGCGCGGCGGGCAGCGGGTCGTGGTCCGGCCTGTTCAACACGCACTTCTGGGTGGACCCGGCCAGCCGGGTCACGGGCTCGATCTTCTCGCAGACGCTGCCGCTCGCCGACCCGGCCGCCTTCCAGCTATACGTCGAGTTCGAGATGGCCCTCTACGCCAGCCGCTAGGCCAGGATGCGCAGCCGCTGTTGTTTGCGGAATGGGCGGCGGCGCGCAGCCTGGCTAGGCCAGGATGCGCAGCCGCTGCGGATCGTAGAACGGGGCGATCTGCAGCCGGGCGGGCACGTCACCTACGCCGGTCCGCACCCGGAACTCGCCGCCTTTCAGCCACTGCGCGGTCACCCCGTCCTGGCATCTCACCTGAGCCAGACCGACGGCCCCGCCAACGGTAAAGCCGTACGCGGCCGCGCGCACGTACCCCACCCACTCGCCGCCGGAGAACACCGGCTCGTTGCCGAACAAGTCGATTGCCGGCTCCTCCACGAGCAGGCTGACGACCCGGTTACGCGGCGGTCCGTCGGCGCGCGCGGCGACTAGCGCGTCCCGGCCGGTGAACCCGCCCGGCTTGTCCCACGCGACCGCGAAGCCGAGGCCCGCTTCCAGCGGGTTGTCGCTGTTGTCGATATCCGCGCCAAAGTCGCGGTAGCCCTTCTCCAGCCGCAGCCCCGACATCGCTGAGAGGCCGACCGGCCGGAAGCCGAGGTCAGCGCCGGCCGCCACCAGGTCGTCGTAGACCCCGAGCGCGTACTCGGCCGGCACGTGCAGCTCCCACCCGAGTTCGCCCACGTACGTGACCCGGATGGCGAGCACCGGCGCGTAGCCGACGTAGACCTGCTTGGCGCTCATATAGGGGAACGAGGCGTTTCCCAGGTCGGTGTCGGTCAGCCTGCTGATCAGCTCCCGTGACGCAGGACCCTGCACCGACATCAGCGTGGTCCCTGAGGTGACGTCGGTGACCGTCACGAACTCGCCCGGCCGCCTCGCCCGCCGGATCATCGCCTCGATCCGGCGGTGAATCACGTCGCTGGATATCACCAGGAACTTGTCCGGCTCCAGCCAGGTAACGGTGACGTCCGCGACGATGCCGCCGGCCTCGTTCAGCCACTGGGTGTAGACGATCCGGCCGAGCCCGGCCGTTACGTCGTTCGCGGACATGCGGCTAAGCACGGCCGCCGCGTCCGGCCCCTGCACGATGAACTTGGCCATCAGGCTCATGTCCATCATTCCGACGGCGTGCCGGATGGCCCGGTGCTCGCGGGCCACGATCGGGTGAGACTGCTGCCGGCGGAAGTCGAGCGTGGTCACCGGGTGCTCCCCCGGCTCGGCGTGCCACTCGGCGAACTCCCAGCCCGCCGACTGGGCGAAGTGCCCGCCGGCCGCGGCCAGCCGGTCGTGCAGCACCGAGCGGCGCACGTCCCTACCGGTCGACGGCTTCCACGATGGCCAGACCGCATCCCCGAACAGCACTCCGAGTTGCTCGACCGTCCGGGCGGCGCGGAACTTGCGTGACGCCTCGTATGCCGCCGTCCGGTCGATCGCGACGTGAGCGGTGTCGACCGGCGGCACGCCGTCCACGATCCATTGCGCGACGACGCTGCCGACCCCGCCGCCGGACAGGATGCCGAGCGAGTTCAGTCCGGCCGCGACAAAGTACCCGTCCAGTTCAGGCGCGGGTCCGATCAGCGGCTTCACATCCGCGGTGAACGACTCAGGCCCGCAGAAGAGCGTCCGCACGCCGGTCTCGGCCAGGCACGGGATCCGCGCAAGCGCGGGACCGAGGAACGGCTCAAGCCGGTCCCAGTCGGGCGCCAGCTTGCCGAAGGAGAAGTCACTGGCGACCCCGTCAAGCGACCACGGTGCACCGACCGGCTCGAACAGGCCGACGAGCATGCCGTCGCCCTCGGGCCGGTAATAGCCGTAGTGGTCGGGATCCTCGATCACCGGCAGGTCGGGGTCCATGCCTGGCACGGTGTCGGTCAGCAGGTAGTAGTGCTCGGCCGGCTGCAGTGGCACCGACACGCCCGCAAGCGCGCCGAACTGCCTGGCCCACATGCCGGCCGAGTTGACGACGTACTCGGTCTCGATCCGGCCGGCGTCGGTCAGCACGGCGGTGACCCGCCTGGCCCGTGTCTCGACCCCGGTTGCCGCGACTCCCTCGGCGATCCTGACTCCGAGTTGCCGCGCTCCCTTGGCCAGCGAGGTCGCCACGCCCACCGGGTCGGCCCGGCCCTCGTCGGCGACATAAAAGCCGCACAGGATGTCGTCGGTCCTGGCCAGCGGCCACATGTCGGCGACCTCCCTGGCCGAGATCTCGGTGTCCTCGACGCCGAAGCCGTGCATCCAGTCGGCTTCCCGCCGCAAGGCCTCGCGTCGCTGCGGCGTGGTGGCGATCGAGATGTGGCCGACCGGGCGGAACCCGGTGGAGTGGCCGGTCTCGCGCCCCAGCCGCGCGTACAGGTCGCGTGAATACCGGCTGAAGAAGAGCGCTGTCTCGTCGGTCATCCCGGCCGAGGTGATGAGCCCGGCTGCGTGCCAGGTCGTTCCGGCCGTCAGCCGATGCTGCTCGAGCAGGACGACATCGGTCCAGCCCAGGTGGGCGAGGTGGTAGGCGATGCTGCAGCCAATCACGCCGCCGCCGACGATCACGACCCGCGCGCGGTCAGGCACGCCACCCACCGGTTGCCTGGACGCGGAACGCTCTTCCGCGACGGAACGAGGGTCGGCGTCCCGTCCTGCCCCGGAGTGTGCCCTGTCTGAACGTTCAGTCATGACCCGATCGTAGATAAAGCTGCCGCGATGCGCCAGGTGAAGGCGGATCGTGTGCCATTTCGGGGTCTGTGGCGTCGGCGACGGAAAACGTGCCAGCAGCGGCTTCGCTGCAGTGGCGTCCGCAGACCGCGAACTGCCGTGCCGTCGGGGTACCGTGGCATCCCGGCGGCAGGGCAGGGAGGCACTTCATGGCAGGAGACATATTCAGCGGGCTCTTTGACGACGCGTCGCTGTTCCCGCCCGCTTCACTCGCGATGCCGGACGCGGTCGCCGGCCACCTGAGGCATCGGCAGGCCTGGTATCGCGACATGTCGGGCCCGTTCGTCTGCCCCGATACCAAGATCACCCAGCTCTCGGCCGCGCTGACCGCAGCCAACGTCGCCGAACTGGACCTTGCGCTCGTGCTGCCGGGCGGCGCCGGCAGCCTCGACGCGGCCGTGGACGCCGTGTTCGCGGATCCGCGGCTCAGGCTGCGGGCGGTCGAGATTCCCGTCGACCGGCAGGCAGCGGGCAGCGAGGTGGCCGTCGTGACGCTGATCGCCCGGCTCGACGAAACGCCACTGGCCGGGGCGACCGCGTTTGCGGAGATTCCGGCCGGCCGGCTGACCTCTGATGGCGTGCACGCACTGGCCGAGCACCGGTATCTGGCCAAGCTGCGAACCGGCGGAGTCACGGCCGAGGCGTTCCCCGATGAGCAAACGCTGGCGCGCTGCCTGGTCCTGCTGGCGGATCAGCGGCTCGCGTTCAAATGCACGGCGGGCCTGCACCACGCGGTCAGGCACCGGGCCGCCGACACGGGCTTTGAGCATCACGGCTTCCTGAACGTGCTGCTGGCAGTCGTTGCCTCGCTGCAGGGGGCCGACGTGCCGGACGTGGCCGACGTGCTCGGGGACCAGGATGCGCAGCGGGTCGCCAGGAGCGTCAGCGAACTCACTCCCGATGCCGCGGCCGACGCTCGAGGCTTGTTCACGTCATTCGGCACCTGCAGCACCGACGAGCCAGTCACCGACCTCGTTACGCTTGGCCTGGTCAGCAAGGGCTGACCCGGCCGCCACGCGGTCGCATGGAGGCGGAGGAACAGCATGGCGCAGGCGGCAGACTGGCTCGGGACTCCGGCCGAGCACCCGTTCGGGCTGGCCGCACTCCCCTACGGGTCCTATACCGCCGCTAACCACGCCGAGGAATACCGGGTCGGAGTCGCCATCGGCGACTACGTCCTTGACCTGACGACCGCTACCGGCCGGGTGATGCCAGGCCGGGCACACTTGTTCAGCAGCGGCAGCCTGGACCAGTTCCTCGCCGCCGGCGTCGCTGCGTGGTCAGCGGTCCGGGCCGAGGTCACACGGTGGTTGTCCGACGAGGCGTGCAGGCCGGTGATCGAGGACCTGCTGGTGCCCGCCGAGAATGTCAGCCTCCGGCTGCCGTTCACGGTCGCCGACTATGTCGACTTCTACGCATCCGAGCACCACGCCAGCAACCTCGGCCGGATCTTCAGGCCTGACTCCGAGCCGTTGATGCCCAACTGGAAGCACCTGCCGGTCGGTTATCACGGCCGGGCGGGCACCGTCGTGGTGTCTGGCACGGACATCCGCCGTCCCTGCGGCCAGACCCGGCCAGCCGGAGCCGGCCGGCCGACCTACGGCCCGTGCGCGCGGCTCGACTTCGAGGCCGAGCTCGGCTTCGTCGTCGGCGCGCCTTCACACCTGGGCGAGCCCGTCCCTGCCGGTCGATTCGCCGAGCACGTGTTCGGCGTGTGCCTGGTCAACGACTGGTCCGCTCGCGACATCCAGGCCTGGGAGTACGTACCGCTTGGGCCCTTCCTCGGCAAGTCCTTCGCCACCACGGTCGCTCCGTGGATCTTGCCGCTGCCCGCGCTGGAGCATGCGCGCGTCCGGCCACCGTCGCGGGACGCGGAGCTGATCGGTTACCTCACCGAGTCCGCCGACTGGGGCCTGGATATCGACTTCGAGGTCAGGCTCAACGGACATGTGCTCTCGAGGCCACCATATTCGGCCATGTACTGGAGTCCGGCTCAGATGCTCGCGCACATGACCGTCAACGGCGCCTCCCTGCGCACCGGCGATCTATACGCGTCCGGCACCGTCAGCGGTCCTGATCGAGCTGGCCAAGGCTCGCTGATCGAACTCGGCTGGGGCGGGACAGAGCCCGTTCCCCTCCCGGACGGGTCGTCCCGTACATGGCTGCACGACGGGGACGAGATCAGCATCACCGCTACCGCGGCAGGCGAGGATGGCGCCAGGATCGGGCTGGGATCCGCGGTCGGGTGCATACTTCCCGCGGTCCCTGAATGATCTTCGGGCCGCCTGCCATCATTCCCGCTGTTCGGCAGCACCACGATGACCTGGGCGCAGCCGCCTCGATGAGCCGAAGCGGGCCGGTCCGCGAGCGGCTCAGCCTCGTCAGGCGGCCGGGCAAAAAGTCCGAAGTGACATTACGATGAGCGGGTCGCCAGGAGGCGGGAGAATGCGCTATGCCAGGGCCGGCTCAACCGCGGGACCAACCGGAGGACCCGAGCGACCAGACAGCCGACTTGCCGCGCGTCGACTCAGCCGACCGCGGGAACGGTGGCAGCGCCGCGTCTTCGCGGCCGCCAGGCAGACAGCCACTGAACCGTAACGGCCATTCGCCTGCCGCGAACGAGGCGCCCCAGTGGCAGCCGCTACCGAAACCGCCCTCCCGGCACCTTCCCGCGGTAAATGGCGATCCCTATGCTCAGCCCGGTCGGCCGGGGCGTCCGAGCTCGCTGTTCGAGCGCCCTGTGCCGCCTGCACCCACGCAGTCGCCGCCCGGCCCGCCTGCCCCCGCGCAGCCGGCGCCACCCGTGCCGCCTGCACCCCCGGAGGTAATTCCGCCACCGTCGGTGCCGTCGGCGACGCTGCCAGGACCGGGAACGAGAAGATCGTCCGCGGCACCTACCGCGCCCGAGTCCGGAGGCCGTCCAGGCGAGTCAGGCGAGCAGCCGCCCCAGCTCGCGAGCCCTCAGGAGGCAACTCGAGTCCCAGACACAACGCAGGCCAAGCCGGTTTCGCGGCCTGAGCCGGATCGTAGGACCGGCGGACCGGCCGCACCGGGATCCCTCGCGGACCTGAGATCCCGTCTTGACCGTCTGCCCGACGGTCATCCTTCCTCCCCATACGACGATGGCGGCTCGGCCAAGCCATCGCCGCATCGCCTGAAACAACTGGAACTCGGCCTCCCGGCACCCGAGCGGGATGCCGCGGAGGCGAGCCGGACCGCGCTGCCTGCGCGCAGTAGTTTCGCGGACTCTCAACTCGGTCAGCCGGGGGCAGCGGCGATGTCCGGCGACGGGGCGGACAGCGACCGCGCACGCAACCGCGACAGCCTGACCGAGCCCGCGTCACCCACGGATAGGAGGGCCGCGGCCAACGGCACCAAAGGCCGCCGCTACGACCCCGCTGGCGCGTGGCAGGATCCGTACGCACTTCCTGGTCCCACCGGCAACGGCCGCCGCCCTCGCCAGGGCATTCCCTCAATCGGGGAGCGGCACGTGGAATCTGACCCGGACCGAGCAGGCAGCGACCTTGCAGGCCACGACCGGGCTAAGCACGACCGGCACGACACTGCGGATGCCGGAACTCAGGCGTACCGGGAACTCAGGTCCGCGACCGGGCCGCCGGATGATGGCCAGATCAGCGCGGAGGCCAGCGAGCTGGTAGCTAGCATGCTGGCTGATGGCCGGGCCGCCGAGGGCCGGACCGTCTTCGGCGGCTACGGAGCGAGCGGGCTGACTCCGGTAATCAGGCGCATCGCAGACCAGCTAAGTCGCGGCGGACTGGCGCCCGGCAGCGAGGCAACCACTCTCAAGCCGGCCGAGCGCCTGTCGGCCAAGATGGCCAGGCTTATGGCCCGGCATCCGGACCGCACTCTCAGCGAGCTGGCGGCCAGCGTCTGCGATGTCGTCAGGTACGCGTTCGCGTTCGAACCCGAGTCCTTCACCGAGGGCACCTGGCTCGTGCACCGCAAGCTCAAGGCACAAGGCTTCGAGCTCGAGACGCGACGGAACCGGTGGGAGAGCCCTGAATACAAGGGCATCTGGACGCGCTGGCGCGATCCCGCAAGTGACTTGTCCTTCGAGATCCAGTTCCATACGTTTGCGAGTTGGGATGTTCTTGTCGGCACGCACGAGGCCTACCGCACAATCACGGACCCGGCGACGCCGCCCTCGGAGCGCGCCCGGCTCCGGGCCAGGCAGGTCGCGGCTGCGGCTCGGGCCCAGGTTCCGCCGAACTGCGCGGAGATAGTCGACTTCGCCGAGGGGGCTCGGTGACCCCGGAGATCCAGTACTACGCCATAATCGCGGTCGGCCGGGGACAAGCCAGAATGCCATCTGGCCTGGCGCGCCGCATCTACGAACCCGACGGCCCTGTGGATCAGACACTTCGCCAAGACCTACGGTGGATGCCTGACTCGGCGATCGTTGAGTGGGAATACGGCGATCTCGGCGCCGAGCTGGTCAAGATCACCGAGGACGACGCAGCCCAGCTGCGCGACGCGTTCCGGCTCAGGTGGGGTGGGTCTTCCTTATCGTCACTGCACGGCCGCTGGCGGACATGGACCTGGATCGGAGCCTTGCCTGGGTCGCCACAGCACGACCGCCCGCCGCGCTACGGCGCCTCGCCGTCCGCCGGGCGTGACTGCTCGAAAAACTCTTTGATCAGCTCCCGCTGACGCTGCCTGACCTGGTCGAAGTGCTTGTCGAGCGCTTGCTCGCCGATCGCCTCCGCAGTGAGGTACAGGTCCTTGATTTGATCCAGCTTCTCGCTCGCGGCGTCTGGGACCGATCGGCTCGCCGGGCTGACCCGAGCCAGGTCTTCAGGCGGCTGAGAGCCTGCGCCGACGGCCGCCCGACTAGGTTCGACCGGCGCGCCGTTCGCGAGTGAACCCGCGGCCTGCGCCACGCCATTCAAGTGCGGCCGCGGTGGCTCCATTGAGCCGGCGACGCTGGTCGGCCGCGCGGGGCTCGCCGCCTCGAACGGCCCGCGGGGTGTTTCAACCTGGTCGGGCCGGAGGATTGCTGCGGCGCCGGGCAAGATAACCGGCAACGGCGTAGTGGGCTCGGAGTCGTCGTCCACGGGTCTCGGCGACTCCGGCGCCGGCCGGTCGATACCGTGCTCGACCTGGGCAAGCCGGTCGTGCGCAGCCGGAGGCAGAAACGGCCTGGCGCCAGTCCCGGCCTCGGATGGCGGCCGGGCCCGGTCATCTGCCGGCAGCGGCCTCAGGATCTGGTGACTCCCCGAGCCGCTCCGGCCGGCCAGCATCGGGCCGTCCGCCCGCAGGTCATGGCGGACGGAAGGTCTGCTGCCGATCATCCCAGGGAAGTAAGGCTGATCCTCCAGAAGACCGTTGGCGCGTTCGTCGGCCAGGCCGCCCGCATCGGCGGGCGCAGCCAGCCCATCGGGCGTGGCGACGCGATGCTCGGGCTGGCGCTCGAACTGCTCGGGCTGGCGCTCGAACTGCTCGGGCCTGCCTGGGTATGCCGGACCGGGCGTCTGCGGTCGTCCCTCGGAAGCGCGGCGCTCGTCTCGCTGACCACCGTGTTCCAGCGGTGGCTGCCATGCGGCCGGAAAGTCCTGGCGCGCTCCCGGGCGTCGGTCTTCGGGCATAGGGGCCCGGTTGTGAGCCGCCTGCTGGTCACGAAGCTGGTCCTGGCGGTAGGCCGGGAGCAAGTCCTGACGGTAATCGAGGCGTTGGTCCCGGCTGTGCGCACGTGGGTGGTCAGGCCGGCCCTCGAAGCGGGGTGCCCGGAACTGGTCTGTTCGCGGCCCGCCCTCCTGTTCGGCGCGCGGATCCCGGACCTCATCGGCGCGCGGACCGCGGAGCTGACCGGCGCGCGGATCCCGGACCTGATCAGCGCGCGGATCCCGGAGCTGATCAGCGCGCGGATCCCGGAGCTGACCGGCGCGCGGATCCCGGAGCTGACCGGCGCGCGGATCCCGGAGCTGATCAGCGCGCGGACCGCGGACCTGATCAGCGCGCGGACCGCGGACCTGACCGGCGCGCGGACCGCGGACCTGATCAGCGCGCGGACCGGCGCGCGGATCCCGGACCTGATCGGCGCGCGGACTACGGACCTGATCCGCAGGTGGGCGCTGAAATTGATCTTCACGCGGGCCCACGTTCGGATCGTGACGCTGATCGGCCCGTGACTCGTAGCCTCGCCCGCGCCCGTGCTGATCGGGACGACCTTCCCCCAGGTTGCCCGGACGCAGATCCCTGTACTGATCGGGATCCGCGCCGCCGTACCGGTCTGCCAGGCTGCCGTACGGGTCCGCGTGAGGTCCGGCGTACTGGTCCGCCGGGCCGCCACCATACTGATCCGCCAGGCCGCCACCGTACTGGTCCGGGCGCAGGCGAAACTCATCCTGCCGATGATCGGGACGGAACCCCCGGTCCGGCGCGGCCATCCCCGGCTGCGCGCCACGCTGCCCGTCCTGCCAGCCGCGGTCCCACTCCGCTGGAATTGGCAGCGGCCGATCCTGGGACGCGATTTCCCCCTGCCTCCGCCGCTCAACACGCTCTCGCTCGGACTGGTCGGCATCTCGGTCAGCGGACGTGAGCGCGTCCGGCCGCACGGGCCTGAACTCGCTCAGCCACTCCTCGGCCGAGGGTTCGCGGAGATTGGCCTCCGCCCGCTTATCAGCGGACCTCCGGCTGAATTTCACCTGCGCCGCCACCCGCCAAAAAATCCACCCCACCACCAGTACAACCAGCGTGCTCTTGCACGGCCGACCGGCACGCAGGCTCAGCCCGCCGGCGTCGGCCTGCCAGGACCCAGCTTCATGAGCTCGGGTCTTCGCTGGTCGGACCGGCCGCGAAGATCACCAGGGGCCTGACTAACTGACGCGCGTGGACGCAGTCGCGGACGGGCCCTCGGGCCAACCATCGCATGCGCGCCAACCCGCCGCAACCCGTCCGAGGAGCCATCAGGCGGCCCAGAAACGCGACGCTTTCCGCCGCGTGGTCGCCATGGCCGACGGCGAATCGGCGCCGGCGAGGGAGGACACCAGCAAGGCACCGCAAGCCGAGCCTCGAATGGGTCAGCCGAAATCCGGCCGTAGCGGGACGCACCCGGCAATGCGGTGCATTCTCCGCCGCCATCAGCAAGCCGGACACTTCCTGGCCCGGATAGTTGTCCGCTAGCGTTACGGCACCCAGGGACTTTTCCTGAACCTTCCAAGTGTGCCGGGCATCCGAGCGGAGGAACCCATGGATAACCAGGTCAAGTACGTTCTGCAAGAGTCCGAGATGCCACGGCACTGGTACAACGTGATCGCCGATCTGCCATCTCCCCCGCCGCCGCCGCTGCACCCCGGCACCGGTCAGCCGGTCGGCCCCGACGACCTGGCGCCGCTGTTTCCCGCGGCGCTGATTGCGCAGGAGGTGTCGCGGGAACGACACATCGAGATCCCCAGCGACGTCGTCGACGTCTATCGGTTGTGGCGGCCAACGCCGCTTTTCCGTGCCCGCCGACTGGAGAAGGATCTGGGAACGCCAGCCCGCATCTATTACAAATACGAGGGCGGCAGCCCAGCAGGCTCACACAAGCCCAACACTGCTGTGCCGCAGGCGTACTACAACGCCGCAGAAGGTGTGACGAGGCTGACCACGGAGACCGGTGCCGGCCAGTGGGGCAGCGCGCTGGCCTTCGCGTCCGCGCTGTTCGGTCTCCAGCTCGACGTGTGGATGGTAAGGGCGTCGTATGACCAGAAGCCCTACCGCAAGATGCTGATGCAGACGTATGGGGCCACCGTGTACCCGAGCCCGTCGGAGGAGACCTCGTCCGGGCGAGCGGTGCTGGCCGAGCACCCCGACTCAACCGGCAGCCTGGGGATCGCGATCAGCGAGGCGGTGGAGAGGGCGGCCGGGGATCCCAACGCCCGCTACGCGCTCGGCAGCGTGCTTAATCATGTGCTGATGCACCAGACGATCATCGGAGAGGAAGCGCTGAAGCAGCTAGCGCTCGCCGGTGATACTCCGGACGTGATCGTGGGCTGCACCGGTGGCGGTTCCAACTTTGGCGGGCTGGCCTTCCCGTTCCTCAGGGAGAAGATGGCTGGCCGGATGAACCCCGTGATCCGGGCAGTCGAGCCGTCGGCGTGCCCGTCGTTCACCAGAGGCATCTATGCCTACGACTTCGGCGACACCGCCGGCCTTACGCCGCTGCTCAAGATGCACACGCTTGGGCACGAGTTCATTCCCGACGCCATTCATGCTGGCGGCCTCCGATACCACGGGATGTCGCCGCTGCTCTCGCACATCTATGAGCTTGGCCTGATTGAGGCAGTGGCCAAGCCGCAGAGCGAGTGCTTCGCGGCCGGTCTCAGGTTCGCCAGAACCGAGGGCATCGTCCCCGCACCCGAGCCCACCCACGCCGTCGCCGCGTGCATCGAGGAGGCCCTGAGGTGTAAGGAAACCGGCGAGGAAAAGGTCATCCTCACCGCGCTGTGCGGGCACGGCCTGCTCGACCTCGCCGCCTATGGCGAGTACCTGGCGGGCGAACTCCAGGACCTGCAGCTAAGTGACCATGCAGTCGAGCAAGCGCTCGCCGGGCTGCCCGCAGGTGTCTGACGATAGTCACGGACCCTCGGCGCGCCGCCGTCCGAGGCTGAGCCGGACAAGTCACCCTCGGCGCCCGTGGCTGCGAGCGCCGGTGGCTGCGGAACCTAGTTATCGCAGGAGGAAAGACACAGAGTGGCACGGCCACGCGAGAGCGCGTATGGATTTGTCTGGCTTGTCACCCGCACACGCCAGCCCGGTCTGGCGCACCGCTGACGCTCGCTTGATCGATGGAAGGTAAGTACTGCTGGACCGGAGCTGGAGCAGTACCTACTTACCATTCATAAACCGAGGACCACTCGCAAACGCCGCAAAAGGAGTAAAGCCGCGGCGGCGGCCGCCAACCTCAGCCCGGCCGCGGCGAGCAAAGCAGCCGGCACCGGCCGCCAACGCCAGTCGCCACCGATCGACTCGGGGGCACGAGGCTGGCCGGGCGCGTCTGCCACGTGCGCAAACCTCTCGGCTGCGCCTCGCGGCTGTTGCGCCACAGCTGGCGGTCGAAGGTCCGAAGGTTCCGATTTGCCCGGCTCGTGATCGCGGGCCAGTCATCAACGATCCGATACGCGGGATTTGTTCGGGTCAGTGATTTATGGCGCGACCAGGCAGCCCCAAGCGGGCCGAAGGTGCCGGACCCGGGCCGGGAGGAGGGGAGATTCGGCCCGGGTCTTTGTGGCACGCTTCCGCGGCCGTCACAGCGGACGCGCCAGGACTGCATGACATAAACAAGCGTTCATACAGCGATACAAGTCGTACGCTGACGAGCCGGTAGATGTCAAGAGTTAGCTGACAACCAGCCCACCCGAGCAGGCGTCAAGAACATACTTGCTTCCAACCAGATCAGGATGGGCATCGCCTGCCATGACAGCCGAGACTCCGCCCCAGCCTGGCGCCCGGCTGCCCATAGGCGGGACGAGCATCCAGGCGCGGATCGCGGAGGCGGCGATCGAGCTCTTCTACGCCCGCGGGGCGGTTGCAACGACTGTGCGCGACATCACATCCGCGTGCGGGCTCACGCCTGGCGCCCTCTACAACCACTTCGCCTCCAAGGACCAGCTGCTCTACGTACTGGTTAGGGACGTCCACCTGCGGGCGGACGACGAGCTGGCGGAGGCCCTGGCACGGGCCGGTGACGTGCCCGCGTGCCAGCTGGCGGCCGCGGTGCGCCTTCTGGTGGCGCACGCAGCTGGCCAGCGGAAGGAGTCCAGGGTCGCCAACCGCGAGTACACCGCGCTGGCCACCAGCGGCCGCCAGGAAGTCACGACGATCCGGCGCCGACTGCGGGACCGGGTCACAGACGTCGTCGAGACAGGCGTCCAGAGCGGGACGTTCACCCTGGTCGGTTCCCAGGATCGCGCGGCGGCCGCGCTCACCGCGAATGTGATCGCCACGATGTGCGCCAACATCAGCGAGTGGACCAGCCAGCACCACCCGATGACCATGGCTGACCTGCAGGATCGGTACGTGCAGATGGCGCTGCGCCTGGTCGGCGCCTAGCCGCCGCGTAGCCGACGTCGGGCCGGCGTGCGGCATCAGCTGGCGAGCAGCCCGGCGAAATCGGCCGGGTCGATGTTGCCGCCCGACAGGACAACGCCGACCCGTCCAACGGCCGGAACCAGGCCGGCACGGAGGGCCGCGAGCGCGACCGCCCCGCTCGGCTCGATAACGATCTTGAGCCGAGTGAAGCAGAACCGCATGGTCTCGATGATCGCCGACTCCGGCACCGTGACGACGTCGGCCAGCAGCCGGGCGTTGATCGGGAACGTCAGCTCGCCCGGCTGGCTCGCCCGCAGCCCGTCGGCTATCGTGGCCGGCTCGCCGATGGCCACTCGGTGCCCGGCCCGCAGCGACTGGCTAGTGTCGCCCGCACCTTCGGGCTCTACGCCGATGATGGCGACGCCTGGCTGCAGTCCCTTCACCGCGGTTGCCACGCCAGCGATCAGCCCGCCACCACCGACCGGCGCGAGCACGAGATCGAGCTGGCCAGCCTGGTCCGCCAGCTCCAGGCCGACGGTGCCCTGGCCCGCCATGACGGCGTAGTCGTCAAACGGCCGGATGATCGTCAGCGAGCGCTCGGCCGCGATCGCCGCGGCCACCTCCTCGCGCCGCTCTGTCGCCGGGTCGTAGGACCGCAGCTGCGCGCCGTACCCGGCGATGGCCGCCAGTTTGAGCGCGGAGGCCGTGGCCGGAACCACGATCACGGCCGGGATGCCAAGCAGCCGGGCCGACAGCGCGACCGCGGCTCCGTGATTGCCTGACGAGTACGCGACAACGCCGGCCACCCGCTCCCGGTCGGTGAGCTGGCTCAGGCGGTTGTACGCACCGCGGAACTTGAACGAGCCGCTGCGCTGGAAGGACTCGGACTTGAGCATGATCGTCGCGCCGCACTCACCATCCAGCGTGGCCGACGTTAGCAGCGGCGTGCGGTGCGCCACGCCATCAAGCCGCTCCGCGGCCGCCTGGACATGCTTGAGTGTCAGTTCGTCGGCACAGATGGGGGCCTCCTAGGGTCGAGCGGGCCTGGTACTGTCGCGCAATGTCCGATTATCGCGCCCGGCTATCAACCCTTATAGAGCGGGAACGAGGTGCGTACCTGGCCAGTCACCCGAGGTCGGCCGCGGCGTTCCAGGACTCGGTCAAGAACCTGCTCGGTGGCGTGCCCATGACCTGGATGCGGATGTGGCCAGGCGGCTTCCCGCTGTACCTGGCCACGGCGTCGGGCGCGCAGCTCACGGACATCGACGGCAACAGTTACGTCGACTTTTGCCTGGGCGACACCGGCGCGATGGCCGGGCACTCCCCGGCCGAGGTGCAGCGGGCAGTGGCGCTGCGGTTCGGCGAACTTGGCGGCGCCACCACGATGCTGCCCACCGAGGACGCGGCGTGGGTGGCGACGGAGCTGACCAGGCGGTTCGGCGCCACCCACTGGAGCTTCACCCTGACTGCCACCGACGCGAACCGGTGGGCGATCCGGCTGGCCCGCCAGCTCACCAGGCGGCAGAAGATCCTGGTCTACAGCTACTGCTATCACGGCAGCGTGGACGAGACCTTCATCGTCGCGACTCCGGACGGCCCGGCCGCCCGGGCCGGCAACGTCGGCCCGCCGGTCGATCCGGCTGAGACGACGCGCGTCTGCGAGTTCAACGACGCCGGCGCGCTCGAGCGCGAACTCAGCCGCGGTGACGTCGCCGCGGTGCTGATGGAGCCGGCCCTCACCAACATCGGCATTGTGCTGCCCGAGCCCGGCTACCTGGAGACGGTGCGGGCACTGACCCGCGAGCACGGCACGGTGCTGATCAACGACGAGACGCATACGTTCAGCGCCGGCCCAGGCGGCTGCACGGCCGCGTGGCGGCTGCAGCCCGACGTGGTGACGATCGGCAAGTCGATCGCGGGCGGCATCCCGGCCGGTGCCTACGGCCTGTCTACCGAGCTGGCCGCCCGCATCATGGCCGACAAGTCGGCCGACATCGAGGACACCGGCGGCGTTGGGGGCACGCTAGCCGGGAACGCGTTGTCGGTCGCGGCCATGCGCGCGACGCTGGAGCACGTCCTGACCGACGCCGCCTTCGAAACGATGGTCGCGACCGCGAGCCGGTACACCGCGGGCGTGCGCGAGGCCATCGAATCGCACCAGCTCCCGTGGAACATCGTCCAGCTGGGAGCGCGGGCCGAATACCGGTTCTGCCCGCGGCCGCCGCGCACCGGAGGCGAGTCGGCTGCGGCCGCGGACACCGACCTGGACGAGTACCTGCACCTCTACCTCATCAATCGAGGGATCCTGCTGACCCCGTTTCACAACATGGCCCTGATGTGCCCATCGACTGCAAACGAGGACGTTGACTACCACACCGACGTGTTCGTCCAGGCGGTGTCTGGCCTGCTGTGACAGACGAGATTCTGGCACTGCCGGTGAGACGCTCCGCGCTGGCGGAGCGGGGGTCAGCTGAGTGCGCCGAGGGCCGCGCTGACGGTGGCGATGATCGCCCCTCCGATCGCGATGGAGACGAACGACTGGAGGAAGCTGGTGGCAAAGAAGCGCCACCGGATCCAGGCCAGGGCCACCAGTTCGATGACGATCGTGGCCAGTGCCACGGCCAGTGCGGCGCGGTAGGCCGGGATTAGGAAGGGCAGGGTGTGCAGGACGCCGCCGAGGAAGGTGCCAACTCCGGTGATCTTCCCGCGCAGGAACGGGTTCCCGCGTCCGGTCAGGTCCCCGGTGTCGGACAGGCCCTCGGAGAATGCCATGCTGACGCCGGCGCCGATCGCGGTGGCCATCCCGGCCAAGAACGCGTAGTGCGGCTTGTGGGTTGCGAACGCGACCGCAAAGATCGGCGCCAGTGTCGACAGTGATCCGTCGATCAAGCCGTTCATGGCGGGCTGCGCCCGCTGCAGCAGGAAGGATCGCTGGTCCTGGTGCGCCGATGAGCGGGCCGGTGCGACGATGGTCATCGCGGGCTCCTTACTGATCACTTAAATACTGATCGGATCGTTTCGTATTCATCAGTGGACAAGTGCCGGCCTGTCGCCGCGTGGCGGCGACAGGCCGCTGTGCGTTGGTCGGCGTTACGTGCTGGCGCCCGTGCCGGCATGGCCGGCGTGCAGGCGCATCCCGGTGACCGGGGCGTAGGGCAGCCGCAGTCTTGGCGGGTGCGGGCGGCCCAGGCGTGCTTCGTGTACTCGCCGTGCGTGTGCTGCGGCGTCGAGCATGCCCTGATGCCGGGCGGCTGCGATGTCGGGCAGTCTGGCAAGAAACATGCCTCCTCCTTGGTACTGACGGGGGCGGCGATACGGGTCGCGATCGGCTTGTCACGGGCGGCGCCGTCCTGGTTCTGCTTCAAGCATCGGCGCGGCCGGGCCCTACGCGCTTCCGATAAACTGCCTATCTATGTCGGAAAATAGCCAGCCTCAGCAGGCCGTCACGATGTCGCGCCAGCTCGCCGCCGGCACCGGCATCAAGGCACACCGCCACGACGGGAACCAGATCGTGTACGCCAGCCGGGGCGTGCTGTCGGTGACGACCGATGCCGGTGCCTGGATCGCGCCGGCGAGCCGGGCGATCTGGGTTCCGGCCGGCACCGTGCACGAGCACCGGGCGTACGGCACCACCGTCTTGCATACGGTCGGGCTGCCGCCGGGCGCCAACCCACTGGGGTTGTCCCAGCCGGCGGTACTGGTCGTGGCACCGCTGCTGCGCGAGCTGATCATCGCCTACTCGCGCGCGCCGCAGGAGCAGTCGCCGGCCAGGTCGCGGCTGCGTGCGGTGCTGCTCGACCAGTTGCGGACCACCGCGCAGCAAGGCATCCACTTGCCCGCGGCACGGGATCCGCGGCTGGCCGCAGTCTGCGACCTGCTCATCCACGATCCCGCTGACCGCCGCAGCCTAGCCCAGCTCGGGACCGCCGTCGGGGTCAGCCACCGCACGCTGACAAGACTGTTCGGCGATCAGATGGGCATGACGTTCCCGCAGTGGCGCACGCAACTGCGACTGCACCTGGCGCTGCGGCTGCTTGCCGAGGGCCTGCCGGTAACTACCGTCGGCCACCGCTGTGGCTGGTCGACCACCAGCGCGTTCATCGACGTCTTCCGCCGGACACTCGGGATGACCCCTGGCCGCAGCCCGCGGATGCCCGACCCGACGGACTGACGACTGCCCGCCGGCAACCGCCCCGGCACGTTCAGTCGTGCGCGCGCTGGGCGATTATGGATCGGTGCAGGTGTGCTTCGTCGGCAGCGGTGACGCCTTCGGCAGCGGAGGCCGCTACCAGACCTGCATCAGGGTCACGTCAGGCGACCAGGTCGTGCTCGTCGACTGCGGCGCGACCAGCCTCGCGGCACTTCGCTCTCAGGGCATCGAGCCGCAGTCCGTCGACGCCGTCGCGCTCACGCATCTGCACGGGGATCACTTTGGCGGGCTGCCTTTCCTGATCCTGGACGGACAGTTCTCCCGGCGTAACCGCCCGCTCCGGGTCTACGGTCCGCCCGGCACGCGGGAACGGCTGACGGACGCCATGGAAACGCTCTTCCCCGGCTCAAGCGAGGTCTCGCGCCGGTTCGCCGTGCCGGTCGTCGAGCTCGAGCCTGGCGGCTCCGCCGACCTAGGCCAGCTGCGCCTCCGTTGCTGGCAGGTCATCCACGCTTCTGGCGCTCCCGCCCTGGCCGTCAGGGTCGAAGACGGCACGTCCAGCTTCGCGTATTCCGGCGACACCGAGTGGACCCCGGCGCTTGTCCAGGTCGCGGACGGGGCCAGCCTGTTCGCGGTCGAGGCTTATACGTTCGAAAAGCCGGTCCGATATCACCTGGACTATCGCACTCTCGAGGCGCAGCGGCCCGATCTCACCGCGGCCAGGACCGTCCTCACCCACATGTCGGCTGACATGCTCGGCCACCTGCCTGAGGCCGAGTTTCCAGCCGCGCACGACGGGCTCGTTCTTGACCTGTGAACGCAGCCAGCCGATACGCTGGCAGCACCAGCACCCGGGTAGGTGAGATGTCGGCCAGCACCGACGAGCCGCCGGCCGCTCCGGCCATGCCGATGGAGTGGACTCCAAGCCTCGTCAAGCAGCTGTTCCCGGTCAAACTCGGCCGCGGCGTGGAGTTGGAGATGCTGCGGCCGGATGACGACAGCCTGCTGCTACGCCTGTTCGACTCGACCGGCCGCCACCAGAGCGCGTTCTACTCAGGCACCTCCGCCGGCTGGACCGCCGCCTGGGATCAGATCAGGGAGTGGACGAGCCCGGCACGCTTCGGCCAGGAGATGCAGTACTGGACCGAGCGGATCCGGCAGGCCGGAGTCCCAATCCGGCAGCCGGATGTGACCAACCGGCTGGACGAGCAGATGCCGTTGGTGCTATCCGGCCTGACCTTCCTCGGCGGTCACGGCTACGGAAACGGGCTGACCTCGGGTGCCGGAGTGGACCTGCGGCGAACGTCGTACGGGATCGCCCTGACCAGCCCGGCCGATGGCGGCGTCCTGCTGAACGTCGCGGCGCAGCAGCTGATCAGCGCCGAGGCATCCGGCGCTGATCCGGAGTCGGCCGGCGTCTCCGCGGCCACCGTCGACCGCACGGCCCTGTCTGATCCGCATGCACTGGAGCAGGTCAGGTGGCTGACGGCGCGGTATGGCAGCGTACGGATCCGCACCCAGGTGCGGATCCGCGCGACCGTATGCGAGCTGTTCCTCAGCAGCGGCAGTTACGCACCGAACCTAGCCCAGGTCGCGCTCTCCGCGGTCCGGGCACTGGTACCGCTCAGCCCGGCCCAGGCGTGGGCAGCGGCCGATCCGATGGCTGGACTGGCCCATGTCCCAGGCCCGGTACCCTCACGCCGCGAGCTCGAATCCGACGTCGACCTGGTCACCAAGCTCGAGCGGCTGGCCAGGCTTCGAGAGTCAGGCGCGCTTACCGAGTTTGAGTTCCAGTCGGCCAAGGACAAGCTGCTCCACTAGCCGCCGACAACCTCGGCCAGGATCCGCACTGCCTGCCGCAGCGCCGGCGATTCCTCGCCCGCGTAGCTCAGCCGCAGGTACGAGGCCGGCGGCTCGCCGGGAAAGCTGGACCGGCCGGGTGTCACGGCGACGCCGCGGGCGGCCGCCGCCTCGGTCACGTCCGCGTCGCTGCTGCCGTCGGGCAACCGCAGCCACAGGTGCATGCCGCCGCGAGGGAGCAGTTCCAGATGACAGCCAGGCAGGAGCTCGCCGATCGCTCCGGCCAGCGCGTCCCGGCGCTCGCGCAGCAGGCGGCGCACCGTTGCCAGGTGCCGCGGCCAGCCGGGAGCGGTGAGCACGTCGAGGGCTATCTGCTGGAGCATCGGCGCCACGAACAGGTCGTCGCTGATCCGGCCGCGCCGCAGCCGCGCGAGCACCGGCCCGCGCGCGATGAGCCCGGACACCCGCAGCCCGGCCGCGATCGGCTTGGACACCGAGCGCAGGTAGATCACGTGACCGTCGTCGTCGGCGCTGACAAGCGGCGGCAGCGTCGGCGCGCCCAGGTCGAAGTCCCGCATCCAGTCGTCTTCGAGCAGGAAGGCGCCGGCCCTGGCGGCCGCCGCCAGCACCGGCTCGCGCCGCTCGGCCGCCAGCACGGAGCCGTGCGGGTTGGCGTAGCGCGGCTGCAAGTAGGCGACCCGGCTGCCGGTCCTGGCGAACGCGTCGGCGAGCGCGTCGGGCAGCACCCCGTGTGCGTCACCGGGCACAGGGATCAGGACGAGTCCGGCTGCTCTCGCGGTGGCGAGCGCGCCGACATAGGTGGGCGACTCAACGATGACGGGATCACCGGGCGAGCACAGGTGCCGGAACACGGCCGACAACGCGGCCTGGCCACCCGAGGCGATCAGCACGTTCTGGTCGGTCAGCTGGCCGTCGGCAACCTCGGTAGCCAGGAAACTGCGCAGCTCCGGCAGGCCCTGCGGCGGTAGCCGGCTCCAGCCGTGCGGGCGGCGGGCTGCGCGGGAGGCCGCCGCCGCCAGTAGTCCGAGCGGTTGCAGCCGCTCATCGGGAAACCCGCTGGCCAGGCCGATCGAGTCCGGCGGCAGCGGATCCACGAGCCGCTCCAGGTCGGGCCCGAGCCCGACCCTGGAGCCGAGCGTGAGCGTCTGCCAGGACAGGTCGGCCGGCCGGCGCGACGCTCGGCGCGGCGCGGTGAAGGTGCCGCTGCCCGGCCTGGTCACCAGCAACCCGCGGCGTCCCATGTCGGCCAGCAAGCGCTGCACCGTTGCCGGACTCAGCCGGTAGCGCTGCTGCAACTGCCGGTAAGACGGCAGCCGGGTATCGGGCGGGAGATCCCTGATCAGCGTTTCGATCCTGGCCTGGGCCTGGAGCCAAGTGCTATCGTCCTCCATGAGAGCTAATGGAAGCACTTCTCAGTTGCGATGGGAAGCGTCACCCGTACTGCTGGGGGCGCTGGGGGTGCTGTCGTTCAGCGTGACATTCCCGGCTACCACGGCCGCGGAGGCCTCATTCAACCCGGTGCTGATCGGCGCGGGGCGCGCGGTGATCGCCGCCGC
>JASHOL010000300.1 GCA_030041135.1 Streptosporangiaceae bacterium | reverse complement strand
GCTCTGGACACTCCGGCCGCGCTCAAGCAAAGCATTGACGCCGACACCGTCGTGACCGTGAAGACCGGCGGCGATGCGGCCAAGCTCGCCGAGTTGCTCGGCCGCGAAATCGAGGGAATTACGAGGACCCGGCAGGTGGAGGGCGGGCTCGAGCTGCACGTCAAGGACACCGACCGGCTGGTGCCGCGGATCGTCGTGGCAGCCGAGGCCGGCGGGTTCGACCTGGTAGACCTCGCGGTCTCCGAGCCCAGCCTGGAGACCGTCTTCATCAACCTCACCGGCAAGGAGCTGAGGGAAGAATGACTGCGTCAGCGACCTCTGTCTCGGCCGGGCCGACCGCCGCGTTCGGCCGGCCGACGCGCTCGGTTGTCGCCGCTAGCTGGACCGCGCTCGGCGCGCTGCTCCTGCGGGACCTGGTCGTGCTGCGCAAGCAGCTGTGGATCTTCGTGGTGCGCACGCTGATCCAGCCATTCCTGCTCTGCTTCGTGTTCCTGTACGTGTTTCCGAAGATCGGCCAGGGCATCGGCGGCCACGGCCCCGCCCAGGAGTCGGCTTTCGCCACGGTCCTCGTGCCCGGCGTGGTGGGCATCTCGGTCATGTTCCAGGGTGTCCAGTCCATCGCCCTGGCGATGGCGCAGGAATTCGGCTTTACCCGTGAAATCGAGGACAGGGTGCAGGCGCCGTGCCCGATCTGGCTGGTCGCGATCGCGAAGGTGATATCCGGCGCGGCCCAGGGCATCTTGTCGGCGATCATCGTGCTGCCGATCGCCTCGGTCGTGCACGCGCCAGGCGTGAACGCGCACCTAACCCTGAACTGGCTACTGATCTTGACGATCGTGCCGCTGGCCTGCATCGCCATGGCGGGTCTCGGGCTGGTGCTCGGCACCAGCTTCCAGCCTCAGAACATCGGCCTGATGTTCGGCTTCATCATCCTGCCGATCACGTTCCTCGGCGGCACCTACTACCCGTGGACCAAGCTCGCGCCGGTGACGGTGGGCGGCTGGCACTGGCTCCAGACGATCGTGTTGTTCAACCCGCTGATCTACGTCAACGAGGGCATGCGCGCGGCCTTCACCACGGCACCCCACCTGCACCTCTACGTGATATACCCGGTGCTGGTGGGGTTCGCGGTGGTTTTCTTGACCATGGGACTGCGCAACTTCCGGCGCAAGGTGCTGTCGTGACGACCACCTCGTTCCGTTACGTAGCCGATCGAAGGTCCTACGTACGGTCACTGTTATGTCACAGTCCGATATTAGGGTGAATGCCGTGTATAGTTCCTGGACATGCCGCCTGGCCCGCCAAGCCGGGTTCTACGCTGAGTCACCGCGTCGCCGGCATGCCCGGCCGGGTTACGGTGTCGCCTTCTGATAGGGAATAAGTCGAGTCGTGTTGCTCCGCACGCAGGCCAGCCGCTCGCCTGGCCGTCGGCTGCGCAGGCGATGGCGGGCGCTCGCGGGCTGCGCGACGGTCGCGGTCGCGGTGGCCTGCGCCGGCTGCGGCGAGACTAGCCCGCCCCCGGCGGTCGGTTCGGTCGTGCGCGGCCCCATCCAGATACTGGTCACCGCTCCGTCGGTCAACGCGATCGGCAACCCGCTCGGAGTTACCGCGTTTTTCCGTGAGACCGCGCACGCGGTCACCGCGGTGGCCGGGCTCGGGCGGCTGAACGGCCCGCAGACGATGGTCATGACCTGGTTCCGGCTGACCTCGGCCGGCCCGCAGCTGCTGTTCAGCCAGCACATGACGGTCACGAGCTACGGCCGTGCGTACTCCACCGCGGTGGACCGCGGGGCCATGCCCTACGGCGCTTACGAGGTCAGCGCCTCGGTGGCCGGGATCACGAGGACCGTCGAATGGGGGATCTACAAGCCCAGGAAGACGGCCAGTGCCAGTGCCAGTGCCAGCGCCGCGGCGCCGGCCACCGAGGCGGTGGAGCCGGTGACTCCCGGCCCGGCCGCCGCGCTGCCTGAGCCGGTCAACCGGACGCGCCCGTGCCAGTGGCAGGACGTGATCGCGACCATGCCGACGCCGACAGACGTCGATCTTGACGTTTCCGCCTACTGCCCGCAGTCGCGTCAGAACGGTGTGACCCGCGGCGTCGTCCTGGCCACCATGAGCAGGACCAACGGCGAAAGCCTGGTCGGCGCGATGCATAACGAGCCCGGCGGTGAGATCGCGGGCAACTTCCGCTTCAACGTGTGCTCCCTGCCGTCGGGCTCGGACGTTCCAGGAGCGAAGTTCGCGGTCACCACGATTGTCTACTACCAGGGCATGACGAGGAGCTTCACGTTCTCGGCCGGCCTGCCGGGTGAACTACTCGGCCCGCAGGTCAAGATCTCCTCGAGCGTGCCCCCAGGGACCCAGGTCCATCCGGGGGAGAAGATCAAGCTGCGGGTTACCGCGACCGAGCCAGATCGGCTCGGAGCGCAGCCCGGCATACGCAACATCAGGGTGTCAGGGCCGAGCGGGCTGATCAAGATCAAGCGGTACCGCAAGGTGGAGGTCGGGTGCGAGAGATTCCGCGGCGGCCGGGTTCTGACTCTCACCTACCGAGTGCCGGCCGTGGCGCCGAAGGTGATCAAGATATCGGCGACCAGCAGCGATTTCCCCGGCGCAAAGGGCGGCGCCGAGATCACCTTCCCGTTCGCGCCCTGACTTCTCGCCGCCCGCGGACGCGACTCAGTCCAGGAGGTGAGCCAGTCCGGGAGGCGAGCCAGTCCGGGACGCGAGCCAGTCCGGGAGGCGAGTCAGTCCGAGAGGCGGAAAGACTCGTCGGGGATGAGTTCGGCGATATCCATCTGGGCCTTCTGCAGCCTGCCTGAGTAGTCCCAGTTCACCGACTGCCACCGGGTGAACTGATCGAGTACCCACATGCCGGACTGGCGCGAGCCGTTGCCGGACTTGCCGTTGCCGCCGAACGGGAGGTGGGCCTCGGCACCCGAGGTCGAGTTGTTCACGCTGACCATCCCGGCGGTGACGCCGCGGCGGAACTCGAACGCCTCGTCAGCCCGGCCGGTGTAGATCGAAGACGACAGGCCGTAGCCGGGCAGGTTGGCGAGTTCGATGGCCTCGCCGAGGGTCGCGTAGCTGGTGACGCCGACAAGAGGGCCGAACGTCTCCTGCCGGAAAATCGCGTCGTCAGGCTGGACGCCGGCGGCGATCACCGGGTGATAGAAGATCCCGGCATCCGGGTCGCCGACGAAGCGGTCCCGCGGGTTAGCCATGGTGATCCGGCCCGTGGCGGTAGATCCGAGCACCGCGTGGTGCGGCTGAAGCCAGCCCAGGTACTCCTCGAACCGGTCGGCGAACTTCTGATCCAGCATCGGACCGTACAGCACGTCGCGTGCTGGGTCACCGATCACGGCACTGCTGGCGGCAGCGTCGAACTTGGCCAGGAACTCCCCGTGGATGCTCTCATGGGCGATGACGGTCCCGAGCGAGGTGCATCGCTGGCCCGCTGTGCCGAACCCGGCGAACAGCGCCGCCTCGACCGCGAGGTCGAGATCGGCACTCGGCGTGATCACCATCGGGTTCTTGCCGCCGAGTTCCAGGCACGCGGACTGCAGGTGCCGGCCGGTCAGCTCGCCGATGCGCGCGCCGACCTGGCTAGAGCCGGTGAACCCGACCTTGTCGACGTTGCCCTCCGCGAGCGCCCGTTCCAGCCCGGCGAAGGTCGCCTCGCCGTCCGCCTGCACGAGATTCAGCACGCCATCTGGCAGTCCGCCGCCGCGGACGATCAAGTCGAAGAGCGCTCCGCCGCAGGCGGGAGAGTAGTCGGCCGGCTTCCACACCACCGCGTTGCCGCACAGCAGCGCCGGGATCAGGTACCACGACGGCACCGCGACCGGGAAGTTGCCCGCGGTGATGACGCCGACCACCCCGACCGGGTTGCGGAACGTCAGCAGCTGCTTGTCCGACATCTCGCTCGGCACCGTCTGGCCGTACAGGCGCCTGCCCTCGCCGAGGAAGAAGTCGCACGTGTCGACGATCTCGCGTACCTCGCCGAGCGCCTCGGCGTAGGGCTTGCCGATCTCGCGGGTGACCAATCGCGCCAGCGCGTCGGCGTTGGCCTCTACCAGTCGGCCGATGTGCGCGATGGCCCGGCCGCGAACCGGAGCAGGCACGTCGGCCCAGCCGGGCTGGGCGGCCCGGGCCGCGCAGGCTGCGGCGGCGAACGCGCCGGCGTCAGCGAGCGCAACCTCGGCTACGGTCTCGCTCGTGGATGCCGGATTCACCGAGGTTATCCGGCCACCAGGTGCACCCGCCGCGGGAGCGCCCGCGATGACCGAGGTGATATGGCGGTTCATCGAACTCCTCCGCTGATGCGCTCAGGGACGCGCGGTCGCCTCACGTTATTCCACTAGCCCGGTCTCCTCCTGCCACGGAGATCGTCGAGGAAGCTCCTGGTGGCGGATACGGCGCCGGTCGTCCGCTTGACGGCGTCAACGGCGGTGCGGAAGGCGTATCCGGCCGGGCCCGGGGTGACCGCGCCGACGTCGGCAAATGGGTTGCCGGTTTCTTCCACGGTCGGAACCCCGGGCCGGGACTGCAGGCTGAACTCGCCGGGATCGCCCGGCCCGACGCCGAGGTCCCGCAACTCCCACCACGAGGCGGGCGAGTCGCCCGCGTAGGAGATGAGACGGAGCAGGCAACCGTGCTCGGCGTCCACGATCGCGTCAGCGGGGAAGAACAGCAGCGGCCCAACGTGTCCTTGCTGGCCGCCGGGGGTCGCGGTGAACTGGTAGGCGCGACGGCCCCGGTAGCTGAGTTCGGTGCCGCCGGACAGCCGGCACTGCAGCAGCCACGACGAGTCGACCAGGCCCGCGATCTGCAAAGGCAGCGGCTTCGCCGGCCCGACCATCGTGGCCGCCGCATACGCCTGCCAGCGACGCTGCCCGTCGCAGGCAATCGTCGTCGGCCTGTTCTTGCGGGCGGTGTACGTGTAGTCGATGCGGTATGTTTCGCGGTCGCTGACATTCAGCCGGGCCACCGTGTGGGAAACGGTCTTCCCGCGGGTGGCCGCGTCGAGCAGGAAGCCTACGCCGCCGTGACCGGCGGCGCGCACCGTGTCCGGGACCTGCGCCGCCCACGCGGAAAAGTCGTGCCATTCATGCAGCATGGCGGTTAGCGCCGGGTTCTCGGCGCTGCGGTAGAGCAGGTACAGCGCGTCGTCGGAGGGCGGCGTTTTGTCCCCTGGGTCACGAGCGGCCGGCTCGGCAGGCGGCATCGCCGCTTCGAAGTTGTCGTCGTGGCGGGAAGGATGCGGCGCGAACCGGATCCACGCGCCGAGACCGCCCGCCGCCAGGCCTACGGCATTCTTCGCCTTCTCCCAGCCGGGTCCGGCGAACTCCTGCCGCAGGGTCTCGCCTAGGTCTCGGCTGATACGGCTGCCCGGCGGCGGCTCGAACCTGCCGCGGTCGGCCGCCTCCGGCGGGTCGAGCACGACCGCCGTCAGCTCGATCAGGCTCAGCCGCTGGCCACCGAACGTCTCCTCGCGGCGGAGCAGGATGCCGAGATCGACATCTACGATCGCCTCAAGGCGGTCGAAGAGGACGGGGCGGAGCCCGGGTAGGTGCTTGATGCTTGTCCTCGGCGTAGCCACAACCGCTATCGCGTCCCGGCCGCATGCGGTCTCCGGTCCCCGCACTTCGAGGGTGAACTCGCCGAGCAGCTCCGACGGACAGAACAGCTCGCGCAACGGCGGGGCGTGATCGGCTCCGACGGGCAGCCAGGGCGGTGGCGCCAGGTCCGGCCGGTACCACATCCAGCCGCGTTCGCCGTCACTTCCCTTGACCTGTCCGGAAGGCTCATCGCCGTATTCCTGGCGGTAGCGCCCGCCCGGCGCGATCAGCAGCCGCCCCCACCCGGTGTGATAACCGCGGTCCTCCTCTTCTTCCTCTTCCTCCTCCTCGGGCACCTCTTCCCAGTCCGGGCCACCGCCGGGGCCCGGCCGGAGGCGGAAGTGCCTGCCCTGCCACTCGGGAGGCCGCGTCGCGCGCCGCCTGCTGCGGGCAAGCTCGCCGTCGTTCTCGGAGTACACGTCGGCGGACAGGCTGAGCCTGGTCCAGTCGGCGCGGTACATCAGCCCGATCACCTGCTGCAGATCTGCCATCGCGGTACCGCCCGTCGGTTCGGCCCAGGCTTACGCCTGACAGGAGCATAAGCGTGCCTACGGGGCCGGGCACATGATAAGTACGGTTGCGCATGCCGCAACAGTCGTGGCTCCGCTGTGCCACGGGAAAGCGCGTTCCCGTCGCGTTCGGCTGTGCTGTGCGCCGGCCGATGACGCTCATATCGGACCAACTCGCCCATGCGCCTCGCTCTGCCCGCGACCATGTTCTGTTCGTTTCGCACCCATCGGCCCTTCTTGAGAAGGTTTGTGAATAGTCGACTAGTCAGAGTTTAGGCCGTAATAGAACTGTTCGTTTTACTTCGGGCACCAATGGGCGATATCACGTAGAATAATCGATTGACTACATTGAGTGAGAGAATCGGAGAACCGTGCGGTCCGCGGACCTTCCGGACGAGCCTGACGAACCAACGCGGGTTGAGCATCCCGACGGCGCCAGCCAGGACCGACCGAAACCCAAGCCCCGCGAGGTGCCCGACCCCGACGAACGCGGTAAGGCCTACGAGGCGGCGCAAGCGTACGTTCCCGCGGAAACGCGACAGTCGGCCGAGCGGCGCTTGGAGGGAGCCGACAAGCCGACCTACCGGGACGAGGTGCCCAGGTTCGAGAAGATGTGGGCGGAACACACACGGCGCTGGCCTGAAAAGGAACGCGACGCGACGGATCGTTCGGCTGACTCGCCGGAGATCGACGAGGCGGTTAGTCGGGTACGTGAGGCGGAGCCGTCGATATCCGCGGATGCGCAGGCAATTGAGCAGGAGAATAAGGAGAAGTACGGCGGTTGGTTGGACGGCTTTGAACGTCGGATCAAAGGCGAGGACCGCCTCAAGGAGAAAATTGCCGCCGTATTGGAGGTTGAGCCGAGCGTGACCGCCGGCGAGGCTCTGCGTGAAATTCCCGACGCGATCCGGCACACGTACTGTTTCCAGCCAGAGCATTACGCCAAGGGCTACTACGACATTAAGGAGCGGTACGAA
>JASHOL010000024.1 GCA_030041135.1 Streptosporangiaceae bacterium | reverse complement strand
CTGCACCGGCCACGGAGCCACCCGCCACGGAGCCACCCGCCACGGAGGCACCGGCCGCCGGAGCACCAGGAACGCTCGCCGCCGCGGCGGGCTGGCCGGCGGCGGCCCCCTGGCGGCCGTCACCGTGCGCCGACTGCTCGCCCGTGCCTCCGGCATCGAGCACCGGCAGGTTGTCGATGTGGTGGCCGAGCCGGTCGCGCTTGGCCGTCAGGTACCGCAAGTTATGCGGTGTCGGCGCCGGCGGCAGGGCCACGCGTCCGCTCACCTCGATCCCGAAGCCGGAAAGGCCGACGACCTTTGCGGGGTTGTTGGTCAGCAGCCGGAACGAGCGGACCCCGAGGTCGGTCAGCATCTGCGCTCCGGTGGAGTACTCGCGCGCGTCGACCGGCAGCCCGAGCTCGGTGTTGGCGTCGACGGTGTCCACTCCCCCGTCTTGCAGCTGGTAGGCCCGGAGCTTGGACAGCAGCCCGATGCCGCGCCCCTCGTGTCCCCGCAGGTAGAGCACCACGCCCCGGTCCTCGCCCGCGATCGCGGCCATCGCGGCGTCTAGCTGCGGGCCGCAGTCGCAGCGGTGCGACCCGAACACGTCGCCGGTCAGGCACTCCGAGTGCATCCGGACCAGCGGGTCGGGGCCGTCGGCGCTCAGGTCGCCGAGCACGAGCGCGAGGTGCTCGGTGCCGTCGACGGAGTTCTGGTAGCCGTACGCGCGCCACTCGCCGAACTCGTTCGGGAGCCGGGTCTCCACCACCCTCGTGACGACCCGCTCGTGCTGGCGGCGGTAGGAGATCAGCTGCTCGATGGAGATCAGGGCCAGCCCGTGCCGGTCGCTGAACTCGCGCAGCTCCGGGAGCCTGGCCATGGTCCCGTCGTCGTTCACGACCTCCGACAGGACGCCGGCCGGCGTCAGGCCGGCCAGCCTGGCCAGGTCGACCGCGGCTTCGGTGTGCCCGCGCCGGCGCAGCACGCCGCCCGGCGCGTACCGCAGCGGGAACACATGCCCAGGCCGCACGATCTCGTACGGCTCGGTAGCCGAGTCGGCGAGCGTGCGGATGGTCCTGGCCCGGTCGGCAGCCGATATCCCGGTGGTGACGCCGTCGCGGGCGTCCACGCTGATGGTGTACGCGGTCCGCATCCGCTCGGCATTCTGGGTCGTCATCAGCGGCAACTGCAGCCGGTCAAGCATCTCCCCCGGCATCGGCACGCAGATAACCCCGCTGGTGTAGCGGATCATGAACGTCAGCAGCTCGGGGGTCGCCTTGCTGGCGGCGAAGATGATGTCGCCCTCGTTCTCGCGGTCGGCGTCGTCCACGACGACCACCGGGCGCCCGGCCGCGATGTCGGCAACGGCCCGCGACACCTCGTCCATCCGGATCCCGGCCTCCGGCCCGGCCTGCCGGCTGCCGATCACGGCTGCCTCCCGGCGAGCAGCCGCTCGACGTACTTGGCGATCAGGTCCACCTCAAGGTTCACGGTCGCGCCCGGCTGCTTGAATCCCAGCGTCGTCCGCTGCAGCGTCTCTGGGATCAGGCTGACCTCAAACCAGCAGTCCCCGCTGTCGCTGAGTCCCGAAACGGTGAGACTGATCCCGTCGACCGCCACCGAACCCTTGTAGACAACGTAACGTGCCAGTTCCGGCGGGACCGAGATCCGCACGACCTCCCAGTCCGTGCCCGGCTGGCGCGCCAGGATCGTCCCCGTGGCGTCAACGTGTCCTTGCACGATGTGCCCGCCCAGGCGCCCGTCGGGCCGGACCGGGCGCTCCAGATTCACGGCCGTGCCCCTGGCCAGCGAGCCGAGTGTGGAGTGCTTGAGCGTCTCACCGATCACGTCCGCGGTGAACTGGCCGCTGCCGGTTCCTGTGACGGTCAGGCACACACCGTTGACCGCGATAGAGTCGCCGCGCGCCGCGTCGCTGGCCACCTTGGGCCCGCGCACAATCAGCCGGGCCGAGTCGCCGCGGCCCTCCAACTCCACGACCTCGCCCAGCTCTTCCACAATTCCGGTGAACACCGTGTCCTCCTCGGAGCCGTCGTACCGCCTGCCGGCTCCGGGGATCGCGCGAGTCCGCGCGGCCGCGGCATCAGCCGCCCGCAATGGGTCGGCCACTGCCGCGCACGTGCTGCCTCCCATCCGGACTTTCACCGTCGGTCCCGGAATTTCACCGGGTCAACCGGCCGATGGCCTCGGCCGGGTCGCGGACTATCACCGCCGGTTCGGAGTTTCACCGACCCCGGAGCACGTCTTGCTGCGTGAACCAGTCTGCCACGCCTTGTATTCCGACTCGAACAAGCCAGCCCGATCGAGACTGGTCTGGCCCGGTTCCGGGTGGCCAGCGGGCCGGAACCGGGCCAGTGAGCCGTCCGCCGCGGTGCTGGCCCAGGGCAACCCCTGGAACCCGCCGCGGCCTAGCAGACAGCCCTAGGCGGGCGTCGACCCCCGCCGAGCCAGCGCGTCGAGGGCGACCGCCGCCAGCAGGACCAGGGCGGTCCAGATGTACTGGCCCGCCGCGCCGAGCCCGAGCAGGTCGACCCCGTTGTAGATCACGGCGACGACAAAGCCGCCGAGCACGGCGCCGAGCATCCGGCCGCGCCCGCCGAAGAGGCTGATCCCGCCGATGACGGCTCCGGCGACCGCGTACAGCACGTACTGGCCGCCCTGGAAGTCGGTCGAAATCGAGCCGAGCAGCGACATGTAGAGGATCCCGGTGACGCCGGCCAGGAGCCCGCAGCACGTGAACGCCAGCACCCTGATCCGGCCGAGGTTGATGCCGGCGCGCCTGGCCGCCTCCGCGTTGCCGCCAACGGCATACAGATAGCGACCGAACTTGATCCGGGTCAGCACGATCGTCATGATCCCCAGCAGCACGATCACGATCGGCACGACCCAGGGGACGCCGCCGGCCACGTTGAGCACGGCCACGAGGGCAGCGCCGATACCCCCGGTCAGCGCGATCTTCAGCAGGGTCACGCCGAGCGGCGGGGCGACCAGACCGTGGGCGCGCCTGCGCTGGTCTCTCGCGATCATGTACGCGCCCCCGACGACCACGCCGACGATCAGCACGATCCACCCGACGGCCGGGGTCATCTCGCCGGTGGTGAGGTCGAAGAGGAAGGTGTTATGCAGCGAGATGACGCCGCCGAGGCCGACGTTCCCTGTCTCCTCAAACAGCCAGATCAGCACGCCGTTCAGGCCGAGCAGGCCAGCCAGCGTGACGATGAACGACGGGATCTTCAGCCAGACGGTGATAAGCCCCTCGACCGCGCCGATCGCCGCGCAGACCGCAAGGCCTACCAGGATGGCGACGCCGGTTGGGAACGGATGATGGATCGACACCATCCAGGCGGTGATGGTGGCGCCGAGTGAGGCGTTGTACGCGACCGACAGGTCGATCTCGCCCAGCAGCAGCACGCACGCCTCTGCCATCGCGATCGTGATGATCCAGCCCGCCTGTCCCATCAGGTTGAACATGTTGATCGCGGACAGGAAGTGGCTCTGCGAACTCTGGAAATAGATCCCGAGCGCGATCAGCCCGACGACGACCGGCAGCGCGCCGCTCTCGCCGCTGCGCACCCTTCGCAGCCAGATCTTCCCGTACTCGCCCAGCGACTGGGCCAGTACGTCCGGCGCGGCGGTGATCGCCGCATCGGCCGCGCCCGTGCCGTCCGCAGGTTCCCCGGCCACCGCAACCGAGCCAGGCTGCTGCTCCCTGTCGAGGTCGCCGGTTTCCTTCGTTGCCATGTCTCAGCCCTCCGAGCCAGCCCTGGGACCTGGCACGACTGCGGCCTCGCTGCCGTTGCCATTGCCCAGTCGCGACGAGGCGCCCGTGGTCATCAGGTCGACGATCGACTGCCGGTCGAACTCGGCGGCCGGCCCGACGCCGACCAGCCTGCCCAGGTACAGCACCGCGATCCGGTCCGCGACCGCGAGCACGTCGTTCAGGTTGTGCGAGACCATGATGACCGCGTGACCGGTGTCGGCAAGCCGCCTGATCAGGTTGAGAACCAGTTCGGTCTGGGTGACGCCGAGCGCGGCCGTCGGCTCGTCCATGATCACTAGCCTGGCTTCCAGCATGACCGCCTTGGCCACGGCGACCGCTTGCCGCTGGCCGCCGGACAGCGAACCGACCGGCTGCCTGATCGACCGGACGGTGGTCACCCTGAGGTCATGCAGCGTCTGCTTTGCGGTGAGCTCCATGCTCACCTCATCCAGGATCCCGAATCGCACCTGCTCATGGCCGAGCATCATGTTCTGCACGATGTCTAGGTTGTCGCACAGCGCGAGATCCTGGTAGACGGTCGCTATCCCGAGGTTCGCGGCGTCACGCGGCGAGTGAATGTGGACCGGGTTGCCGTTCCAGCGCAACTCGCCGTTGCTCGGCTGGTAGATCCCGGCGATGCACTTGATCAGCGTGCTCTTGCCTGCTCCGTTGTCTCCGGCCAGCGCGGTGACCTGGCCGACCGGGACGTCGAGGTTCACGCCGGTGAGCGCCTGGACGGGGCCGAAGCTCTTGCCGACGCCCCGCAACTCAAGCAGCGGCGAGTCGGCGAGTGTGGTGCTGCCGGTCATGGCCGGTGCCGCGCCCGCTGCTGCGGGCGCGGCACCGTCCCCGGCGCTGTTAGCTACCACCGGCCCGCCCGGGGCCAGTCGTCAGCGCTTACTTTCATTTATGAGATCCCGTACTTCGTGCAATCCGACGCGAACGAGCCGGCGCAGATCTGCGACGCGGGCACGAACCCGTCCTTGACGACCGTGGACTGGATGGTTGAAGCCGTGACCCATTCCGGGGTCAGCAGGATCGAGGGAACCTCGACGCCGGTGTCGATGTCCTTCACCGTGCCGTTGACCAGAGCCGACGGCGGGGTGAGGCCGGCCCGGAGGTACATGGCCAGCGCGACCGCGGCCTGGGCCTCAAGGTAAATCGGCTTGTAGACGGTGCCGCACTGGTAACCGGAGATGATGTTCTGCAGGCCGGTCAGCGTGGCGTCCTGGCCGGTGACCGGGAACGTGTCCGCCTTGATGTGGCGAGTCTGCAGGTAGTGGATGATCGGCGCGCCGTTCTCATCGTTCGGCATCAGCACGGCGTTGATGTTCGGGTGCGCGGTGTAAGCGGCCTCGAACTCGGTCAGCGCCACGTCCGGCGTCCACGTCCCGGCCGGGTTGGCCACGTCCTTGTACGTCCCGTTCTTGAAGTACGGGGCGAGCACGGCGTCGTAGCCCTGGGCGAACAGCGTGGCGTTGTTGTCGGTGACGGCACCGTGCATGACCATGACCTGCGGGCTCTTGACGCCCCAGGCCTTGATGCAGCTGACCAGCCCGTTGCCAAGCAGGGTACCGACATAGACGTTGTTGAAGCTGACGTAGTACTTCCGGCTGCCGCCGAGCGTCAGCCGGTCGTAGTCGATGACCGGCACATGATGTGCGTTGGCGTAGGACTCGATCCTCGAACCCACGCCCGAGTCGAGCGGGTCCATGATCAGGACCTTGGCGCCGCTGGTGATGTCGGCCTGGGCGTCGGAGTACTCGGTCGCGTCGCTGCCCTGCGCGTTCTGGATCACGATCTGGCTGGACTTGAGGCCCGCGTCCTCCATCGACTTCTTCAGGTACGGGGCATCAAATTCCACGTACCGGGTCGAGGACACGGTGTCCGGCAGGATCGCGGCGACGTTGCCCGTTCCGTGCGAGGCGAGGATCTTCAGCTGTGACATCGCCGAGAAGCTCAGGTTGAAGGAGCTGTAGGTGAGCTGCGGGACCTGCGACGGGCTCAGTTTGCCGCTGCTGCTAGTAGAACTCGGCGAGCTGCTGCCGCAGGCAGCGATGATGAGCGCCGCACTGCTTGCGACGGCCGTCGCAGCCACTGCTCTGGTGACTGAACGCAAGGTAAACCACCTCGTATTCGGGCGGGACTGCTGTAGCCGCCCGTAGGAAAACCGGGCGGGCTGAACTGTCGCCGCGGGGGCTGGAACCTGTTCGCCGCAAACACTAGGCCGATACGAATAAACACCCACGTTAACATCGGCGTAACCTTGTGAAAAATCCGTTAACGCCGAAACCCCTGGTCAGACCCCATCGGGACGGGCGCGCGACCATCAGGAGCCCGGCGCCGTATACGTTTCGCATATTTCTTGGCTGTCTTTGTGGCACAAATCACTCGGCGGGTATTCGGTATCCGGCCCGCGGCTGAGTGACGATCAGCGGGCTGCCGTTGCTCTCCAGCTTCGCCCGCAGCCGCCGCACGTAGACCCGGACGTACTCGGTCTCGGTCTCGTATCCCCGGCCCCAGACGTGGCGCAGCAGGTGCGCGTGGCTCAGCAGCTTGCCCCGGTTCAGCGCTAGTTCGCGGAGCAGTGCGAACTCCGTCGGCGTCAGGTGGACTGCGTGACCGGCCCTGGTGACCTGCTGGCTGGTCAGGTCGATCACCAGGTCGGCCACCGCGATGACCTCGGGCGCGCTCTGGGCGGCCGCGGTCGTGGCCGGCCTGGTGCGGCGCAGTGTCGCGTTGATCCGCGCAAGCAGTTCCTCGATGCTGAACGGCTTGGTCATGTAGTCATCGGCGCCGACGTTCAGGGCGCTGACCTTGTCCCGCTCGCCGCCGCGGGCCGACACGACGATGATCGCGACCGAGGATCGCTCCCGGATCTGCCGGCACAGCTCGAAGCCGTCCACCTCGGGCAGCATGAGGTCGAGCAGGACGATGTCCGGGGACTCAGTCTCCAGCAGCCGCAGCGCTCGCAGGCCATCCGCCGACACGACCGTGTCGAAGCCGCGCACCGCCAGGTTCGACCGGATCAGGTCGACGATATTCGGGTCGTCCTCGACCACCAGCGCACGCGTCGCCGCCTCTGCACTCACCTACGACACTCCTGTCTGCTCGCTCGCGACCCGGCCGACGCGGAGGCCGGCTGCCGGGCCGGGACCGCTGCCGCCCGGCCGTGCTTCCGGAGCGCTCCTGCCTCCAGCCTCGACCGGCAGCCGGATCCGGAAGCACGTGCCGGACTCCTGCGGTACCAGCTCGATCTCACCACAGTGCGCGGCCACGATGCCCCTGGCGATGGACAGGCCGAGACCGGCTCCAGCCGTCGGTACCCGGCGCCGCCTGGCTGCCTCGAACGGGGCTCCGACCAGGTCTGGGCTCAGGCCGACTCCGTCGTCGGCGACGGTGACCGCGACATGCGCCGGCCCGGACCCGGTGACGGTGACCGTGACGGTAGTGCCAGCCGGGTTGTGCCCGACGGCATTGGCCAGCAGGTTCACGAACACCTGCTCCAGCCGGTCGTGATCGGCCCAGATCACCGGGAGGTCGGGCGGACATGACAGCCTGACCGGCGGCGAGACGTCGGGCGGCAGGCACGCTATCGCCGCCTCGAGCACCAGTGGCAGGTCGCACCAGTCCTGCTGCAGACGCAAGATCCCTGACTCGATCGCGGAGAAGTCAAGCAGGTCGTCCACGAGGCGGCCAAGCCGGGCCGACTCGGCGGCGATCCGGCCGAGGAACCGGCGCTCGGAAGCGCCGTCCCAGGTGACGTCGGGCTGCATCAGGCTGGAGGCGTAGCCGCGGATCGCCGTCAGCGGAGTCCGCAGCTCATGGCTGAGCCGGGACAGGAAGTCGCGCTGCAGCTCCCGTGACCGCCGCAACGTCAGCGCCTCCTGGTGCGCAATCGAGGCCTCTTCCCGCTCCAGCGCGAGCCGCAGTGACCTGGCCGCGTCCTCCAGCAACGCCCGCGCGTCGGCCGGCTGTGCACCGGTGGACCAGCTTGCGATCAGGGCTGCGCCGCAGCCGGGAGCGGCGAACGTAACCGACAGCAGCTGGCTGCCGTGGCTTCCCGCCGACCAGGTGGCGACGTCATCGGCCCGCCCCTCGCCGAGAAGCCGGACCGAGGCCTCCACGACCTCCGGGTCGCGAGCCCGGCCCGCCTCGCGCTGGCTGCCCGGACGGAAGGCGGCCGCCCGGACTGATGCCTGGCCGTCCGGGGGCTGTATCACCAGCGCAGCCGAATCGGCCTGCAGTCCGCGGCACAGCGCTCCGAGCGCGACCTCCAGGCTCTCGCTGACCAGCAGCGGGCCGGCCAGGGTCTCGAGCATCTCCCTGATCGTCTCCAGCACGCGGTTGCGGGCGGTGACCTCTTCAAGCAGCCGGTCGCGCTCGATGGCACTGGCTGCGTAACCGGCATAGAGCGTGACCAGGTCCAGGTCATCGCGGGTCGGGCGGCCGGGCATCGCGCGGAGCACGCTGATCACCGCCATCAGCCCGCCAGGGCCCTGCACCGGCACCGACCATGAGCTGGCCACCTTGGCCGAGCGCGCGGCGGCCGAGAACGCGGCCCAGCTGGCGGCGAAGCGCACATCCTCCTCGATGACCGGCTGCCCGCCTGCCGCCGCGATGCCGACCGGCCCGCCAGCAGCCCCGCGCGGCAGTCGCGACCAGGCCGACGGCAGCGACCCGGACAGGCCAAGTGACGCCGCGCAGACCAGGTCGTCGCCGGCTACCAGGTGGATGCACAGCCGCTCGCTGCCCAGCGCCGCCCCTAGCGCCTGCAAGATCAGGGAGAGGCTGGATGACGGGTCGGCAGAGACAAGCCGGTCGGTCAGGCCGTGCAGCCGCGTGAGCTGGCTGCGGGCCGAGGAGTCGGCGTTCTGGCCCGACTGCAGGGCCACGACGTCGTCTGGATGCACCTCGCCCGGCGCGACCTCGGCCACCACCCGTCCTTGGCGCAGCACCACGATGCGGTCAGCCAGCCTGAACATGAGGCCGACGTCGTGACAGGCCAGCAGCACGGAGGTCCGCTGCGCCCGCAGATCCGCGACCAGGGCCTCAACCTGCCGGGACATCGGCGCGCCGAGCGCGGCCGTCGGCTCGTCGAGCAGCAGCAGCCGGGGACGGCGGGCGATGGCCCTGGCCACCGCCACGAGCTGGCGCTGGCCGCCCGACAGCGTCCGCACGTCCCTGCTGGTGGCCGGGAGGCTGATGCCGAGCTCCTTCAGCAGCCTGGTGGCCTCGGTGTGCAGCCTGACTTCTGAGGCTATCTGCATGCGGCGCTCCCGGCCCAGCATGAGGTTGGCGGCGATGTCGAGGTTGTCGCACAGCGCGAGGTCCTGCCAGAGGACGCTGACGCCCTGGCGGCCGATGGCCGCCGGATCGGAGGACAGCGGCGTCCCGTCGATCAGGATCTCCCCGCTGCTGGGCGACATGTCGCCGCCGATGCAGCGGACCAGCGTGGACTTGCCCGCGCCGTTCTCGCCGGCCAGGGCGACGACCTCGCCCTCCCTGATCGACAGGCTGACCCCCGCCAGCGCCTGCAAGGGCCCGTAGTAGGCCACCAGGTTACGCACCGTGAGCAGCGGCAGCACTCCGGTCAGCCTCCTCGCCGGACTCGTGTTAGTAACCGCCACCATGAACTGCATTCTGGCCCGCCTGGGCCGAACTTGGCCACTCGCGCCCGCCCTGGCCTGGCGCGACGCAGGTTACGCCGACCCGGGCTGCCTGCTGTCTCGGGCCAGTCGCGCGGCCAGGAAGCTGCGCTCGGCCTCGAGCTGGGTCAGCCCGATGGCGGTCTCCTAGCTCGCTGCCACTCCGTCGGGCACTGGAGCGAATGCCGCCAGTCGGGCTCTAATGAGTTTGAGAGCGCCGGAGCGTGGTTCCGCTCGCCGGTGACGGCGCGTGCATGGCAAGGGAGCGTTTTGTGGCTGAGGTGCTGACGGAACCGGTCGCCGGGCCGAGCGTGTGGCGTGGCGATGAGCTCGGCGACACCAGCCGGTGGATCGTTCACCTGGGCGAGGGAGACTTCACCGAGTTCGAGCGGGCGCTCGCGCGCGTGCCGGGCACAGGGCTGGGGAAGCTCGCGGAGATCGGACCCGGCGACTTTCCGCTTCCTCGTTTCCGCGAGCGGATCGACGACATCCTGTGCCGGCTCGAGCAGGGTCCCGGGCTTGTTCTGCTGCGCGGGCTGCCGGTCTATGACCGGTTCAGCGAGGATCAGGCCGCGACCATCTACTGGGGCATAGGACGGCACATGGGGAATCTCGTGCCGCAGAACCGCGCCGGCGACCTGGTCGGTCACATCCGCGACTTGGGCAGGCGCGGACCCTACGAACGGGCCTATGCGACCAACGAGGACCTGGGATTTCACACTGACTCGACCGACATCGTCGGCCTGATGTGCCTGCGGCCGGCCCTCTACGGCGGGGAGAGCTTCGTCGCCAGCTCCGGGCTGCTGTACAACATCGTCATCCAAGAGCATCCCGAGTACCTGCCCATCCTCTGCAAGAATTTCCCGACGGACTGGCGCAGCGAAGAGCCGCCGGGCTCGCCCGGCTGGTATCTGGAGCCGCTTTACAGCTACTTCGGCGGAGTGCTGTCAGGCACGGTCAGGACGGGCCGGGCGATGTCGGCCATGCGATTCCCCGATGTACCGCGGCTGACTGCGGCTGAAGTCTCCTGCTTCATGTACTTCGAATCGCTGGCCAAGCGCCAGGGCGTCGCCCTCGGCATGCAGCTGCAGACCGGCGATGTGCAGTTCCTCAACAACTTCGTGACCGTGCACACGCGCACCGCATTTGGCGATGATCCGGCTGACCCGACGCACCAGCGGCATCTCCTGCGGCTGTGGATCAGCCGGGACGAGGCCGGCCGGCCGCTGTGCCCCGAGTACGCGGTCTGGCGCAGCGGGTACCCGACGCAAGCCGAGCCCGGATAGCCGTGCTCGCCCCGATCGGCTACTAGCCGGCAGCGTCCTCAGCGCGGCGAGCACGGGCCCGGCGCTTGCCCTCGTGCATTGCCTGGACTCGCGCCACCGGGATCGCGTGGCCCTCCGTCAGGAGGTCAGCAGGCAGCCGCCGAGGGGCCGGCATCAGGCCCGCCCACCGATCGCCTGATGCGGCCACCAGCGGGGCCGCCGTCCGGACCGTGAAGTCGGCCGGGCTGACCGACCCGAGGTCGTCCCACGCCACAGGGAAGGAGACCGGCACGCCCGGCCGAACCCGCGGGCTGTAGACCGCGACCACCGTCGCGCCGCCCGCCCTCGTTGAGTCCAGGAACACCTTGCCGCCCCTGTCCTCGCGGATGAACGCGGTCGTGGCGAGCTCAGGGTCGATCCGCTCGGCCCTGACCGCTATCGCCCTGGTCGCCGCGGCGGCATCGGCCATGCTGGTCTCGGGCTGGAGTGGCACGAACACGTGCAGGCCCTTGGCCCCGCTGGTCTTGACCGCACCGGCCAGCCCGGCTCCGGTGAGCGCCTCGCGAACCAGGAAGGCGGCCTGGACCGCCAGCGCGAACGCGTCGGGCGACGGCGGGTCCAGGTCGAGCACGAGGTAGTCGGGGTATTGCCAGCTGCCGACCCGCACGAGCGTCGGGTGATACTCGACGGCGCGCTGGTTGGCCAGCCACAGCAGCGTGCGCCGGTCGTTGCACAGCGCGTAGGACACCTCACGTCGCGAACTCTCGGCCCATAGTGAGATCGTCTGCACCCAGGGTGGCGTGTACTTCGGCACGTTCTTCTGCATGAACGGCGGCTGGCCAGGCCGCACTCTCACTACCGACAGCGGCCGGTCGGCCAGCCGCGGCACGAGGAACTGGGCTACCGCATCGAGGTAGTCAACCAGGTCGCGCTTGGTCGAGGCGGCCCCGTCAAACAGCGGCTGGTCGAGATGGGTGAGCTGGACTCCGTCCCGCTCCTCGTCGGCCACGCGGCTAGGTTGCCGGGTTCGGGCGAGCGGCCGCTTCGGCCAGGTCGCGCAGCATCTTGACCGCGGCCGCAGGATCATCGCTGCCATACACGGCGGTTCCGGCGACGAACATATCGGCGCCGGCCTCCGCGCAGCGCTCGATCGTGTGCTCGCTGACCCCGCCGTCGACCTGCAGCCAGATCTCGCCGCCATGGCCGTCAATCGCCTCGCGAGCCCGGCGGATCTTCGGCAGGACCAGGTCCATGAAGTCCTGGCCACCGAAGCCGGGCTCGATCGTCATCAGCAGCAGCATGTCGACCTCGGACAGCAGGTCCTCGTACGGGTCGATGGCGGTCGACGGGTTGAAAGCCAGCCCGGCTCGCGCGCCGGCGGCGCGGATGTTCCGGAGGGTGCGGATGGGGGCGCTTACTGCCTCGGCGTGAATCGTCACGTTGCGGGCACCGACCTCCGCGTACTGCACGGCCCACAGGTCGGGCTGCTCGATCATGAGATGGCAGTCAAGCGGCAGCCGGGCGTGCCGATGCAGCGCCTCGACAACTGGCAGGCCTATTGTGAGGTTTGGCACGAAATGGCCGTCCATGACGTCGACGTGCAGCCAGTCGGCCGTTTCCGAAACCGCGTACGCGTCGTCCGCAAGCCGGGCAAAGTCGGCAGCCAGGAGGCTCGGTGCTATCTGCATGCTCATAACACGGCTGAGTCTAGGCCGGACTAGCGCGCCGCCTCTCTCCGGCGGGCAGGGAACTCCCGCCGGGTGTCGGACCTGGCCGCTATGTTCGATGCGGAACCCGAACGTGCGGGCCCGAGGGGACGGCCCCCGTAACCCCGAACGTGCTGGCCGCGGGGGACGGCCCCCGTATCCCCGAACGTGCTGGCCGCGGGGGGAGGACCCCCGTAACCCCCGAACGACGTGGAGGCACGTTGACTGCCGAGGCATCAGACCGGCTGCTTGACCGGGTGCGCAAACTGCTGGCCAAGGCCGAAGCCGAAGGCGTCACCACGGCCGAGGCGGAGGCGCTAACCGCCAAGGCGGCCGAGCTGATGGCGAAGTACGGCATCGACCGGGCGCTGCTGGCCGCGCAGCGGCCGGAGACTGACACACCGGACAGCCGCCTGGTGGACATCTACAACCCGTGGGGCAGGGTGCGCGCTCATCTGCTATGCGGCCTGGCCTCGGCACTGCGCTGCCAGCCGATCCTGGTGACCGCGCCGGATGGCACGCTGCGCGTGCACATCTTCGGTTATGCCTCCGACCTCGAGCGCACCGACGTCCTCTACACCTCGGTGCTGATACAGATGTGGCACGGCCTTATCGCCGCCCAGGTCCCGGCGAGAGCTCCCAACGTGCGCGCCTGGCGGCGTAGCTGGCTGCTCGGCTTCGCCGCAGCCGTCACCGCGAGGGTGCGCGCAGCCGAGGAGCGCGCGGAGCGAACCGCCCCCGTACCGTCCGACGGCCAGGCCAGCGCGGCGCTCGTGCTCGCCGACCGCTCGCTGGTGATCCGCCGCAACGTTGCGGCAGCCTACCCGCACACGCGAACCGCCCGCACGACCTACACCGGCAGCGGCTACGACGATGGGTACGCCCAGGGTAAGCGCGCTGATATCGGAACGAAGAGTGTCCCAGGCCAGCGTGACCGGTCCCTAACCTCGGCCCATAAGTAACGGCAGGTCATTGGCTTAAGCCGACCATTCTGGCAGCCGGATGACCTAAACCTTCATCGCCGGATTCCCGGCCATTCACTTATCCGTGGTGACGCTGCCGTCCAGAAACTGAATCGTCCGGGTTGCTATCAACTGCACGTTACGGACGGAGCAAGCCTATGCCAGAGCTCACTAGACGCCGCCTGCTGACTACAGCGGGCGCGGCCACTGCCGCCGCGTTCGCGGCCGAGTTCCTCCCCGGCAACGTGCGCCGAGCGCTCGCTTCCGGGCCTCAGCGCGGCACGGGACGTCTCAGCGATATCAAGCACGTGGTCATTCTCATGCAGGAGAACCGGTCGTTCGACCACTACTTCGGCACGCTGCCTGGCGTGCGCGGATTCTCCGACCCCACGGCGATCACGTTGCCCACGGGTCAGCCGGTCTGGTACCAGCCCGACCCCGAGAACCCCGATGGCTACCTGCTGCCCTTCCGCCTGAACACGATCACGACCAGCGCTCAGGCGATCCCGTCCACCAGTCACGCGTGGTACTACCAGCACAGCTCGTGGGACAACGGCGCGATGGACAACTTCGTTCCTGCGCACATCGCCGCCAACGGCGTGAACGGTCCCTACACGATGGGCTACTACACGCGCGAGGACATACCGTTCCAGTGGGCGCTGGCCGAGAACTTCACCATCTGCGACAACTACCACTGCTCCGTTCTCGGCCCGACCTGGCCGAACCGGCTATACCACTGGAGCGCATGGATCGACCCCCAGGGCGTCGGCGGCGGGCCGATCACCAGCAACATCGACCCGACGCCCTATGAATGGGAGAGCTACCCGGAGGCGCTGACCGACGCCGGCGTGAGCTGGCAGGTCTACCAAGAGGTCGACAACTACGAGTGCAACCCCCTGGAGATGTTCAGGAACTTCCAGAACGCGCCCGTGGGCTCCACGCTGTTCCAGAGCGGGCTCCGGACGTTCTCTCCCGGCCAGTTCGAGTGGGATGCCATGCACGACCGGCTGCCCACCGTGTCCTGGCTGATCCCCACCAGCTACCAGTCGGAGCACCCGGACTACATCCCGGCCGCCGGGGCCGACTTCGTCGCCAGCAAGATCGACGCGATCGCCGCCAACCCTGACGTGTGGGCCAAAACGGTGTTCATCCTCAACTACGACGAGAACGACGGCCTGTTCGACCACGTGCCGCCGCCGACCCCGCCGGCCGGCACGCCGAACGAGTTCATCCAGGTATCCGGCGATCCCGACTGGCCGATCGGCGGCGGGTTCCGGGTGCCGTGCCTGATCGTCTCGCCGTGGACCCAGGGCGGCTGGATCGCCAGCGAGACGTTTGACCACACCTCGGTGCTGCAGTTCCTCGAGGCGCTTACCGGGGTAACGATCCCCAACATCACCACGTGGCGGCGCCAGACGTTCGGCAACCTGCTCTCGGCTTTCGGGTTCCCGCAGTTCCCGAGCGCGGTGCCGTACCTGCCTGGCACCAAGCGCAAGCTCGCGCAGGCAGCCATCGACGTCAACACCCTGCCGGCGCCCGTGTTCCCGACCACCAGCCAGACGGTGCCCGTGCAGCAGGTCGGTCCGAGGCCGCGGCCACGCAACACCACCCGCGACAACTGACGGGCGAGAGGAGAACCTACAGTGTCTGCAGACTCAGTAAGCCCGTCAAGCAACAGGGCCGCAGCGGACGTGGCCGCCCAGGCCGGCCCGACCAGGAAGTCCAGGCGGCGCGCGGTCAGGCTGTGGTGGATCGCCGGAACTGCCGCCGTGCTCGTGATAGCGCCAGCGGCTGCCTACGGCTCCGGTGCGTTCATCACCCACGGAGCGAAGACGGCCAACGCCCCGCAGAGCACTACCAAGATCAGGGCAGGTGAGAGGTTCACGCTCAAGCGTGAGACCGGCCTCAAGGCCGCCGACGCCGGCACGGACTACACCGCGTACGTGGCCGCGGCCGGCGGGTACGAGGTCGTAGGGGTGAACGTCGCCACCGACACGGTCCTGTCGCCGGTACTGGATGCCGACACGCCGGAGGGCGTGGCCGTGACGCCCGACGGCTCCCAGGTATTCATCGCCGAGACCGGTCAGTATGACGTCATCGCGGCGAATCCGACGACCGGAGCCGAGACCCCGATCTACGTCGGCCCGTACCCGCAGGACGTCGCCGTCTCACCGGACGGCAGCCAGGTGTACGCGACGGTGACCGGCGGTGACACCGGCTCCGGCGGGTCCGGCATCGTCGCGGTGATCTCCACCGCGACCGACAAGGTCACCGGCGACATCCAGGTGGGTCCGGGGCCGCGCCGGGTGGTCTTCAGTCCGGATGGCAGCCGCGCCTACGTCACCACCGAGTCCGGCGTCACCGTGATCAACACCGCCACCGGCACGGTCGTCGGCCATGTTCGCGTTCCGGCCGGGGCACAGGGCATCGCGATCAGCCCGGATGGCAGCACGCTCTACGTCACCAGCCCGGCGACGAACCAGCTGGTGGTCATCAACACGGCCAGCGGCCAGGTCACGAACCGGTTTGCCGCTGGCCAGGAGCCGTATGCCGTTGCGGTCACCCCGGACGGCAGCACGCTCTACGTCGCTGACCTGAACGCCGACGTCGTGTCGGTGATCAACGCGGCCAGCGGAGCCCTGATCACGACCGTGCCGACCGGGCGTCAGCCCGCTTCGGTTGCGGTCACGCCGGATGGCTCCCAGGTCTGGGTGGGCAACATCCTCGACGGTGACATCACCGTGATCGACCCGGCGACCAACACGGTCATCGGCACCGTCCTGCAGGGCACGGGGACCGCCAACTACCAGGACGCGCCGCTCGGCATCGCGTTCGTCCAGTCCTGACAGCGCTGGGCCGGGACGCGGCGTGGCCGCGTCCCGGCCTGCCAGAGCGTTCCGGCGCCGCGCGGTAGCGCCGGCATCGCAGCCAGTCCGCCGTACACTTACGGCAGGTCGTCGGTTGCGGCGCGCTGGGGTGGCGGTGACTAGTTTCGAGCAAGCGGCGGGATGGTTCGCCGCTGCGGGTGGCGTATGGACGGCGCTCCGGCATGTAACCACGCTCCGGGCCATCCGGGCCAGGCCCGATACGGCCGAGCCCGGGGACGTACGGTCAGGGTGGAAGGGTTTCGCTACCGGCCTGCTGCTGATCCTCACCGGAGTGCTCCTGGCGACAGGCTGGATGGCGCGCGGAGCCGCCAGGTGGCTGCTTTGCATCATCCTGGCCGCGATACTCGTCTGGTTCGTCAGCTCCGACCTCGCGAGCTGGCGCAGATCGAGGGCGCGGCGCGGATCGGCTTCAGCGGCCGACTAGCCGGCTCGCGCCCTCACCAGGCGATCGGGAACGCGGTCAGGCCGCGCATTATCGTGCTGGAGTTCCAGACCAGACTCTGCTCAGGTACTGCGATTTGCAGCCCGGGCAGCCGGGAGAAGATCGTGCCCAGCGCCACCTGCAGCTCCATCCGGGCCAGGTTCGCGCCCAGGCAGAAGTGCGGCCCGTACCCGAACGCGACGTGCGGGTTGGGGTCGCGGCTCAGCTGGAGCTCGTCTGGATTGGCAAACACGTTCTCGTCGTGATTGGCCGAGCCCCTGGAGCACAGGACGGACTCGCCAGCCCGCACCAGAACGTCACCCACCAAGACATCCGTCGTCGCGATCCGCGCGTTCATGGCCGGGGCGAACATGTTAAACCGCAGCATCTCCTCGACCGCGGACGGTAGCAGGTCCGGTCGCTGCTTCACCTGACGAAGCTGGTGCGGATGGGTGAGAAGCGTGTAGGTCATGTTCGTGATCATGTGAGCCGTCGTCTCATAACCGGCTACCAGCACCGTCATGGCCAGAACGATCAGTTCAGACTCCGATAGCCGGTCCTCCTTGTCGCGCGCCTGGACGAGCCCGGTCAGCAGATCGGTGCCCGCGTACGCACGACGCTGCGCAATTAGCCCGCCGAGGTAGCCGGCCAGGTTCACGAAGGAGTCTTGCTCCTGCACCGGCGTGGCCGAGCTGGTCGAGACGGCCGCATCGGCCCAGCGGCGGAATGTGTCCCGGTCTTCCTCGGGCACGCCAAGCAGCTCGCAGATCGTGATCGCCGGAAGGGCGAACGAGAAGCTCTCAACCAGGTCGGCGGGCGGGCCGGCGGCGACCATGCCGTCCACAAGACCGGCGGCGATCTGCTGAGTTCGCGGTCGGAGCTGCTCGACGCGCCGCGGCGTGAACGCCTTGCCGACGAGCTTGCGGAGGCGGGTGTGCTCGGGCGGATCCATGTTCAGCACGCTCTCCGCGACCTGGCTGACATCGGACGCAGACTCGCGGGGGTTGTCCCGGCCGACGGCGTCCGCCCGGCTGAACCGGGCGTCGCCGAGTACCGTCCGGGTCAGGTGATAGTCGGTCACCAGCCAGGCCGGGTCGCCGTAGGGCATCTGCACCCGGCACACCGGCTCGTCACGGCGCAACCGCGCGTACTGCGGGTCTGGCTCGAGCCGGACGCGGCTGAACGGATAGCTTCTCGGCGCCGGGCTTACGACGTCTGTCTCGGTTTCTTCAGGCACGTCGGTTCCTTACCCCGAAGTTCCGCTTACCGCCGATGCTAACCCGCTAGCCGCGGCGCAACAGCGCGACGAACATCGCGTCGGTGCCGTGCCGGTGCGGCCAGAACTGGGCGTACCGCTGATACGGCTCCGGGCAGCTCAGCCCTGGCACCTCCGCGAGCACCGCCGGCGCATCGAGCACCTCGGTACCCGGCCGGCCGGCCAGCACGGCCGCGACGATGTCACGGGTCTCGGTCAGCAGTGGCGAGCACGTGACGTAGCCGACCACGCCACCGGGCCGGGCCGAGTCGAGCGCGGTCCGCAGCAGGTCCCGCTGAAGTTCATCCAGGTCCGCAAGCGAGTCCGCCGTTCGCCGCCAGCGCGCCTCGGGCCGGCGCCGCAATGCGCCGAGGCCCGAGCACGGCACGTCGGCCAGCACGCGGCTGAACGACGAGGGACGCCAGGCCGGCACCCGGCCGTCGGCCACAACGACCGCGGCCGCCTCGGTTCGAGCCGTGGCCTGGGTCACCAGCCGGGCCCGGTGCTCGCGCCGTTCGGCCGCCAGCAGTCGAGCGCCGGTGCCGGCGCCCAGCCCG
>JASHOL010000299.1 GCA_030041135.1 Streptosporangiaceae bacterium | reverse complement strand
ACGCGGCCGAGCCGCTGCGGACAGCCTGGCCGGAGCTGCGCTGGACCACTGAGGTCGACTGGCACCTGACGCTGGCATTCCTCGGAGAGGTGAACGACCGGGTGCTGCCTGACCTCGCCGTCAGGCTGGAGCGGGCCGCCGCGCGCCACCCGGCGCGGCGGCTGGCCATCAGCGGCGGCGGCGCCTTTCCCCGGCCGCGCCGGGCCAGCGTGGTATGGGCGGGCGTCGAGTCGGACGTTGACCTGGGGCCGCTCGCAGCGTCAGTGGCCGCCGGGGCCCGCAGGGCTGGCGCTCCGCCGCCGGATGAGGGCAGGCGCTACCGGGCGCACGTTACCCTGGCGCGCTGCCGTGCCCAGACCGATGTGGTCGAGCTGACGTCGGTCCTGGCCGGATTCGCGGGCAGCCCGTGGATGGCCGACTCCGTCCGGCTGATCCGCAGCAACCCCGGCCGGGAGCCGCGGTACGAGGACCTCGGGCGCTGGCCGCTCAAGCCATCGCCCGCAGGCTGAGGGTTGGCTCCGCCGCAAGGACCTGCCGTTACTACAACCGCTCGAGCACGTAGTCGATGCAGACGGTGAGGGCCTCGACGTCGGCCGGGTCTATGGCAGGGAACGTGCCGATGCGCAGCTGGTTCCGGCCCAGCTTGCGGTAGGAGTCTGTATCGACGATTCCGTTCGTCCGCAAGACCTGCGACAGGGCGGTCGCGTCCACGCTGTCGGCGAAGTCGATCGTGACGACCACCTGCGAGCGCTGGTCCGGATCGGCGACGAACGGGGCGGCCACCGGCGACTTGTCGGCCCAGGTGTAGAGGATGCCGGACGAGACCGCCGTCCGTTCCGTGGTCCAAGCCATGCCGCCGTTGGCTAGCATCCACTCGATCTGCTCGGCCAGGAGGATCAGCGTGGCCACGGCCGGGGTGTTATATGTCTGCTGCAGCTTGGAGTTGTCGACGGCGACCTGGAGGGACAGGAATTCCGGGATGTAGCGTCCGCTCGCGGCGATCCGCGCTACCCGGTCGACCGCCGCCGGGGACATCAGTGCGAGCCAAAGCCCGCCGTCGGAGCCGAAGCACTTCTGCGGCGCGAAGTAGTAAGTGTCGAACTCGACCGGGTCGACGGCGATTCCGCCCGCCGCACTGGTCGCGTCGACCAGGACCAGGGCGCCGTCGTCAGCCCCCGCGACCCGGCGGATCGGCATCGCGACGCCAGTCGAGGTCTCGTTGTGCGTGAGCGCGTATGCGTCGATGCCAGCCTCGGGCCGCGCGGCGGGATGCGTGCCAGGCTCGGACTTGATCACCGACGGCTCGGCCAGCCAGGGGGCGGTCTGCGTGACCTTGGCGAATTTCGAGGAGAACTCGCCGAAGCTGAGATGCTGCGCCCTCCTTTCCACGAGCCCGAAGGCCGCCGCATCCCAGAAGGCTGTCGTGCCGCCGTTGCCGAGGACCACCAGGTAGTCCTCGGGCAAACCGAATAGCTGGGCCAGGCCCTCCCGAGCCCGCTGCACCACCCGTCGTACCGGTGCCTGCCGGTGCGAGGTGCCAAGCGGTCCTTGGCCGGCCGCCGCCAGCGCCGTCACCTGCTCCGGCCTGATCTTGGTCGGGCCGGAGCCGAACCGGCCGTCTACCGGCAGCAGACTGGCCGGGATGACGATGGCCGCCGGGTCAGACATCGTGATCGAAGACCTCTTCCGCGCCCGGCACGTCCCGGACGGACCTGGCCTTCGGGCCGACGTAGTTTGCGCTTGGCCGGACCAGCCGTCCTGTGCGCTTTTGCTCTAGGATGTGCGCCGCCCAGCCGGCGGTCCGCGCGCAGGTGAACATCGAGGTGAACATGTGAGCAGGCACCTCGGCGAAGTCAAGGATGATCGCGGCCCAGAACTCCACGTTGGTGGCCAGCACGCGGTCGGGCCTGCGAGCATGCAGTTCGTCCAGCGCGGCCTTCTCCAGCGCGGCGGCGACCTCATACCGGGGCGCGTCTAGTTCCCTGGCCGTGCGCCTCAGCACCCTGGCCCTGGGGTCCTCGGCCCGGTACACGCGATGCCCGAAGCCCATCAGCCGGTCACCGCTGTCGAGCGTCTTCTTCACGTAGGCGGCTGCGTCCCCGGTCCGCTCGACCTCTTCGATCATGTGGAGCACCCTGGCGGGCGCCCCGCCGTGCAGCGGGCCCGACATGGCGCCAACAGCGCCCGACAGCGCCGCGGCGACATCGGCTCCGGTGGAGGCGATCACACGCGCGGTGAACGTGGAGGCGTTCATGCCGTGCTCGGCGGCCGACACCCAGTACGCGTCGATGGCCTTGATGTGCCTGGGGTCAGGGTCGCCGCGCCAGCGGATCATGAACCGCTCGGTGATCGTCTTGGCCTCATCGACCCGCTTCTGCGCGACCATCGGCAGGCCGAGGCCGCGGGCTGACTGCGCGACGAACGACAGCGCCATCACTGAGGCCCTGGCCAGGTCGTCGCGGGCCTGCTCGTCGGTGATGTCCAGCAGTTGGTGCATGCCCCATGCCGGTGCCAGCATGGCGAGCGCGCTCTGGACATCGACCCTGATGTCGCCCGAGTGGACGGGAATCGGATACGGCTCGGCGGGCGGCAGGCCAGGCTCGAACTTGTTGTCGACCAGCAGCCCCCAGACGTGCCCGTAGGAGACATGGCCGACTAGTTCCTCGATGTCCACGCCCCGGTAACGGAGAGAGCCGCCCTCCTTGTCGGGCTCCGCAATCTCCGTCTCGAATGCAACAACGCCCTCGAGCCCAGGCACAAAGTCGGACATTCGCACTTCCTCCGTCTCTTGTGTCGGCGGCGGGCCGGTCAGCTGGCCTGGGAGATCAGGCCGCTTGGTTCGTCCAGCGGCGGGGGCCAGCGGGCCTGCGATGGCCTGCCGAACTATTCAACCGCGCGGAGTTTACGGTTAGGTAACCGGCCTTAGGTTGGGGCTTGGGAGTCTGCGGCGGGCTGGCGAGCGGCCAGGCCTCGGTTATGTGAGGATCAATACCCGTGAAACCCACAGGACACGCGCAGCCGGCTGACGGCGATCCTGGCCAGGTCGCGCCGGGTCCCGCCACGGCCGACGGCCAGGACCAGGGCCGCGACAAAGGCCGGGACCAGGGCCGCGACGCCGGCCGGGACCAGGGCCGCGACAATACCCAGGACCTGGGCCAGGCGGGAACCGCTGCCGCTCTCGCCTGGGGTACCACAGGACAGCCCGTCCCACCCGGTCTTACCGCCGTCCCGCTCGGCCTGCCCGGCACCCTGACCGAGGCGATGCTGCCGGCCGACCCGATGGACCTGCTCCGGGCATGGATGGACGACGTGGTCAAGGCTGGCCTGCCGGAGCCGACGGCGATGGTGCTGGCCACCGTGTCCGCCGACCAGTGGCCGCGGGCCCGGATGGTCCTGCTGAAGGGGTTCGATTCTGCGGGCTTTGTCTTCTACACCAACAGGACCTCGCGCAAGGGCAGCGACCTGGCCGAGGTGCCGCGTGCATGCCTGCTGTTCCCTTGGCATGCCCTGCACCGGCAGGTGATCGTCGAGGGCGGGGTGACGCCGCTGTCTACCGACGAGAGCGAGCCCTATTTCCACAGCCGCCCGCGGGGATCACAACTGGGTGCGTGGGCCAGCCGCCAGTCGACGGTCCTGGCCTCCAGGGCTGAACTGGACGACCGGTACGAGGAGCTGGAGCGGCGCTGGCCGGAGGGCACCGAGGTGCCGATGCCCGATTTCTGGGGTGGCTACAGGGTACGGCCGGAGACGATCGAGTTCTGGCAGGGCCAGCCAAGCAGGCTGCATGACCGGTTCAGGTACACCGTTGCCGCACAGGGCTGGACAGTCAACAGGCTGGCGCCCTAGCGCCTCTGCGCAGGTCCGGAACCTCCCCGCCCGGCTTAGCCGCCAGTGTCGGGCCCGTTTGCCGGTCACTCATCAGCACTAGTTATCGGATATAAGACCATATAACTGGCAGGAACTCAGCCTGGTGCCCGACGGTCTCAGGTCGGAGTACACCCTCAGTAACGGACATCCACCATCAAATGGTGAATTCCGGTCGACCGTCGGCTGTCCGGAGCGACCCCCAGAGCACTGTTTACGACATCTCGGGTAATCATGCTGTCGCACTAGCGGCAGCGCTGGCACCTTAGCTGTCGTTCCGAGCGTGGCGGAACGGCAGCAAACTGCCCATTGCTGCCGTGATGAGCCCAGGCCGCGGGTGTCCGGGCGCGGCTCCGGCCGCCGGCCGCGGGCTGGCCGGGCGCGGCTCCAGCCGCCCACTCGGCGCGATCCGGGCACAGCTCTCAGCCGACCACTCGGCGGGAGCCCGGCACAGCTCTCAGCCGCCCCACTCGGCGCGAGCCGGGCACAGCTCCCAGCCGAAGCTACCCTCTGATTTACGTTAAATCGGTAATTCCATAACGAGAAGGTCAGGACTTGCGGCGTGCTTGCTGGTGGCGAACCGGCATAGCATCGTTTCCGGAGGTAAAGCTCGTGACAGCGCACGGCCTGATCGACACGACGGAGATGTATCTTCGGACGGTTTTCGAGCTCGAGGAAGAGGGCATCGTGCCGTTGCGTGCCCGGATCGCCGAGCGGCTGTCGCAAAGCGGCCCTACCGTCAGCCAGACGGTCTCCCGGATGGAGCGGGACGGGCTGCTGCGGGTCGAGGGCGACCGGCAGCTGGCGTTGACCGACAGCGGCCGGCAGCTAGCGGTCCGGGTGATGCGCAAGCACCGCCTGGCCGAGTGCCTCCTCGTCAGCGTCATCGGTCTGCCCTGGGAGGACGTCCACATCGAGGCGTGCCGGTGGGAGCACGTGATTTCGGACAATGTGGAACGGCGGCTCGTGGAACTGCTCGACTATCCAGTCCGGTGCCCGCACGGAAATGTCATTCCGGGACTGGCCGAGCTCGATGTCCCCGACACGGCGGCCGAGCGTGCCGGTGCTGCCGTTGACGAGCCCGACATTGCCATGACTGACATCATTGCCCGCGGCCCGGAGCATGTAGTGGTCAGCCGTATCAGCGAACAAGTCCAAAGCGATGCCGCGTTGATGCTTAGACTCAAGAACATTGGGATACAACCCGGACGCGAGGTAACTCTCGCGGCTAGCGACCACGGTGTGTGGGTGACAGGTGCAGATGGGTCCGGCGAGGTTGAGGCGGAACTGCCCGTCGACATTGCCACGCATGTGTTCGTGTTGCGCCAGTGATGATCCGCGGTGATGACGTCTTGATGCCGCCTGAGGAGTTCCGGGACCTGCTGACCGCCAGCCAGGTGCTTGACCAGGTATCCACCGGCGTGGTCGTGACCGACACCGACTGCCGGCTGCTGTACGCGAACCCGTTCGCCGTCTCGCTCTTCGATTTCCCTGATAAACCCGCCCACCTGGTCGGCAGGCCCCTCACGTCCCTCGGCTTTGAGCAGGGTGACATGGCGACAGTGCAGCACATGGCCGAGATCGTGCTGCGCGGCTGGCCGTGGGAGGGCACGTTCACCAACCAGCGCCTGGATGGCTCGCAGGTGTTCGTCCGCGCGCACGCGTCCTCGCTGCGCGACGGCGACGGGGAGATCGCCGGCATCGTGATCATGGCGCGCGAGGCGACCAGGCACGGCCCGCAGCGCGTAAGCGACCGGATCGGTTTGCTGGAGCGCATCGGCGACCGGCTGGCCAGCTCGCTCGAGCTGAGCGTCACGCTGCGCCAGGTCGCCGAGACGCTGGTGCCCCAGTTCGCCGATCACTGCTTTATCGATCTGTTCCACGGCGACCAGCTCATCAGGCGGGCGCAGCTGAACGCCCGCGGCTGGACGCCCGAGCCCGGCACCTGGGCGCGCGTGGGCGAGCCGATCCGCTACCCGAAGGGCCACTTCTGCGAGCAGGCGATGTCCACGCTCGACACCGTGGTCGTCGCCGACCTGGACACGGAGACGTTCCCCGCGCCCGGGCCGGAGAGCAAGCGGCAATGTGACGACGTCAGGCTCACCTCGACGATCGCGGCGCCGCTCGTGGCCCGCGGGCAGCTGCTCGGGATGATTAGCCTGGCCCTGTCGATGCTGACCGAACGGGAAGAGCGCCATTACGGCGCCGATGACCGAGATTTCCTGAGCGCGATTGCAAGCCGCGTCGCGGTGGCGATCGATAACTCCATGCTGTTCGAAGAGGAACGGCGGACCGCGCTGGCATTCCAGACCAGCCTGCTGCCCAAAGATCCGCCATTCGTGGACGGGCTTGAGGTGGCTTATAAGTACGTTCCGGCAAAACCGCTTGAGACGCACGGTCAGGGCATTCAGACGCAGGTGGGCGGCGACTGGTACGACATCATCCCGCTGTCGGCGGGCCGGGTTGGCATCGTCATCGGGGACGTCGAGGGGCGCGGGGCGAGGGCGGCCGCGGTGATGGGCCAGCTGCGCGCGGCGCTGCGTGCCTTCGCCCAGGACGACAAGTCACCGGCCGAAATCCTGCGCCGCCTGGACGACTGGGTCCGCTCGCTGGGTCCCGCGGCGGCCGAGGAACACGGCTTTTCCGCCGCTGACCCGCCGACCGTCAGCTGCACGTACCTGGTCTATGACGCGTGGTCGAGGACGCTGTCGTTCTCGAACGCCGGGCACGTGCCGCCGCTGATCGTGCGCGGGCACGACGTGAGCCAGCTGGAGATCCTCGACCGCGGTGTACTGCTCGGGGTGCGCGGCAAGGGCGTCCCCGGCCTGCCCACCTACCGGGAAGAGAACCGCTACCTGGCCCCCGGATCGACGCTTGTGTTCTACACCGACGGGCTCATCGACCGCCGGCAACGGGCCGACGGTGGCGGCCACTACAGCGACGCCGAGGTGCAGCAGATGCTGCGCCACGCGGTGCGGGAGGCCGCCGACGGGACGGTGGAGGAGGTCGCGCTGGCCGCCGAGACGGCGGTGCCGGGCGAGATTGACGACGACATGGCGGTCGTGGTCGTGCGGACCTCCTCGGTCGATCTTGCGTCCTGGGAGGGCCAGTTCCCGGCCGAGCCGATCCGGGTATCGGAGGCCAGGCGCCTGGCCCACGAGACGTTCGTGAGCTGGGGCATGGACATCGAGCAGGCCGACCTCACTTGCCTGCTGGTCTCCGAGGTCGTCACGAACGTCGTATTGCACGCCGCGGTGTCGCCGACCCCGCGGCACGAGCTCGTGCTGGAGGGCGCCGGCGCCGGCCCGCTCGGAATCATCGGGGACTGGGAGCTCGCCCCCTACGACGACGGCCTCGCCGCGCCGGCCGGCAAGGACTTCACCCTGCGTCTGCGCCGCGGTCACGAGGCCGTCTGGGTCGAGGTCTTCGATGCCGACCTGCGGCTGCCCAGGATCCGCAGCGCCGGCGAAAGCGACGAGGGCGGCCGCGGGCTCTACCTGGTCGACCAGCTCGCGACCCGCTGGGGATCGAGGCCGACCAAGGACGGCAAGGCCGTCTGGTTCGAGATGCCGATCAAGAACAGCACTGGGTCGCGCTTGCTCTGACCGTTGCCCTTACGGCCGCACTGCCCCAGCGCGTTGTTATCAGCGCCGAGCGCTGATCTCATACATCAAGAGCACGATGACCACGAATCCCGTCATCACCCAGAGCCAGGTCTTGCCGGTGACGATCAGTCCCATCCGGCGGCGAGTCCGCGCGACCACGTATGCGACGATCGCCGCCAGCACCAGCAGCAGGATGATGGCCTGTCCCATGCTGCCTCCCGAGATGCTCGTATTTCAGCATAGAGCCCGCGAAGGCAGATAGCAGGCATCGCGCCGCCGCGTTCGTTGCGATGGCCGACGATGGCGGGAACGAGGTGTGTCCCAGGGCGCCGTGTACCGTCACGCCGCGCCGTCGTCGGCGATCGCGGGGACCACGCTGAGGTCGGTACGGGTCGCGCCCTCCTGGGCGAGCACCGCGGAACCGAGGATGGCCGATACCGGAAGGTCGGCGTCGGGTACGCGGACCGAGTCGGCGAGCCGCCGCAGCACGGTGACCTGCCGGGCCAGAGCCTCGATCTTGTCCTCGACCAGCCGGGCGGCCGCTTCCCGCTGACCTTGGCTGACCTGCCGGCCCGCGGCTAACCGGGCCAGCGGCTTCACCTCATCAAGCCGGAAGCCGAGGTCCTTCAGCGCAAGCGCGGCCGCGATGTAGCCGCCGTACTCCCTCGGGTACCTGCGCGTTCCGCCCGGCGAGCGCCTGGGCTCCGGCAGGATGCCGAGTTCCTCGTAGTACCTGATCGTGCGGCTGCTGACCCCCGCGGCCTTGGCCAGCTGGCCAATACTGACCAGGCTGGCGCCCTCGTCGCTTGACCGTGTCATGACTTCGGCTTCCCCCCGTCCGGATGCCAGGCGGGTCGTGTCCCGTCCGCGCCGGCTGACCATGGCGTGCGCCCGCCCCGAGCGACCGTACTCACGGATAGTAGCTGTGCAGATACAAATCACGGGCAGCTATCGGGCGCCAGGCTCGTGACCAACTTGGGTCTATGGCCGGGGCGCAGCGTCGCGGTAGCCTCAATCTGGCGGTAGAAAGTCGCCGGGGCGCACCGCGCAAGCTGCGCGAACGAGGGTGACGGCGGACCGCTGATCACGGAGGTCGCGTGGTGTCCGAGGCATATATCGTCGGGGCCGTCCGCAGCCCCGTAGGCAAGCGCAACGGTGGCCTGTCGTCGGTCCATCCAGTAGATCTCGCGGCGCACGTGCTACGGGAGCTGGTCGCCAGAACCTCGGTCGACCCGGCCGCTGTCGAGGACGTCATCATGGGCTGCGTCTTGCAGGCCGGCCCGCAGGCGATCGACATCGCCAGGAACTCTTGGCTGTCGGCCGGCCTGCCGCAGAGCGTTCCCGGCGTGACTATCGACAGGCAGTGCGGATCCTCGCAGCAGGCCATTCACTTCGCCGCGCAGGCGATCCTTTCCGGCACGCAGGACCTGGTGATCGCGGCGGGCATCGAGAGCATGAGCATGGTCCCGATGGGCACGACGGTCGCGCTCCCGATGAAGGAAGGACTGGCCTCGCCATTCGGCCAGGGCTGGAAGGAGCGCTACGGCGACCAGGAGATCTCGCAGTTCCGTGGCGCGCAGCTGGTGTGCGAGAAATGGGGCTTCAAGCGGTCACAGTTGGAGGAGTTCTCGCTGGAGAGCCATGCTCGCGCGATCCGCGCCATAGACGAGGGCAGGTTCGACCGGCAGGTGACTCCGGTAGCCGGGGTCAGCACCGACGAAGGACCGCGGCGGGACAGCACGCTGGAGAAAATGGCCGAACTGAAGCCGCTGCGGCCGGGCTGGGAGCTGACCGCGGCGACCTCATCACAGATCTCCGACGGCGCGGCGGCGGTGCTGATGGCCTCGCCGAGTGCCGTGCGCCGCCACGGGTTCGCTCCGCGGGCCCGCATCCACACCCTGGCCGTCGTCGGCGCGGACCCGGTCTACATGCTCACCGGCCCGATCCCCGCCACGGAGCTGGCGCTGGAGAAAGGCCACCTCGACATCGATGACATCGACGTGTTCGAGGTCAACGAGGCGTTCGCGCCGGTGGTGCTGGCCTGGTCGGCCGACACGGGCGGGTCGCTGGAGAAGACCAACCCCAACGGCGGGGCGATCGCGCTCGGTCATCCGCTGGGCGCCTCGGGCGCGATCCTGATGACCAAGCTGCTGCACGAGCTTGAGCGAACCGGCGGGCGCTACGGCCTGCAGACGATGTGCGAGGGCGGCGGTCAGGCCAACGCCACCATCATCGAGCGCTTGGCGTAGGAAGGCAGCGAGGGCTGGCCGGCTGGCGTCACCTGGCCGGCTGGCGTCACCTGGCCGGCTGGCGGGGCCGGTCGCTTGCTGCGCCGGGGCTGGTCAGGTGAGCCCTGGCGTACTTGCGGAAGGCCGCGAGCAGGCGGCTGCGGTCATCGGCCCTGGTAGCGATCACGATGTGGCTCGGGTCGACGCCCTCGAGCGGGATCGTGGTGAGGTCGGGGCGCAGGCCCTCGGCGTGGAGGCCGCCGGGAATGATGGCGACGGCCTCCCCGGCGGCGATCAGCTCGAGCTTGTCCTCCATGGCGTTGACGAGCGGGCCGTCCGGCGCGGGGCTGCCGTCCGGGCGCGGATCGATCCGCCAGAACGAGTTCCAGGCCGGGTCGGGCATCCGGGGCACGGGCTCTCCGGCGATGTCGTCGAGGGTGACCGACTCCTTTCCGGCCAGCCGGTGATCGACGGGGACCAATAGTTCCCTCGGCTCGTCGTAGAGGATCGTGACATCGAGCTGGTCGGTCGCGAACGGCAGCCGGGCGACCACCGCGTCTACCCTTCCTTCCAGCAGAGCGGCCCGCGGCTCGTTCCAGTCCAGGTGCAAGGTGCGCACGTCCGCATCCGGATGCTGGCGGCGCAACTCGCGCACAGCCGCGGTGATGAAGAGGTTCGTCGTGTAGCCGATGGTGACCCGGCTGGGCTGCGCGGCGGCACGTGCGCTTGCCGCAGCCTGGGCGGCCGACCGCAGCAGCGCCTTCGCGCGTGGCAGGAAGACCTCGCCGGCCTCGGTCAGCCGGCTGCCCTGCGGGGTCCGGTCGAGCAGGCGGACGCCGAGCTGGCGCTCAAGCTGGCGGATCTGCCGGCTCAGCGACGGCTGGGCAACGCGCAGCTCGGCTGCGGCCCGGCCGAAATGCCGGTGGTCGGCGACAACGGTGAAGTAGCGCACAAGGCGCAGGTCGAGGTCGGTCGTCTGCGGCGACTCCATCATGCTTCGATGCTAACTCAGCTTTTCGGGAGCTGAACGATCTGATGGCACTTTGACCTGTAGTGATGCCTGAATTGCATTTCCCGATTCGGAACGGGACTTGGACGTACAGCACGGCTCGCGGGCACAGTGGAAGGACCGGCCGGGGCGGCAGACGCAGGCCGGATCACCGCCTCGAAGAAGGAGAACGGAAATGCGCGTGTTCGTTACCGGAGCGACCGGGTTCATAGGTTCGGCCGTTATCCGCGAGCTCATCGACGCCGGGCATCAGGTCACCGGCCTGGCCCGATCTGGTCAGGGAGCCGAGTCCGTGCGGGCAGCAGGCGCCGACGTCCACCGCGGGTCCATCGAGGATCTGGAGAGCCTGCGGAGCGGGGCAGCCGCGGCCGAGGGCGTGATTCACACCGCCTACATCCATGACTTCACGCCCAGCGGTGACCCGCGGGCCGCCGCAGAGAAGGACGGCCGGGCGATCGAGGCCCTCGGCGATGCGCTGGCCGGATCCGGGCGCCCGTTGGTCGTCGCAACTGGGAATCTCGTCATACCTGGCCGGGTGCCGACCGAGGACGACGTGGCGCCGCACGACGCGCCGCATCCACGCATTTCTGAGCCGGTCGCCCTAGGGCTCGCCGACCGCGGAGTGCGGGTGTCGGTCGTGCGGATGCCGCCCTCGGTACACGGCGAGGGCGACCATGCCTTCGTCCCTGCCCTGATCGGCATCGCCCGCGCGACGGGCCTCGCGGCCTACGTCGGCGACGGGTCCAACCGCTGGGCCGCGGTGCACCGACTCGACGCCGCGCACCTGTTCCGCCTTGGCCTGGAGGCCGCGCCCGCGGGTACCCGGCTGCACGCGATCGGCGACGACGGGATCCCGTTCCGTGACATCACCGAGGTCATCGGCCGGCAACTGGGCCTGCCGGTGAGCGCCATTGACGCTGACCAGGCCGCCGGCCACTTCGGCGTCTTCGCCATGTTCGCGTCGCTCGACGCTCCCGGCTCAAGCGCCCTGACCCGGGAGCGGTTCGGCTGGCGCCCGATGCAGCCGGGCCTGATCGCCGACCTCGAGGAGGGCCACTATTTCAAGCAGTGAGTGAGTGAGCGCCGCGCCCGACATTCTCCCCAAACCGGACGCTCGCTATTTGTCGCTGGGCCAAGGCAGTCGCCGCACCCGGCCTGCACCCGGCTGTCATCCGGGCCGTCAAGCCGGCCGGGTGACGTCCGGCCCGGTGACCGCCCCGTCAGGCGTGTAGCGGGCACGCAGCTGGCGTCCGGCTGGCCGGCGCAGTATCAGGATCATCGCCGCGCAGATTGCGAGGTAGGCGGCGAGGACTGCCAGCTGTCCCCAGCTCACGACGGCGTACTTGTAGCCGGTGAGGGCGCACCCCAGGTTTCTGGTACAGGCCCAGGCCTCTGGCGCGGAAGTATGCCAGCTCGCCACCGGGACCATCAGTGCGATGCCTGCGAGCCACAAAGTGGCCCATGCGCCACGGAGCCTGTCAGCATGGCGGAGCCGCCGGCCGCCGGCAACCATCACTGGAACTGTCAGCACCAGCCAGGCCAGCGCGCAAAAATACGCCGCAGCAATGATGACATTGGGCTCGCCGACCCAGGCGGGCAGGCGGCTGTAGGCGTCGGACCGATGGGCTGACATGACAAAGGTGTAGCCAGCTCCGGCAGCTCCCAGAGCGGCCCACAGGATCGATACGCACCAGGCCAGCAGGCCGCGGACCCGCAGCCCGCCGACGACCAGGGCCCGGCTGTCGCGGATCGAAGGCCACCTCCGGCCGGGCAGGCTGGCCTCCAGCAGGGTGTCCAGCATCTCCCCGGCCCGCTCGCGCCGGTACCAGGCGGGATAGGCGTGCAGCAGCCACCGGAAGCGCCGCTCCAGCGCCGTCACGCCGGACTCGCCTGCCGGGCGGTGCCCCGTTCCTGGCGGCGGCCCCGGTCCGTCACCAGGAGAGCCGCATCCGCCATCCGCAGTGCCTCGGCCCGCAGTGCACCGGAACCAGACGACGTCAGTCCGTAGGAGCGCCGTGGGCGGCCGTGCACGACCTGCTCGCGCACCAGCTCCACATACCCCCCGGCGGCGAGGCGGTCCAGCGCCGTGTACAGCTTCCCGGTGGCTAGCCGGGACCGGCCGCCCGATGCCACCGTCGGCCAGCACCGCCGGCCACCACTGCCGGCCACCACTGCCGGCCACCACTGCCGGCCACCACTGCCGGCCAGCCCAGCCATGCCCCAGCGGTGGCGGCTGGGTGCGATCGGCGCACCCTAGCCACGCCTTTCCATGATCCGGTAAGTCTCGTCACCTATTCCGTGACAAAGTCTTCCGGATTATGGAAAGAGCCGGCGGCGCGAGCGGTCGGTTGCAGT
>JASHOL010000298.1 GCA_030041135.1 Streptosporangiaceae bacterium | reverse complement strand
CGCACGTCCCTGAGCGCGTCACCCTGCCCCTTCAGCTGCCAGAACGCGCCGGTAATCGACGCGTCGAACGTGACCGACTTCACCTGATTCCACCGGTCCAGCCCGCCGTGCGCGGCGACCGCGCTGTCGAGTAGGTCATTCATCTTCCGCTCCTTGCTGCTTAGCGGGCCGCCGCACGTGCTCCCGCGCCTGGTCGGCCTGGGCGTGATTTGACCACCAGGACCGAGCCGCCGCAGGCCAGCGGCTCGGTCCGGTGTTCGCTCGCGACTTTGCGCATAGATCAAACGGCGGTGGGCTGAGGGACGAACGCGGCGTTCTGGCGCTCCATTTCCTTGGCCACCCCTGAGTACCAGCCGTCGGCGATCGCCGCTGACATCGGGTCGGGGAAGATGTCTTCTTGACCGTCGTCGATGGCGTCGAAAATGGCCCTGGCGACGGAGGCCGGAGAGCTCTTGGGAATCTCGAAGCCCCTGGTCATGTCGGTGTCGGTGGGACCGGTCAGCGCCGCGTGCACGCGCACCCCTTGCCCCGCAAGCAGAGCGCGGAGCGACTGGGTCATGTTGAAGGCGGCCGCCTTCGAGATCGCGTAGGCCGGGGTGATGGGAAAGGGAGCCAGGGCCATCGTTGACACGTTGTTGACGATTGCCCCGCCAGAAGCGATCAGCAACGGCAGGAAGGCCCGGGTCACTGCGTAGGTACCAAACAGGTTGACTGCCAGGTGTTGCTCAAGCGCGGTCCGGTTAGTCAGGTCGTCATAGCGCGCGATGCCCGCGTTATTGACCAGAAGATCGAGGTTCTCGACGCTGGCGGCCGCGGCTTCGATCTGTGCCGCGCTGGTGACATCCAGCGTCAGCGGCACTACGCGCTCGTCGGGGTGGGCCAGCGGCTGCCGGGTGCCCGCATACACTCGTGCCGCGCCCCGGCCCAGGGCTTCTTCCACGAGCGCCTGGCCGATCCCGCGATTCGCCCCGGTGACGAGGACTGTCTTGCCCGCGATAGTCATGACTGCTCCTCCAGATTGCTGTCTGTTGTGCCAGGCGCTCGCCGCTGACGCGGCGCCCGCTCGTTCCGATCAGCCAGACGCCGCTGCCGTCGCCGACTGGCCCGAGCAAAGGGCCGCCGACGACTTGGCACAGCAGGCTGGCGAGTACGGCACCGAGCAGTTTGCGCTGGTCATGCGGCCCAGTCTGGGCCGACGCCGACAGCCGCGACCAGTGCCCACAGCACCAGTCGGCCATGGGATCGGCACGCCCTCTCCCATGCACTTTGCACGGCTGCGACCAGCGGGCGGTAACGGCAAGCCGCCGGCTCTGCCTGCCAGGACCGGGATCCCCGCCACGGGGGAGCAGGGACCCCGGCGTTCCTGGCAGGCGGCGATCCGCGTGACGGGAGGAACGCGGACCGCCTCGAAGGCGCCAGGGCGGGCGCCGTGGCTAGGCGATAGACTCCTCTACCGCTATGGCCCGGAGCCGGGCCAGAGCACGGTGCTGGGCGACGCGAACCGCGCCCGCGGACATGCCGAGCTCATGTCCGGTCTCTTCCGCGGTCATTCCGGACAGGACCCGGAGCACCAGCAGTTCGCGCTGATGGATCGGGAGCCGGGCGAGCAAAGCCCGCGCGCGCTCTGCCTCGATGTAGGCGACCGCCATCTCCTCGGGGCCCGGCCTGTCGTCAGGTCCGTCTGGGAGATCCTCGGTCGGGATCGCCATTCTGGCCGCGTTCCGCATCGCGTCGGCCACCTTGTGGGACGCGATTCCGAAGACAAAGGACGCGAACGGCCGACCCATGTCCTGATATCTCGGGAGCGCCGAAAGAACGGCAATACACACTTCTTGTGCAACATCATCCGCGGCATGATAGTGCCCGGAAATGCGGACGAGACGCGCTCGGCAATAGCGCACAACCATCGGCCTGATCTGCCGCAGCAACGTGTCGATTGCCGCGGGCTGCCCCCGCATGGCCAGCTCGGTGAGGTCACCGAAACTACCCTGTCTTGTCCCATCTACCTGCGATTCCACCCAGCCCCCTGAGTCAACGGCGGTATCACGTGTTGGTCGGTACAAGGCCGTGATTCCCCAAGGCGCGAGTCAAGACAACATCAAGGTAGGCAACAGAAAGGTTACATTGCGGTGACGGCCAGAGACATTCTTAAAGCAATAACAACGGGTAGCTGTTCGAATACTTTAAGTATTCTTAGGTAGTTCCTAAATGAGTCCGGAGGTGCAGAAAGAATAATTAGATAATGAATCTTGTGTTGAATAAAGATAAGAGGCTCATATCCAGATGTGCGCTGGTGCGAGATGATCTCCCTCGATCGTGGCGTCTATATATCGGCCTTTGCGGCACCGGCACCGCCGTGCAGCAACGAGGTGATCCTCGGGAGCGAAAGTCCGCCTCGTGGCGGCTCACCGGTAGCAGCGTCCCCCGACTAATCTGCCCTAAATCGGACGGCGACGCCTTGTTCGCGCATCCAGAGTCCGCGTCGACGGACATTTCACCGACTCGGTCCCAAAAGATCCGGACGTATGGGTACAAAATCGGGACCGAGTCGGTGAAATGTGCGAGCTGCGGCAGCAGATCGTCAGCTTAAATCCGTTATATCAGGACAGGCACGGCGCCCGTGCCGACCGCGGCAGCTGAGTGACGGCCAGCGCGCCAGGGTCCGCGCCCGAGCCGGGTCAGGCCGCGAGCGCGCCCGAGCCGGGTCAACCGCAAGCGAGCAGGCGGCGAGCGCCCGAGCCG
>JASHOL010000297.1 GCA_030041135.1 Streptosporangiaceae bacterium | reverse complement strand
CGACCGCGCTGGCCACCGCCGCGCCCTCGGCCCTCCGCTCAGCCCGGGCGCGGGCCCTGATCGCGGCCTGGCGCTCGGCGACCGCCCCCTTGGCCAGCGCGTCGGCCCGGCCGGAAATCGCGCGCAGGCGCTCCTCCACGGTCCTTACCTCGAGCCGCGCCTCCATCTCGGCGCTGCGCGCGGCTACCGCCGCCTCGGCCAGCTCCTGGCGCCCGGCCAGCCCGGCCTCCTCCTCAGGCGCCGGCTGGGCCTCCGGCTGAGCGGCCTCCTGCTCCGCCAGCCGTGCCTTCGCCTCGGCCACCTGAGCCAGGCTCTGCTGGCGGGACCGCTCGGCCGCGGCAATGGCGGCCGACAGCCGTCCGGCCTCGTCCCTGGCCGCCCTGGCCCGCCCGGCGAGCGCGCCGAGCTTTCCTGACGTCTCCGCCGCTGCGGCGTCGGCCTCATGCAGCGCCGCGAACGCATCGTTCAGCGCCTGCCGCGCTTGCTCCTCGTCCTCGATACCGGCCGCCAGCTGCCGCTCCGCCCGCTGGCACCGGCTCTCGGCCTCGCCCCGCTGAGTCGCCGCCTCGGCCGCGGCCGCCTGCAGGCTGATCAGGCTCTGCTCGGCTGCCGACCCGCCCTGCGCCCAGTGCGCGCCGAGCAGGTCCCCGTCCCTCGTGACCACGCGGAGTTCGGGGTGCGCGCGGACGAGGGCGAGGCCCGTAGCCAGGTCATCGCACACCAGCACGTCGCCGAGCAGCGCCTCGAGGGCCGCAGCCAGGTCGGGCGGCCCCGTTACCAAATCAAGAGCGTTGGGAACGGGCCGGGTCCCGCTCACGGTCACCCGCTCGGCCGGGCTGGTCCGTGGCGAGGAGAGCGGGTTCGCGACGACCAGGCCCGCACGACCGTGGTCTTCATCCTTCAGGGCGGCCAGGATGGCGACCGCGGCGTCCAGGTCCGCGACCGCGATGGCGCCAGCAGCGGACCCGAGCGCGGCCGCGATCGCTTCCTGAGCGCCAGCCTGCACGGTCAGCAGCTCCGCCAGCGGACCGAGCACTCCCGCGAACGCACCAGGATCGGCGAGCACCACACCCGAGGCATCGGCGCCCCTGCTGACCGCCTCGGTCAGCGCCTGCGCCCTCGCCCGCAGTCCGGCCAGCTCCTCGCTGGCCGCGTGCTCGGTCCTGCGCAGCTGGGTAACGGTTGCGGTCGCGGTCGCCAGCCCCTCGCTGGCCCGCTCGTGCGCGGCCGCCAGGTCGGCCCGCCCTTGCTCGCGGCCGGACACGAGGTCCTGCAACGCGGCGTACTCCACCTGGGCCTGCTCGGCTCTCGCCCTGGCCTGCGCGTGCGCCTCGGCTAGCCGGCCCGCCTCCTCCTGCGCCGCGTTCGCCCGGCTGGTCGCGGACTCCACCTGGCCGCGCAGGCGGGCCAGTTGCTCGGCCCGCTGCGCCGCGGCCTTGGCGTCCGCCGCCAGCCGCCTCTCGTTCTCGGCCAGGGACGCCTCGGCTCTGGTCCGGCTGGCGACCGCCACCGTGAGCTGCTGGCGCGCGGTCGAGAGGCGATCGGAGAGCTCGCGTTCCTGCGATCGCAGCTCCGCCGCCTCGGTCTCAAGCTCATCGGGATCCCGCCCGGCCCGCTGCGGCTCCGGCGCCGACAGGTGCCGGTGGCGCTCGGTGGCCAGGCTCTGCACGCCCCGGAGGCGCTCGGCCAGGCTGGCCAGGGCGAAGAAGGACTCCTGCGCGGCCGCCAGTCGCGGGGCGTGCTGCTGCTCGGCCTCCTCTAGCTCGGCCTCGAGCTCGCGCGCCTCGGTCAGCGCGGCTTCCAGCGCAGCCCTGGCCGCAGCGTTCGCCGCCTCATCCGAGGAGTCCCTGACGAGCTCGGCCGCCAGCGTGGCGTAGTCATCGGCGAGCAGCCGCAGTTTCGCATCGCGCAGGTCGGCCTGGATGACCGCCGCCTTGCGGGCGATCTCGGCCTGCCTGCCGAGCGGCTTCAGCCGGCGGCCGAGTTCGCCGGTCAGGTCAACCAGCCGAGTGAGGTTGGCCTGCATCGCATCGAGCTTGCGGACCGCCTTCTCCTTGCGGCGACGGTGCTTGAGCACGCCGGCCGCCTCTTCGATCAAGGCGCGCCGGACGTCTGGCCCGGCGTTCAGCACCTCGTCGATCTGGCCTTGCCCCACGATCACGTGCATCTCGCGGCCCAGGCCCGTGTCGGACAGCAGCTCGGAGATGTCAAGCAGCCGGCACTGATCGCCGTTGATGGCGTACTCGCTCTGCCCCGACCTGAACAGGAGCCGCGAGATCGTGACCTCGGAATAGTCGATTGGCAGTGCGCCGTCGCTGTTGTCGATGGTGAGCGTCACCTCAGCCCGGCCGAGCGCCGGGCGGCCAGCCGTACCAGCGAAAACGACGTCTTCCATCTTGCCGCCACGCAGCGGCTTCACGCCTTGCTCGCCCATAACCCACGAGAAGGCGTCCACAACGTTTGACTTGCCGGAGCCGTTCGGCCCGACGATGCAGGTGATACCGGGCTCGAACTTGAGCGTGGTCGCGGAGGCGAACGACTTGAACCCGCGCAGGGTCAAGGTCTTCAGGTACACCCGCCGAAATCCTCCCCAGCCAGCTGGTAGGCCAGACCACGCCCGGGTTTTGCAGCACCGGGTTTGCAGCACTGTGTTTGCAGCACTGTGCTTCAGCACCGAGCTGCTACTCCGGCGCCGTGGCACAAGGCCGCCCGTCCTCCGCACCCTACCGCCGCGGCCAGGTAACCCCGCGCATTCACGCGCGTACCAGGACTGCGGGCGGAGTCGGGCCCTCGACGCACACCTATTTTCGCACGCTTCGAGGTACCACCGGAAATGACCGCTAAACCAGACCACGGCCGGATGTAGCATCCAGACGCGCTGCGTCACCGCGCTGGAGGTCGCCCGTGTCAGTTTCTCGTCGCGCCCTGCTGCTTAGCGGTGCCGGCGTCATCGTCGCCGCGGGTTTCGGCGCCTACGAACTCGTCCAGGACGGCGCCCTGCCCGGCAAGTACTTCCTGGCCACCATCGACGGTGCCTGCGGTTCGGCGCCTCCCGCGCCCGGCGGACCACCGCCGCGCCGCCGAGTCGCGCGGTTCTACTCCGCCTACCGGCGCCGCGAGGTGGAGATGGTGACCCTGGTCCCGCCGGGCACGCCGACGGCTCGGGGCCTCGGGGCTGTCATCGCGCTGCACGGGGCCGGCGGCAGCGCCAGCGAGATGGCGGGACTGGTCGCGCCCGCGATGACCAGCGCGCGCGTGACCGGATTCGCGGTCATCTGCGTAGACGGCGGCAATACCTACTGGCATCAGCGAGCTAATGGCGATGACCCGGTCGGGATGATCCTCTACGAGGTGCTGCCGCGCGCAGCCGCGGCCGGGCTGGCGGACCGGCGGATTGGCATCACCGGGCTGTCGATGGGAGGGTACGGCGCGCTCCTGCTGGCCGAGCGCCTCGCCGCCCGGCGGGTGCTGCGCTCGTATGCAGGCATCGGAAACGTGCCGTCCGCCCCGCCCCGGTACCTCCCTGCCGTCGGCGCCGTCGCCGCGCTATCGCCTGCGATCTTCGCGTCCTACGCCGCTGCCCTGGCAGCCAGCAAGTCGTCCTTTGACAACCCCGCCGACTTTGCCCGCAACAACGTATTCGCCGGCTTGGACGCGTTGCGGCACGTACCGACCTGGGTCGCATGCGGAGATGACGACCCGTTTCAGCAGGAAACGTCGTTGCTCCTGGCCCGGCTAGCCGCCATAACTGGCCGGGCGATTCAGCCGGGGATCCTGTCTGGCTGTCACGATGACGCCTTCTGGGGCCGCAACCTGCCGACCGCGCTGTCGTTCATCGCAGCGCACCTGTCCTGACCGTCGCCGGCCCGGCCACTCGCCGACAGTCCCCTAGAGACGACGCCCAAAGCGCCTCAGGAGAGCGGAAAGAACTAGCCGCAAATACCGAAGAGGGACGCTAGTAGCGCCCCTCGCCGTTTGTTTGGCCGCGTGCGCTCGTCAGGTGAGCGCCGGCTCGCGGACCGGGACCAGCAGGTCATGACCGACTGATGCGACAAGCACATCATTCTCGTCCTGGAGCCGGGCAAGCTCGGCCTCCAGGTCGCGTACTCGTTGCTGCAGGCGGCGCATCTCTGAGACCATGCGGGGATCCGGCCCGCCGACGTGGCCGAGTAGAGCCTATGCCATTGTGTAAGGTCCTCCACACTGAGTGACCAGAGTGGGCGTGCGCGTAGGTGCCGGATAGGCCTGCGCGCTGGTAACACCTCCATGGTCCCACCGTCAAGGGTATTCGGTCAAGTTTGACGATCGTGCAGGTCACAGGCCTGAGAAAGAACTCAGGCCGACGTCCGGACAATGGGACCTTACCTCCGAAAAAGCGGTCTTCGGGCTCCGGCTCCGGCACCGGGTCGCCGACCAGGCCGGGTCGGCCAGGCAACCATAATTCTTCCCAGCGTTGCCACTTGATTACCCGTCGTGTGGCACTCCGCAGGGTAAGAAAGGGGCCGCGAAATCCCGCGGAGCGTCGGCTGCCCAGGCCAGGCCGACCGGCGCATTCAGGTCAGCGCTCGGAAAAGCCAGAGAATCGCCCGGAGGCTGGCGCCCACCGCGACGTCACTCTCCGGACCCGGCCGGGCGTCCCGCCGGCCTGCAACAGGCCGAGCAGTTCCTCGCACGGTCTGGTCGGGCCCTCGGCGATCACCTTGACGCGTCCGGCGGCAAGGTTCTCGGCCTCGCCTACGAGCCCGAGCGCGAGGGCGCGGCTGCGCACCCACCAGCGGAAGCCCACGCCCTGCACCCGGCCCTCAACCCACGCGGTCAGCCGAACGCTGCCTGAGCCGCTCTGAGGCACGGCTGCTCCGGCGAGGCCTCCGGCGGGAGCGCTGGCGACCTCGGCGCCAAAGGCGGTGCCGGACTCCTGCGCCGAGTCGGCATCCCGGCCTGGCCCGGTCACCAGCGGCCGTTCCTGGGCCTGGGCTGACAGGCAGGACAGGTATAGGACGAGCGATTCATGAACGGGTCGCGGCGGATCAGCGTGCCGCATCTCGGGCACGGCTCGCCTGCGCGCCCGTACACGTTCAGGGAGCGATCGAAGTAGCCGCTCTCGCCATTGACGTTCACGTACAGGCTGTCGAACGACGTCCCCCCGGCCACGAGCGCCTCCCCAAACACCTCCCGGACCGCAGCGATGAGCCGGCCCACCTCGCCCGGACGCAGCCGGTCGGCGGCCCTGGCGAAATGCAGCCTTGTCCGCCACAGGGCCTCATCTGCGTAGATGTTGCCTACCCCGCTGATCAAGGACTGGTCAAGCAGCGCGCGTTTGATCCCAGTGCGCCGGGACCGCAGTCGGGCTGCGAACCAGGTGGCGTCGAAGGCAACTTCCAGCGGATCGGGCGCGATATGGGCGATGACCGGCGGCAACCGCGCCCCGTCGGAGGCCAGCAGCAGGTGGCCGAAGGTGCGCTGATCGGTGAACCGCAGGTCGGGGCCGCCATCGTCGAACGTGAGCCTGACCCGCACATGCGGCGAGAGCTGCTCGTCCCGCGGCCTTACGAGCAGCTGGCCGCTCATGCCCAGGTGCGCGAGCAGCGCATCCTCCCCGACCGGAAGCCACAGGTACTTCCCGCGGCGGCGAGCCGCGTCAACCTGCCTGCCGCGCAACCGGGCGGCGAAGTCAGCCGACCCGGCCAGGTGCCGGCGCACCGCACGGGGGTGCAATACCTCCACGGACTCGATCCGCCGGCCGACCACGTGCTTCTCCAGCCCGCTGCGGACAGTCTCGACCTCGGGCAGTTCTGGCACGTGCCGATCCGGTCCTAGTCCTGCGCCTGAGAGGCGTCGCGCTGGGCCTGAGAGGCGTCGCGTACCGCAAGCCCCTCGCTAATCGCGTTCCAGGCCGCCTCGGCCGCCTGCTGCTCGGCTTCCTTCTTGGACCTGCCCTCGCCCTCACCGTAGGTCTTCGAACCGATCCGCACGAAGGCGCGGAATGACTTCTGGTGATCGGGGCCGCTTTCCTCTACGTGGTACTCGGGTGCGCCGAGTATCTCCGACGCCGTCAGCTCCTGCAGCGAGGTCTTCCAGTCCAGGCCGGCGCCCAGCCGGGCGGAGCGTGCGATGACCGGGTCGAAGAGCCTGTGCACGAGCGCATCCGCGGCCGCCAGCCCCTGGTCGAGATAGACCGCTCCGATCACCGCCTCCAGGGTGTCGGCCAGGATCGACGACTTGTCCCGGCCGCCGGTGCCCTCCTCGCCCTTGCCCAGCCGCACATAAGACCCGAGTTGCAGGCCGCGCGCCACGCCGGCCAGGGCGCGCATGTTCACGACGGCCGCGCGCAGCTTGGCGAGCTGGCCTTCTGGCAGGTCGGGATACTGCCGGAACAGGGTGTCGGTCACGATCAGGCCGAGGACCGAGTCGCCGAGGAACTCCAGACGCTCGTTAGTGGGCAGCCCGCCGTTCTCGTAGGCGAAGGAGCGGTGCATCAGCGCGCGCTCAAGGAGCTCAGAACCGACCGCCACTTGCAGTGAGGCGAGCAGGCCGTCGATCCCGTTCGCTCCCTGCCTCTCAGCAGTTGAGTCAGTCACTGGGCAGCTCCTTCCCGCGGCGGCGGCACCGCGGCTTGGACCCCCCTAAGGGCATGTCAGGAAGGAGTGGTGACCTGGCGCCTGTTGTAGGTACCGCAGGTCGGGCAGGCAGTGTGCGGAAGCTTCGGGTCGCGACAGTTCGGGCACGTCACGAGCTGCGGTGCCGACGTCTTCCATTGCGCGCGGCGCGACCTGGTGTTGCTGCGCGACATCTTTCGCTTGGGTACTGCCACCTCAGGGCTCCCTGTCCTTGCTATACGGCAGCCGGTACGTGAGTCGGCCGACTCACGTACCGGCCTGTCCCGGTGCGGTGTCCGTCCGGTCCTTCATCGTCTCCGGTCCGGTTTTCCCGTCCCGTCCTGCTTCCTCCCCGGCGCCGTCTCGTTCCGGCCCGGCCACCTCGTAATCCTGCAGCGCCGCCCACATCGCGCCGCGCTGTTCGTGCTCGTGGCCAGGCTCGGCATCCGCCAGCCGGACCCCGCATTCCGGGCACAGGCCCTTGCAGTCGTCCTCGCACAAGGGCGAGAGCGGCAGTTCAAGCACCACCGCATCGCGCAGCGCCGGCTCGAGGTCAAGCTGGCCGCTGCCGTCCAGCGGGTAGTTTTCGACGCCGTCCTGCTCGTCGAAGTCGGCTGGCTCGGCCGACTCCGGGGCGAACAGCTCCTGGAACCGCACCTGCACACCTGAGGTGAACGGCTCCAGGCACCGCGCGCACTCGCCGACCAGCGGCGCCCTTACCCTCGCGGTCACCAGCACGCCCTCGGCGACTCCCTCGAGCTGCACCTCAAGCTCCAGGTCGCCACCGGCCGGAACCCTGGCCATCTCGACGCCCATATGTTCGGGCGCGCCGCAGGTACGCTTCAGCGTACGCGCTGTTCCCGGCCCAAGATCCCTGATGTCAAAGACCAGCGGGTTCCGTGGATCCAGCCGCTTCGGGTGCTTGGTTCGCGATTGTGGCATGGCAGGGCAGCATTAGTGGCGGATGGTCAACGATCTACCTTACCGGCTGGCCCGCGACAGCCCCAACTCGGCCAGCCGCCGGCGAGCGCGTCCCGCCGGTCCGCCACCCGAGTTCGATGTAAACCTGGGGTACCAGGAGTACCCCAAGTCTTCAGCAAACCGCCCCAGTCAGGCAAGTCGCCGTATATATCCGACTTGTCAAGGCCGCAGCCGGAGCCCAGGCCGTTCAGGCCTCGCTGAGCCGCTCCTTCAGCCGCTCAAGGACGATCGGGGGCACCAGCCCGCTCACGTCACCGCCGAACTTCGCGAAATCCTTGACCAGACTGGACGACAGGAACGCCCACAGCGGGTTGGTGACGACGAACAGCGTCTCCACTCCCGCCTGGTTGTAGTTCATCTGTGCCATCTGCATCTCGTAGTCGAAGTCCGTGACCGCGCGCAGTCCCTTCACGATCGCCGTGATGTCGTTGGCTCTGCAGTAGTCAACGGTGAGGCCGTCGAACTTGTCGACCCGCACGTTGGAGATCTTGCTCGTGGCCGCACGCAGCAGCTCGACCCGCTCCTCAACGGTGAACAGCGGTGTCTTGCTGGAGTTCTGGAAGACCGCTACGACGACCTCGTCAAGCAGGTTCGCAGCGCGGGTGATGACGTCGAGATGCCCGTTGGTAACCGGGTCGAATGAGCCTGGGCAGACAACACGCCGCACGCCGAATCACGCTCCCGTCGCGGTGCGCACCACATCAGGGGGCCGTCGCCACTGGTAACGCGCCCGCGGCGAGACCGTACCAGAGCGTCGCCTCGCCATATATACGCGACCGGTCAGGTTCGAGCCCGTCGGGCCATGTCGGAGGCCCCGACCGCGTTGCGCGCTCCACCACGACGACCGCCGCAGGCGCCAGCCACCCCTGGCGTGCCAGTGCCGTGAGCACCTGCTCCAGCTCGGTGTCGGGGAGCGCGTAGGGCGGGTCGGCGAACGCGAAGTCGCGCCGCCTGGTGCCGTGGCCTGGGCCCTGCGCGAGCACCCGCTCGACTTTTCCGGTCAGCAGGCGGGCGCCGGCCAGCCCGATGCTCGCGATGTTCGCCCTGATCACCGCGGCCGCCTTCGGGTCGGATTCGACCATGATGACGTCGGTCGCGCCGCGGGAGAGCGCCTCGAGTCCGACCGCCCCCGACCCGGCATACAGGTCAAGCGCCGCCGCGCCGGCCAGGCCGCCGCGCATGGCCAGCACGGTGGCGAACAGGCCCTCCCTGGCCCGGTCGCTGGTCGGCCTGGTTGTCCGGCCCGCGACCGTGGCCAGCCGCCTGCCGCCCGCGGCACCGGCGATGATCCTGGTCACGGCGCTGCCCGCCCGCCCGGCACTGGTCTCGCGCCCCTCAGCTCTTTTCGAGGAACGAGGCGCGCTCGTGGTCAGCCAGGGCCTGGACGGCCGCGGCCACCCCCGGCTGGGAGGCCAGGGCCGGGTCGACCCCCACCAGCGCCACGGCCTCCTCCCTGGCCTGGCCGATCAGGTCCTCGTCGTCCAGCAGTCGCAGCAGTTTGAGACTCGACTTCCGGCCCGCCTGAGCGGTGCCGAGCACGTCGCCCTCCCGCCGCTGGGCCAGGTCGATCCTGGACAGCACGAACCCGTCGATTGTGGTTGCGACGGCTGCCAGCCGCTCCCTGGCCTGGCTGGCTTCCGGTGCCTCGGTGACCAGCAGGCAGAGCCCGCCGTGACCGCCGCGTCCCACCCGGCCGCGCAGCTGGTGCAGCTGCGAAACGCCGAATCGTTCGGCGTCCATGATCACCATGACCGTGGCGTTCGGCACATCCACGCCGACCTCGACGACCGTGGTCGTGACCAGGACGTCGATATCGCCGTCGGCAAAGGCCAGCATGACCTTCTCCTTGTCCTCCGGCGCCATCCGGCCGTGCAAGATCCCGAGCCGCAGGCCGGCCAGCTCGGTCTCGGCGAGCTGAGCCGCAAGGGCGAGCACGGCCAGCGGCGGCCGGGCGGGCGCTCCGTCGTCCTCCTCCGCCAATTGGTATCCGGCCGCGTCCTCCGCGGTGCTGGCCCGGCGGACGACCCCCGGAGCCCCCGCGGTGCTGGCCAGGGGGACGACCCCCGGAGCGCCCGCGGCGTCGCGGCCGGCGTCCACCTCGTCGCCGATACGCGGGCAAACGACGTAGGCCTGGCGTCCGGCCGCCACCTCCTCGGTGATCCGCTCCCAGGTCCTCGACAGGAAGTGCGGCCGCTCCGCGACCGGCACGACATGCGTCGCAATCGGTGCCCGGCCGGCCGGCAGCTCCGTAAGGGTCGACATGTCCAGGTCACCGAAGACCGTCATGGCCACCGTCCTTGGGATGGGCGTCGCGGTCATGACCAGGACGTGCGGGCGACCCTCACCTGCCTTCTCCCGCAGGGCGTCGCGCTGCTCGACTCCGAACCGGTGCTGCTCGTCGATGACGACCAGGCCCAGGTCAGCGAACTGAACCCGGTCCTCGAGCAGGGCGTGGGTGCCAACCACGATCCCGGCACCTCCCGAGGCGGCCTCCAGCAGCGCCTTGCGGCGAGCCGCGGCGCCGAGCGAGCCGGTCAGCAACGTCAGCCGGGTGGCATGCTCGGCCCCGCCAAGCTGGCCGGCCATGCCGAGCGGACCAAGCAGGCCGCCGATCGAGCGGTAGTGCTGCTGGGCGAGCACCTCGGTCGGCGCGAGCAGGACGGCCTGCCCGGCGGCGTCGACGACCTGCAGCATCGCCCGGACCGCGACGACCGTCTTGCCCGAGCCGACTTCGCCTTGCAGCAACCGGTGCATCGGGTGGGCGGCGGCCAGGCCGTCTGCGATCTCCGCGCTCGCCTTGACCTGACCGGCGGTCAGCTCGAACGGCAGCGCGGCGTCGAATTCGTCGAGCAGCCCGCCCTCGACCGCCGGGCGCGGCACGGCGCTGTAGTCCGCCGCGGCCCGCCGCCGCTGGGCCAGCAGGACCTGCAACGCGAACGCCTCGTCCCACTTGAGCCGCTTGACCGCGCGCTCCTTGTCGGCGAAATCCACCGGCCGGTGGATGCCGCGCAGCGCGTCGGCGTACCCCACCAGGCCGTGCCGTTTCCTGAGCTCGCCGGGCAGCGGATCTTCGGGCACATCGAGCGCGTGCAGCGCCAGCTCTACGGAGTCGGCGATCTTCCAGGACGGCATCTGGCCGGTCGCGGGATAGACCGGGATGAGCTCGGCGGCGTATTCGGCCGCCCTGGCCGCCGACGGCCCCGTTCCCAGCAACTCATAGTCAGGATGGGTGAGCTGCCGCTTGCCGCGGAAGCTCGACACCTCGCCGCAGAAAAGCCCCCTCGTGCCTGGCGCGAGCTCTCGGGCGCGGAAGTCCTGCCGCCCGTGGCCAAAGAACGTGAGGGTCAGGCGGCCACGGCCGTCGGTCACGACCGCCTCGAAGATCGAACCTGGCCGGTTCTGCATCTTCCTGGTGTGGGCCGAGGCGACTTCGGCCTGGACCGTGACGTAATCCCCGTCGCGCAGCCCGGCCAGATCGGTCAGCTCGCCGCGCCGCTCGTAGCGGCGCGGGTAGTGTCCGAGCAGGTCGCCCACCGTGTGCAGGTCGAGGGCCGCGGCCAGCCGCTTGGCCGCCTTGTCGCCCACGACCAGGCGAAGCGGATCGGCAAGAACGGCCACCCCGCCAGGATAGGCTCGGGCACCGTCAGCGACCTGCCAGCCGCGGCAACCGGCCGACTGCCTGCCAGAGGGCGGCCGCCACCTGCCCGGCTCGCGCGCGGCCCCGTCCTTCGGATATCCTTCGACGACTGGCCCGGCCATGTCCGGTGCCATGGACCTATCTGGCTAGCACCCAATGGAGCGATCCCGTGGCTTCCGTCTGCGACGTGTGCGGCAAGCGGCCGGGCTTCGGCAAAAACGTGTCGTTCTCGCACCGCCGCACCTCGCGCCGCTTCAACCCCAACATCCAGCACGTGCGCGCCCTGGTGGGCAAGACCCCCCGCCGCCTGTACGTGTGCACGTCGTGCATCAAGGCTGGCAAGGTCACGCGCGCATCTTGACTGCGCCGGCCCGGTCTGAGCTGGCACTAGGCGCCGGCCTGGTCTGAGCTGGCACTAGGCGCCGGCGTGGTCTGAGCTGGCACTAGGCGCCGGCGCGTCAGCCGGGGCCGTAAGCGCCGGATCCGGCCCGCAGCCGCCAGCCATGATCAACAGGGCCGATGCCGGCGCCCAGCGGGAATCCGGCAGCGATGGCGCCAGTCACGAACTCTTTGGCCGCCTGCACGGCCGCGGGGACGTCGTCGCCGAGCGCCAGCCGTGACGCGACCGCCGAGGCCAGGGTGCAGCCGGTGCCGTGCGTGTGCACGCTCGTGATCCGCTGGCCGGGATAACGGAGGACCTGGTCGCGATCCAAGAGCAGGTCCACCGGGTTGCCGGGCAGATGGCCTCCCTTGATCAGCACCCACTGGGGTCCCATCCCGTTGATCACCCTGGCCGCGGCCAGCATCCCGGCTTCGTCGTTAATGTGCATGCCGGTGAGCAGCTCGGCCTCGAGCAGGTTGGGCGTGACGACCGTGGCCAGCGGCAGCAGTCGCTCGCGGATCGCGTCCAGAGTGCCCTCGGAGATCAGGCTGTCGCCGTGCTTGGAAACCGCTACTGGGTCAACCACGACCGGCGCCGCAACCTCGGCCAGCGCGTCGCACACCGTGCCGACGAGCACCGACGAGGCGAGCATGCCGGTCTTGATCGCTTGCGCGCCGATGTCGCCGAGTACCGATTCCAACTGCGCGGCGACAGCCTCGGGCGGCAGCTCCCAGTAACCCTGAACGCCGACCGAGTTCTGCGCCGTAACCGCGCAGATGACGGTCATGCCGTGCACGCCGAGCGCCAGCATCGTCTTCAGGTCGGCCTGGATGCCGGCACCGCCTGCGGAGTCAGACCCGGCGATGGCAAGGGCGCGGGGCGGGGTTGGCATCATGGCTCCACCATACGGCGCCGTCCGGCCCCGCCATCCGCGCCTGCTCAGAACACCTTCAGCTTCCTGGCCGCAGACAGGGCCGGCTCGTCTCCGGCCGCGTGCACGCCAAGCTCCTCCCAGGTCCCCCGCTGGGTAACCCATCGGATCAGCGAGAACGCGTCCGAGCTGACCGTCGCCGTTGACTGCCCGGTGCCGAAGCTGATAACCCGCGCCGCCGGACCGGTAACCTGCAGCTCGAACAAGCCGGTATCGACTGCTGCAGGGTTCTGCTGCGGCAACGCCGCCTCGACCCAGTCCAGGACCGACCCGAGCCGGAACTCATCAGCTGGCGGAGGCGGTCCGGCCAGCGGACCACGCGGGCGGAACAGGTCGGCCCTGATGTGCGTGTAGTGGTCGAAACTGTAGGCGGATGGTATGACCGAAGCGGGATAGGTGCCCAGGTCTCCGAGCGGCAACTCCATGTCCACCTCGGCCAGTTCCGCTAGTCGCTCGAGCGCCATCTCGCTTACCTCGGCGTAGTCCTTCAGCACGGCCGATGGGGTCAGGTCGCGCCGGGACCTGACCAGCATCTCCTGGCCCGCCTCGGTCGGCATGCCGCTAATATCCGGCAGCTTGCTCGCGTCTACGACGGCCCAGAACAGCGCGCCCAGATGCGCGACCAGGTCCTTCACCGTCCAGCCCTCGCAGCCTGAGGCCGCCGCCCAGTCCGATGGCCTGAGGCGCCAGCAGATGTCGAGCAGCACGTCCCTGTCTGCCCGTACACCCTCGATTGCCGGGTTCATTGTGCTCCTCCTCGCATAGTGTCACTATCTAAGATAACAACAATATGCCACGGTCGAATGGCGCGTGCAAGCCAGGCAGGTGAGTTACATAGATGAGATGCCAGACAGTCAGGGAGCGCAGGACCAGCGGTCATCGCTGCGCGCCGAGCACGTGGCACAGACCAGGGCGGCGCTCGTTTCGGCCGGCCGGCGGCTGTTTGGCCGGGCCGGCTTCGCGGCAACCTCGGTCGAAGACCTGGCCAGGGAGGCCGGAGTCACGACCGGTGCTCTCTACCATCACTTCCCGACCAAGGCCGCGTTGTTCGAGGCCGTCTTCGAGAAGGTCCACTTCGAGCTGATGGCCGCGTCGGGCGAGGCGGCCGCGCGCGCTGACGGGCCCATCGAACTCCTGGCGCTCGGGTTCGAGGCGTTCCTGGACAAGGTCCTCGAGCCAGACGTGCAGCGCATCATCATCACCGACGCCCCTTCGGTGCTCGGGCCGGCCAGGTTCATCGAGCTTGACGAGCGATACGCCTTCGCCGCGATCGTCGAGGCCCTCGAGGCCGCCGCGCGAGCCGGCGCGATGCGGGCAGAAGACCCGCAGACGCTGGCAACGCTGCTGCTCGGCATGCTCCAGCGCGGCGGCATGCTCATCGCCAGCTCCAGCGAGCCGGTCGCGACCAAGAACGCGGTCGCGGCGACACTGAGGTCGCTCCTGGCCGGGCTGAGCGGTTAGCCGCGATCGGTCTCGCCAGGCGAAGCGCGACGTATCAGCCGGCCTATGAGCTACCAATGCGGAGCTGAGCTATCGGCTCGAGCGCGGTCTAGTTGAAGGCGCAGCCGGATCCGTTGAAGACGCAGGTCGTCGGCGTGCTCGGCGAACCACGACCCATCACCAGGATGCTGACGCTGTCGCCCTGCGGCCGGTGACCGCCAGCGTTCTGCCCATCGCCGCCGCTACCCTGTCCTTCGCCCTGGCCAGTCCCGGCGCCACCCCCGCCAACCTGCTGCTGCGAGGCGAAGGCAGTGCCGCCGTCGCCGCGCGGCGAGGCCCGCCATTGGGCGCCGAACACGAACTGGATACGGGCGCCCGGCATCGTAAACTCCAGTCGCCAGGTGGACGGTACGTGCTTCCCGCGCACGGTAATGAGCGCCTGGAAACCATCACTCTGCTGCCAGGCCACAGCGAACGTAAACGTCAGCCCCGACGCCGCGGAGTGCCGGCCGGCGGTGTCGATATGCACGGATCGCCCGTGGCCCGCAGCGTTGATGCGCTCGCCCGGCGTGTTCGTCGCCGGCTGGCCACCCCCGGAGCCTCCACCGCACTGCTGCGTCGTGCACGGCACCCCGTACGGTGCGTTCGCGCCCGGGAACTTCAGCTCCGTGTGGGGAGAGTAGATCCATAGCCCGGCCGCGAGGACGAAGCCGGCGCCGGCCGCGAACCACGGAGTCACCAGCAGGCTCCTGGTTGCACCCCGCACAACGCCGCGCATCGATGCGGGCCGCTCAGCTGGCGGCCTGGATTCGCCGGGGCCGACACCTGCAAGCCCGGCCGGCCCGACACCGGCCCGCCTGACGCCCGCGCGGCGCCTTGGCGCGAAGCGCCGAAGACGCACATGCAGGAATGCTCTGAGCCGAGTGGTCTGCTGCGGACTTTCGTGCTCCTCCTCAGCATGGGGTGTTGGCCGCGCTTGCCTGACCACCGAAATGGCAGCACTCAACCGCACGCGACGGGCCGAGCGGCGGACTCGCAGTTGCGTCCCGTGTCTAGGTACTCGCGCCGTGCGATGGCGGGGCATCAAAGGCGTTATATCAAGCCGCCGGGCGATCGGCCAGTGCAGTTCGCCGGGTCTTCGCTCGCGGGTAACGGCCCGGCTACCGGAAATGATCCCAGCCAGCCGGACCTTTCCTCGCCGAACCGTCAACGGTCACGCCGCCCCCCTCCCGTACGTCACCGATCACCCGCCAGCCGTCAGGGGTGATCGTTCGTGCCGGGAACGTGGCGGCCAGGGCGTGGTCTTCTCCGCCGGCTAGAACCCAGTCCAAGGGATCGGCACCGAGTAGGCGCGCACCGGCCGCGACCGCCGCGTCGACCTGGATGCTGGCCGATTGCAGGTTGATGGCTACGCCGCTAGCCGAGGCGATGTGCCCGAGGTCGGCCAGCAGACCGTCACTGACGTCGATCATCGCGGTCGCGCCAGCTCTTGCCGCGGCCGGGCCGGCGGCATAGGGCGGCTGCGGGCGACGATGCGCCGCTGCCAGCAAGGCAATCTCGGGATCGCGCCCGTCGGCTCGCCCGGCGCTCAGCAACGCCAGGCCGGCCGCCGACCACCCCAGCCGCCCGGCCACCGCGACGTGGTCGCCAGGGCGTGCGCCAGCCCTGGTTACCGGCTGCAGTGCGTCCAGTTCGCCGAGTGCCATGACCGCAAGCATGACCGAATCCGCGGCCGTCACGTCTCCGCCCGCAATCGACGCCCCGGCGCGTCGGCACTCGGCCACCAGCCCTTCAATCATGTCAAGCACCCACTGTGCTGGCAGGTCGCCGGGACACGCGATCCCGACGAGCAGCGTGCGGGATCGAGCGCCCATCGCGGCGATGTCGGCCAGATTCTGGGCGGCTGCCTTGACCCCAACGTCGGCCGGCCCCGACCAGTCCCGCCGGAAGTGCCTCCCTTCGACCAGCAGGTCCGTGGTCGCCACCACCCGCCCGTTCGTGATCGACAGGACGGCGGCATCGTCGCCGGCTCCGACAGCCAACGCATCATCGGGCGGCAGCCGCGCCGCAATGGCGGCTATCAGCCCGAATTCGCCGAGCTCACCGACGGTAATGGCGTCCTCCCGACTGCCTGACCGGACCGAGACCCGGCGTGGCGTGAAGCCCTGGCCGACGTAGCGAATAACGAGCCAGTGCCCCGCGAATCGCTTTCATCAACGGCGTCACCTCGGCCGAGAGGTACCTACGGTAGCGTTGCAAATGACAACGTGATCCGTGTGGCCGCGCTCGTTGGAGGACGACATGGTCCAGGCTTACATTCTCGTCCAGACCGAGGTCGGGAAGGCGGCCGACGTAGCCTCGAGCATCGGGCAGATCACGGGTGTCACCCAGGCCGACGATGTCACCGGACCGTACGACGTGATAGTTCGGGCCGAAGCCGACAATGTCGATGATCTCGGTCGGCTCGTGGTCGCCCAGATTCAGGGCGTGGCGGGCATCACCCGCACGCTTACCTGCCCGATCGTCCACATCTAGGCCCGCCCAGCCACGAAGCGCTCGCCGATTTGTCCGACATATCAGGGCTGGCCTGACCACTCGCCCACGGCGGCGAGCAGGGCGGTGGTGCGCGGGCCCAGCCCGATTGCGGCCGCCTGCCGCAGGTCGTCCGCCGTATCCACGTCCCGCCGCAGTCCGGCGGAAACCGGCACCTCCAGTTCTTCCGCCCCAGCAGCCCGGTGCCTGCTCGCAGAGGCCACGCCGAACAGCGGCTCGAAGCTGCTGCCGGGCGCCGCCGCGTACAGCGTCGTCCCTGTGCCGTCGGCATCGGGAACGAATGCCCGCTCGCGGGGCGCGACCGCCCCCAGGGCGGTCGTGAGCTCCCCCGGCCGCAGCGCAGGCAGATCGGCGGCCATCCCGGCCACCCCTAGTTCCGGCCATTGCCCGCGCGCATAACCGGCACCGAAGCTCAGCGCCTCGTTCAGGCCGGCCGCGGGCTCGTCCGCAAGCACCACGGCACCCAGGCGCGTCATCTCGGCACCGACCATGGTGTCGTCGGTGATTACCAGCACGGTCCTGACGGTAGCCGCCGCGACCGCGGCGGCCACGGTATCCGCCGCCATGGCCAGAGCTAGCTCAGCGCGGCCGCCCGCGGGCAGCCCGGTGAGCCGTGATTTGGCCTGGGCAAGTACCTTGACGGGGACTACCAGCGACCAGTCGAGCTTGGCATCCGGTGTCATGTACCCGATCCTGCCCTCACGCCTCGACACAGCGTCGCGAGACCGTACAGACTGAACCACACGAGCGAGCCAGAGGATTGCCGGATGACACGCGAGAGCCCGCCAAAGCGCGCGGATGGCAGCTATTCGAACGCGTGGCGGAATGCGTCTAAGGTCATCTTGCGGCCGGGTATCCGGATGATGATGCGGCTCGACTGGCGCGGCCAGGAGCACATTCCGGCCGACGGGGCGACCATCCTGGCTGCCAACCACCTGTCGTACATGGACATATTCGCGGTCTCGCTGTTCGCCGACAGCGCCCGCCGCTACCCCGTCTTCCTGGCGAAGTCGTCCCTGTTCACGATCCCGGTGCTGGGCACGATCATCACGAAGCTGGGTCAGCTGCCGGTCTACCGCGGGCAGACCGACGCTGCTCTGGTGCTGCGCGAGGCCGAGATGGTCGCCAGCAACGGCGCGTGCGTGATCTTCTACCCCGAGGCGACGGTGACCAGGGACCCCGACAAGTGGCCGATGGTATCCAAGACCGGGGTGGCGAGGCTGGCTCTGGAGACCGGCGCGCCGGTCATCCCCATCGCCCACTGGGGTGCCGAGCGGATCCTGCCCTACGGGAACTTCGTGCCAAGGCTCCTGCCCCGCAAGACCGTGAAGATCGTGGCCGGGCCGCCGGTGGACCTGTCGGAGTTCGCCGACCAGCCGGCCACCAGCCAGGTGCTGCGGGCGATGACGGCGAAGATCATGAAGGATGTCGCGGACCTGCTCGGCGAACTGCGCGGCGAGACACCGCCAGCCGAGCCGTACCACCCCGCGGTTGCGCGCCGCAAGCTCCGTCAGGATCTTCTGGCGCTGCAGGACAGCACCGCGGCCAAGGACAGCACTCTGCTGCAGGAGAGCACTCTGCTGCAGGAGAGTACCGTGAGCGACGGCCCCGAGGGCAGCATAAAGCCGTGAGGGCAGCCGTACTCGGAGCCGGGTCGTGGGGAACGACGTTCGCCCAGGTTCTGTCCGATGCCGGGAACGACGTCATCCTGTGGTGCCGGCGGCCCGAGCTTGCGCAGGCCATCACGGCAACCCATCAGAACCCGGACCGGCTGGCGGGGATCGTCCTTCCGGCGGCTCTCCGCGCGACCGCCAAGCCCGCCGTGGCCCTGGCCGACGCGGAGCTCGTGGTTCTCGCCGTCCCGGCCCAGACGCTGCGGCACAACCTAACCGCCTGGCACGACCTGCTGCCGCCCGATGCCCTGCTAGTCAGCCTGATGAAAGGCATCGAGCACGGAACCGGGGACCGGATGAGCCAGGTCATCGCCCAGGTGACCGGGGCGCCGCCAGAGCGCATCGGCGTGATCTCCGGACCTAACCTGGCGCTGGAAATCGCGAGCAGGCAATACGCGGCCACCGTGGTGGCGTGCGCCGACGAGGCGACGGCGGCGCACCTGCAGAAGGCCTGTCACGTCAGTTACATCCGGCGGTACACGAACACCGACGTCGTGGGCTGCGAGCTCGGCGGCGCGGTGAAGAACGTGATCGCGCTGGCGGTCGGGATCGCCGTGGGGATGGGCCTGGGTGACAACACCAGGGCCATGCTCATCACCAGGGGCCTGGCCGAGATCGCCAGGCTCGGCGCTGCGCTCGGGGCCGATCAGCATACGTTCGCGGGGCTCGCCGGGATGGGCGACCTGGTCGCGACCTGCAGCTCTCCGCTTTCCAGGAACCGGACATTCGGTGAGCTGCTCGGCCGCGGCCTGCCGCTGGCCGAGGTCGAGGCGACCACTCAGGAGCGAGCCGAGGGCGTGAAGTCCTGTCAGCCGGTGCTGGAGCTGGCCCGCGCGCACGGCGTCGAGATGCCAATCACCGAGGTAATCGTGGCGGTCATCCATGACGGGCTGGACATCGGGCAGGCTGCCCTGATGCTGGCCAGCAGATCGGATAAGCCGGAGCGTTACGGTCACTGACGAGGGGGAAGTGAGCCTCAGCCAGACGGTGCACTTGCTGGCGGTTGGTCAACCAGGACTGGAGGACAGGTGAACGGGCAGGGCAAGATCAGGGTCGCGGTGGTGTTCGGCGGGCGCGGGCCGGAGCACCCGGTTTCGTGCATGGGGGGCGGCAACATCCTGGCGGCGATCGACCGTACCAAGTACGAGGTCGTTCCCATCGGGATCACCGCCGACGGCCACTGGGTGCAGGTTGCGGACGAGCCGGACCGGCTTGCGATCGAGGGTGACGTGCTGCCCTCGGTGGCGGCGGCGGCGGTGCCTGGCACTCAGGTCGTGCCCTGGTCCGCGGTGGGCGCGCCGGCGGGGGCCGAGGCTGTGCTGGCCGAGGGAGGCGGGCTGGTGGCCAGCGCCCCGGCTCACATCCCGCAGCTGTTCGGGGACGTGGACGTGGTGTGGCCGGTGCTGCATGGGCCCTACGGCGAGGACGGCACGATTCAGGGCCTGCTGGAGATGGCAGGTGTGCCGTACGTCGGCGCGGGGGTGCTGGCTAGCGCGGTCAGCATGGACAAGGAGTACATGAACCTGATCTTCAAGTCCAAGGGACTGCCGGTCGGGCCGTACGTCGTCGTGCACGAGCGAGACTGGCCCGCCGGCCCGGGCGGGCAGATGTCGGTCGAGGCCAAGCGGGTGCAGGACGACATCGCCCAGCTGGGCTGGCCGCTGTTCGTCAAGCCCGCGCGGGGCGGGTCGAGCATCGGCACGTCCAAGGCCACCGACATCGGCGAGTTGCACGAGGCCATCGCCCTGGCCCGAGCGTACGACCCGAAGGTGCTCGTCGAGGCGGCGATCGACGGCGCGGAGGTCGAGGTGTCGGTGCTGCAGGGCATCGACGGAGCGCCGCCGGACACGAGCCTGCCTGGTCAGCTGCTCGTCGACGGCGGCGAGGAGTTCTGGGACTTCGAGGCCAAGTACCTGGACTCGGCCAGCGGCATGGCGATCCCGGCGCCCATCCCCGACGGCGCCATAGCAGAGATCCGCAGGCTCGCAGCGGCCGCCTTCGAGGCCGTGTCCTGCGAAGGTCTGGCCCGCGTCGATTTCTTCTACACCTCTGACGGCCAGGTCTTGATCAACGAGATCAACACGATGCCTGGCCTGTCCCCCGCCTCGTACTTCCAGAAGATGTGGGAAGCAACCGGGGTGCCGTTCGCTGAGGTCATCGACCGGCTGATACGCGCGGCGCTCAGCAGGCGGCCCGGCCTGCGCTAGCCCTCGGCCGACGGCAAGCGCAGCGGAGCGGAGAAGTCTCGGTCCCCGCTCCCCCGCGCTCGCCGACTCCCAGTGCTATCGCTTCTTTGCGACCATCGCCTTGAAGTCCGCACCAGCCCGGAATTTGGGGACAGAGGTCTTCGGTACCTTGACTGCGGCCCCGGTAGCAGGATTACGTGCAATGCGAGCCGGACGCACCGTCTTCTCGAAAACGCCGAATCCTGTTATCGACACCTTGTCGCCCTTCGCGACCGTTTGCTGGATAGTGTCCAGGACGGCATTGACAGCCTCGGTCGCCGTCTTTTTGTCGCCCATTCGGCTGGAAATTGCATCGACTAGGTCACGCTTGTTCATTTCCACGCTCCTGCAGTTCCCCCAAGCGGGAGGTCGCGCGGACTGGGAAGCCGGGCTCGCGACCTCTGATGGCCCTGAAATTAAGGGTTCCAGCATCATCGCACAAATACATTCGCGGAAACGAAGGCATGCCGGCTACCACGGTGCTGACACAACCCACCCGTCGGCGAAATGTGGCTTAGGGCATGGACTCTTCGCTATGGCTGCTATTTCCGGGAGCTTTCGCGGATGCTTGCTCCAGCGTGGTCATGAATGCGGCGAGCCGGCGCAACCCTGTATCCGGGTCAGCCTCAGGCGCCTTAATCGCATCGCAGACGGCGATGAACTGCCGACGCAGTCGGTCCGCATCGGCCGCGGGCAGCCTCACCTCGCTCAGCAGTTTGCGCGCCTCGGCCAGCCTGCCCGCCAGGACTTCGTCCGGGCGCAGCGGCGAATTGCTCATTTCGCTCGCCCCCTCGCTTGAATAACAGCGTGCCAGGCCCCGGCCCGGCGACCGCAGGTGCCCTGGGATCGGAGGCGGCCGGGGCGGCCCGCGGGCCCATCGCGGCGGCCCGCGGCCAGGTTCCACGAGCCCGTCCGGATAGGCGGACAATGTCTGACATGCGGTACAGCAACTCGATCCAATGGATAACAGCGGATGCGGCGGGCGGCGGGCTGCGGCTGCAGATGGACTGGGACGCCGGCGAAGCGGTCGTGCACCTCGCCGTGCCGAGCGCGTCGCAGGCCGCGCCGGGGATCGCGCACGGCGGCTTCCTCGCCACGCTGGCTGATCACGTGATGGGTTTCGTGGCCGCGCAGGAAAGCGGCGCGGCGGTGGCGACGCGGCGGATGACGATCGACTACCTGGCTCCCACGCGTACCTCACAGCCGATCACCCTCCGAGCACGCGCGGATTCGGTGGCCGATCGGACGATCATGGTCAGCCTGGCCGCCAGCGCCGACGAGTCAGGGCTGGTGACCTTCAAGGCGGTCGGCGACTACGCCGCGATTTCGTCCGCGCGACGGCCTCCAAGCGACACCGCCATCGACTACGACACGCTCGAGGAGCGCTTCGACCCGGCGCAGGTTTTCGGCTGGGTAACGGCCGCGCTCAAGGACTCCTACCGGCCCGCAGTCGTTGGCGCGCCGGTTACGGTTGCGGTCGACGTGCACGATGCCGTGCCGGGACACTGGACGTTCCGCGCCACCAGCCGGTCGCTGGAGGCGGTGGCCGAGGAGCCTGCCATGTGGGACGTCCGCTTCAGCGGGACCGTGCGGTCGTGGCGCGAGCTGGTGTACGGCGCGAAGACCGCTGAGCAGCTGACCGCTGCAGGCACGGCCGCCATTGAGGATCCGGGCGGCGTACTGCCCATTTTCCTGTCCGCGGTGACCGGCGGCGGTACGGCCGGGAGCACCCGCGACTGGCCGGCGTGAGACCGGAGCGAGTGCGCGCGGGACGTCAACCCTCGTGGCAGATCCCCGAGCGTTCGTCCGCGCCCTC
>JASHOL010000296.1 GCA_030041135.1 Streptosporangiaceae bacterium | reverse complement strand
GTGAACTCGTCCACGATCAGGACCTCGCCGTTCATCACGACGTAGTCCTTGTCCTTGTGGTACAGCTCCTTGGCCCTGAGCGCATTGTTCAGGAAGCTGATCAGCGATGTGTTGACGCTCTCGTACAGGTTGTCGATGCCGAGCTCGTCCTCGACCTTCTCGACGCCGGACTCCAGGATGCCGACGGTCCGCTTCTTCTCGTCGACCTCGTAGTCGCCCTCACCCTCCTCGCCCCGGCGCAGCCGCGGCACGATCCTGGCGAAGGTCTGATACCAGATGCTGTTCTGGTCGACCGGCCCGCTGATGATCAGCGGGGTCCTGGCCTCGTCGATCAGGATCGAGTCCACCTCGTCCACGATGGCGAAGGCGTGGCCGCGCTGGACGCACTCCTCCAGGCCCCAGGCCATGTTGTCGCGGAGGTAGTCGAAGCCGAACTCGTTGTTCGTGCCGTAGGTCACATCGGCCGCGTACTGCTCGCGCCGGACATCTGGCGTCATGTCCGACAGGATCACGCCGACCTTGAGGCCGAGGAAGCGGTGAATCCGCCCCATCCACTCCGCGTGGTACTTGGCCAGGTAGTCGTTCACCGTAACGACGTGCACGCCCCGGTCGGCCAGCGCGTTGAGATAGGACGGCAGCACTGCGGTCAGGGTCTTGCCCTCGCCGGTCTTCATCTCGGCGATGTTGCCCATGTGCAGCGCCGCCCCGCCCATGAGCTGGACGTCGAAGTGCCGCTGTCCGATAACCCGGCTTGATGCCTCCCTGACGGTGGCGAAGGCCTCTGGCAGCAGGTCGTCGAGCGACTGGCCGTCCTGGTACCGCTGCCGCAGCTCGTCGGTCATCGCGCGCAGGTCGGCGTCACTCATCGCGCGGAACTCTTCCTCGATCGAGTTGATCTGAGTGACGATCGTCTTGAGCTTGCGCAGCGTCTTGCCCTCGCCAGCGCGAAGGACGCTATCGATTATGGCTGGCACTTGTGGTCGCGCTCCCTGAGGATCGTCTGGCTCTGCGGTCGGGCTACGTGGTCTGGCAACGTCGTCTCTGGCTCTGCGGTCTAGCTGCGGTCTAGCTGCGGGTCTAGCTGTGCCGTCCGGCCGGCGTCTGGCGGAGCCTCGGTTTCGCCTGCGGGCCGCCCGGTCGCGAGCGGCCTGGCAGGGCGATCAAAGGCATGCCGGAACCTGCCGTGGTGGCTTACCGTCATCGTAGGCGACCCGCCCTGCAATGCCGAGCCCGTCTGAGCACCACGCGGTGGTAACGACTCACGGATGGGGGGCGGGTGCCTACCCGGATAGCCCCCTTATAACAATGATAGGTACATTGGCCAGGCGGCAGGAGAAGAGGAGCAGCGCGCATGGCAGAGCAGGTAGAACCAGGCACCGCGGGAGGCATCGCGGCCGGCTCGGGGAGTCTGGGTGCCAGCGCGTCCACCGAGCCAGCCCCGTTCGTCTCCCAGGTACCTGGGACCCCGGTTCACTTTCCGCACTTCAGCGGCCGACCGGTGTCCTGGGTGGCCGTCAGCATGATCCTTGTCGGCTTCGTGGCCGGAGGTCTAGCCCTGGTCTTCGGTATCTGGTGGCTGTTCTGGGTGTCCCTCGGCTTTGCGGTCCTCGGCCTCTTGCTGGCCATGGCGTCTGGCATTTTCGACGACTGGTACTAAACTAACCAGCTTTGTCTGCTTAGCATATTTTGAGTGTTTTGCTCTGGTTTCGCGACTGATGGCTGCTCTCGGGCAGGCCCGGGCAAGACTGTCGGTAGCTGCCGTTAATCTCCGTGTGTGGCCGACCGTCAGCTTCCTGCGCCCAAATTCACCCTCAGTCCAGATGAAGCGCGCCATCTGACGCTGCGCGCCCAGGGCCTGCTCGGCACCGAAGGGCGCGCCGGCGGGGTCGCGGGCATGCTCAGGCGGGTCGGCGGCGTCCAGCTTGACACGATCAGTGTCCTGGCCCGCTCTCACGAGCTGGTCGCCTACGCCCGGCTCGGCGCGATCGGCCGGACGAAGGTCGAGCGGGCATACTGGCACGCCCGCCGGCCCACGGCGTTCGAGTACTGGTCGCACGCCGCGTGCGTGCTGCCGATCGAAGAGTGGCCGTACTACGCCTTCCGGCGCCGGGCGTTCCAGGCCAGGGGCCATCGGTGGCACCAGAGCCACCCGGGGATCTGCGAGCAGGTGCTGGCCCGGATCCGCGCGGAGGGACCGCTGACCGCGACCGAACTCGGTGGCGCCAAGAAGGGCGGACCGTGGTGGGACTGGTCGGACACCAAGATTGCAGTGGAGTGGCTGCTCGACACCGGAGACGTCATCTGCGCCCGCCGGGTCGGCTGGCGTCGCGTCTACGACCTGCCCGAGCGGGTGCTGCCCGACGGCCTGGCGGACGTCGACCTGAGCGATGCGGAGTGCCTCATACGCCTGGCCGCGGTCGCCGCCCGCGCGCTCGGCGTCGTCACCCACGCCGACCTCTCTGACTACCAGCGGATCGTGTATGGCGGCGCCTACCTGCGGCAAGTCGCTCAGGAGGGGAACGGGCTCAGGCCCACACCAGCGTGGGCCGCCGAGTCAGCGGACCTGGTGCCGGTCGAGATCGCGTCCCGGCGGGGCCAGAAGCCGGTGCGCGCGTGGGCCGACCCGGCCGCCCTGCAGGCCGACGGCGGGCTCATGCGCCGAGGCCGGCACAGGACCACCCTGCTCTCTCCGTTCGACTCGCTGGTGTGGGACCGCAGGCGGACCCTGCGCGTGTTCGGCTTTGAGCACAGCCTTGAGGCCTACGTGCCCCCGCCCAAGCGAGTTCACGGCTACTACGCGATGCCGCTGCTCGCCGGTGGCCGCCTGGTCGGCCGGGTCGACCCGGCGCGTGACGGTTCCACGCTCATCGCGCGCAAGCTCAGCATGGACAGACCGTCGGCGGTCGAGCCGATGGCCAAGGCACTGGTCGAGGCGGCGTCGTGGGTCGGCTGCGACAGCGTCAGGCTCGAGCAGGTCGAGCCCGCGGAATTGCGGCCGCGCCTGCAGGTCGCCCTGGCCGGGCGCGGCGCCTAGTCCTCGCCGGGCCCCGCCGACCCGGATCCGCACTTCGCCTGCGCTGGACCTAGTCCTCGCCGGAAAAGCGCTCCCAGGCGGACTGACGCGTCATCCCGAGAGTCTCGCCAATCCTGGTCCAGGTCATACCGCGACGGCGCCCCTCGCGCACCCAGCGAGTCAGTTGCTGATCCACATGGCTGGACGTCGCCGCGATCTTGGGCAGCAGGCCAAGCAGCTCGTCGTCGGAAAGCCGCTTCTGCCAGGCATCGGGATCCGGGTCCTTCTTGCCTTCCGGCTTGCTCGCGATGATCTTGTTGCAAAGGTCGACGCACTCGTTGCAGATGTAGACGCCAGGTCCGGCGACCATCGTCTCCACGTCGGCCGACGGCTTCAGGCAGAACGTGCACACCGGTCCTGCTGCCAACTCAGTTGTAGCCACCGAAGTCCTCCGCACACCAGCAATGTCAGGCTCAGCCTGACACTCGTTCTGCCCGACGGTACACCGTCAGGCTAGACCTGACAATGCGTGATGGCTTCCCGCCGCCCCGGCCGTCACCGGACGGCCGTCCGCGGCCGGCATTCCCGGTGCCGGATGGTGCGGCGGGGCTAGCGCGATCACGGGGCCGACCGGACGGCCGTCCGGCACGCATACCGAGGAGGGGTCGCGCGCTGGACATCCTGCCCGCGATACCCGGGCCACCTCAGAAGGTGCGGCCATAACAGGATTGCGGCGATGTGCCCGATCGCGCGGGCCACCGCGGCCTCGGGCCGCCATCACGCCGCACCGGGCCAGGGAGTCACGTTGCGTGTCGTCCGGGCCGCAGTCGAGGCGACCGCGCTGACCGGCTGTGCACTCAGCGCCCTTGCCCCCTCGACATTCAGGATTAAACAGTCATACTCGCGTCGGCGCACAGACCGCTGAGGCCTCATCACGTCGCGGCGCAGACCGCTGAGGCCTTATCTGCTCCGACGGGGGACCAGATTTCATCGACTCGGTCCCGATTTCTGACGGATCTGTCCGTATTTGCGGGGACGGAGTCGGTGAAACGACAGAGCGTGACCGGTAGATACCGACTAAATACCGCATTTTGCTCGCAATGAGTGGTGCAATGGCCAGCCGGGGCCAGGCTGGGTGCGGGTGCGCCCAGTAGTGCCGGAATGGACGACGACATGGTCGGCCCGAGCATTTGCGCTGGGACGATGGCCGCCAGGGAGGTCGGGTTGGCCTACGCGCCGGACGGTGGCGGCCAGGCGCGGCGGGCGCGCGGGCTGGCCGGAGCGCCATCGCGGCGGCGTGCCGCGCCTCAGCCGAACTCGATGAGCTTCTCCCGCACGGCCACCATGACGGCCTCCATCCGCGAGTGGATCTGGAGTTTCTCCAGGATGTTGCGCACGTGGTTCTTGACGGTGTTCTCCGAGATGAAGAGCGCCCTGGCGATGTCCCGGTTGTTCATTCCCCTAGCGACGAGGCGGAGTACTTCAATCTCGCGCTCGGTCAGCCTGGGTGCGGGAACCTGCTGCGGTGGTTCTTCCTCCTCACGGCGCGCCAGCGCGGCGAACTCCGTGAGCAGCTTGCCGGCCATCGACGGGTTGATCAACGACTGGCCACCGTTGACGGCGCGGACAGTGTCGGCGACCTCATCTAGCGGGATGTCCTTGAGTAGGTAGCCGCTGGCTCCCGCGCGGATCGCCTCGAAGAGGTCCTCCTCCTCGTCGCTGATCGTCAGCATTACGATCTTCGCGCTCGGCACGAGTCCCTTGAGCGCCCGGCAAGCTTCGATCCCGCTGCTTCGCGGCATCCTGATATCCATCAAGACCACGTCGGGAAGCGACTCACCGGCCCTCTGGACCGCCTCCTCGCCATCGCTGGCCTGGCCGACAAGCTCGATGTCAGCTTCGGCCTCCAAGACCATCTCAAGCCCGCGCCTGAACAGAGCATGATCGTCCACGATCAGCGTGCGAATCGGTTCTGGCGCGTCTTCGCCGTCGTCGGCCGCGGCGCCGGCCCCGGCATTGCGGTCCATGCCATCCTCTCCTTTGCGGCCCGTGGCACTGCGATCCCCGCCCAGCCCGCCAACCCACTAGCCCCGCGATGCCTGTGCCCAGAACTCTTACCGACGCACGGCCCCCGTTGCAAGTTGCACCACTAGTTCGGCGC
>JASHOL010000295.1 GCA_030041135.1 Streptosporangiaceae bacterium | reverse complement strand
ACCGCGAGCGAGCTGATGGCGGAGCAAGGCTTCGGTTGCCTAGAGTGGTGGCGTGACGCAAACCTGGCAAGTCGAACCTTCCGGACCGCTGCGCGGCGACATCGCCGTGCGCGGATCGAAGAACGCAGTCACCAAGCACATGGTGGCGGCGATGCTTGGCAGCGGGCCGAGCAAGATCCGTAATGCGCCCGAAGTCGGCGATGTCGATATCACCGCGGCGATGCTGGAGTCCGTCGGGTTCGAAGTATGCCGGGAATGCGACGAGATCACGATCGGCGGCGGCGAAGCGATACAGCCGAGAGTTCCGCAGGCATTCACTGGGCTGAACCGGATCCCGATCTTGATGCTCGGGCCGCTGTTGCACCGGACCGGAGAGGCGTTCGTGCCGCTGGTCGGCGGCGATGCGATCGGCCGGCGGCCGGTCGACTTCCACGTGGCGGCGCTAAGAGCTCTCGGCGCGGAGGTCAGTGTGGGCGCGGACGGCATCACGGCACGGGCCAGCCGGCTGCGCGGCACGCGCATAGACCTGCCCTACCCCAGCGTCGGGGCGACCGAGGCCGTCCTCCTGACTGCGGTGCTGGCCGAAGGCAAGACCGTGCTCTGCAACGCGGCGACCGAGCCCGAGGTGGTCGAGCTCGCGCTGTTCCTGCAGCGGATGGGCGCGCACATCGAGCTAAGCCCTGACCGGCGGATCGTCATCGAGGGCGTCCGCGCGCTGCGCGGCGCTTCCACCCGGCTGGCCGGGGACCGGATCGAGGCGTTCTCCTACCTGGTGGCCGGGTTGATCACGCGCGGCGAGGTCCGGGTACACGGCTGTGCGCAGGACCGGCTGGTCACCGCGATCACCACGCTGGCCAAGATGGGCGCTCGATTCGATATCACCGACGAGTGGATCACCGCGACGGCAACGGACGGCCTGCGCCCCGCCGCCGTGCACACCGATACCCACCCTGGATTCATGACCGACTGGCATCAGCCGCTGCTTGTGCTGTTCACGCAGGCGGAGGGAATGTCGGTCCTGCACGAGACGGTCTTCGAGAATCGGCTCGTCTATGTGCCTGCCCTGCAGCAGATGGGTTGCGAGATCGAGGTGTTCGCAGCGTGCCTGGGCGGTCCCGCCTGCCGATTCCACGACACCGACGCCGTGCACTCAGCGGTGGTCCGCGGCGGATCCAAGCTGCGAGGCGCGGACGTGACGCTACCTGACGTGCGCGCCGGTTTCTCCGGTGTGCTAGCAGCGGCCGTTGCCGACGAACCGTCCGTACTTCGCGGCATCGCGCACATCGAGCGCGGCTACCACCGGCCTTTCGACCAGTTCATGTCTCTGGGACTGAGCCTGCGCCGGAGCTGAAGCTCTGGCGCAAGCCGCGCTCGGGGATTGGCTGTCGCCTTCGCCCGTCTGCCGTGCTCGTCTGCCGTGCTCGTCTGCCGTGCCCTCGCCTGCTGTGCCCGGGATACGAGTGACGGGCGAATTCTCGGGCTCGGCCCCCATGGTCATTTACCGTGTCAAATGAGACTGTGGAGGCGGGCGTGCGAAGGGATACGGACATGAACGTAGGTTTCCAGTCGCCGACGGGCGCCGGTGCTCGCGGCAGGGTCGATACAATGCTGGATCAGCTGGCCGGGCCGTGGTGGATGTTCCTCGCCACCGGGATCGCGTGGCTGGTCATCTCCTTGATCGTCTTGCGGTTCCGGGTCTCCTCCGTGGTCGCCGTCGGCGTGCTCATGGGCGTGGTCTTCCTGGGCGGCTGGTTCAGTGAGCTCCTCATAGCCTCGATCCGGTCGCGGTGGCGCTGGGCGCACGTGGCGATGGGGATCGTGTTCCTGTTCGCGGCATGCTGGTCGTTTGCGAGCCCGTTCGGGGCGTTCTGGGCGCTGGCCACGATCTTCGGGCTGCTGCTGATCTTCCGTGGCAGCCTCGACTTGGTCACGTCGATCTCCGCGCGGGACATCAATCCGGCCTGGTGGCTAGGCATGACCGCGGGCGTGCTCGAGATCCTGCTCGGCTTCTGGGTCTCGCAGCAGGAGTTTCCTGCACGGGCGCTGCTGCTGCTGATCTGGGTCGGCTTCTTCGCGCTGTTCCGGGGATTCTCCGACATCCTCCTGGCGTTTGAGGTGCGCGGAGCGGAGCGCAGGTAAGCCCAGAATCAGAGGCCAGGAAGGCGGGCGGCGCAGGGGCCAACCTGGCATAGCCGAGCATCATCTTCTCGAATGTCAGCCGCGCCGCGTCGCCACGTCCAGGGCGGGTGAGCGCCTCTGCCGTGGCAGCAGGCACGGGCTCGTGGGTCGCTGGCCGAGGCTAGAGCGCCGACCGAGGCTAGAGCGCTGACCTAGGCTAGATGGCTGACCGAGGCTAGATGGCTGACCGAGGCTAGAGCTAGAGTGCTTCACGGTCCTCTTTCTGCTGTCGCTCACGGCGGCGGGTATCGGCAGCCTTCTTCGCTGCTTTCTCAGCAATCCCGAGCCGTTCGCGCGTCGCGGCGCCTTTGCGTGCTGCTTCCTCGGCTTCTCCGGTTCTCGTGCGCGTTTCCGCGCCCTTTCTCGCGCTCTCGCCGCGCCGCGGCTGGGGATGGACGCCCAGCTGGTGCCAGTCGGTCTCAGAAAGGTCCACGTCGTAGTAGCTCGCTGCCTTCTCGATATTCGCGAAGGCCAGGGCGCGGTCGGCGTCAGAGACGTCGATAACCTGATCGAATCTCGCAACCGCATTCCTGACATGCTCAGCATCGGTGAGCGGCTCTTTCCGCTGCTTAGGGAATGCGAATACCGTGTCTGGGAGAGGGCTTCGTGTCGTGACAGGCCCGTGTTCTTCGTTAGGCTGCCAGGTCGGTTTCGCCGTGGCCATAGTGAGACCTCCATCCTGGTGTTGCATTCAGGTGGCTAAGAACGCCCGCTCCTTTTAGTCGCAAATCGCGCCACGAACCGGACCGCCGCTGGCCCGCGCAGTGCGTCGAAACTGTCCAGGCTGCTCGATACGCCCCAGCGACTTTCTTCCAGGGCGAGTACAACCTCAGTCTGAGTTCGGCACTGGTGATCTCATGCCGTCGTGGCTCGCCGTCATGTCGGGCTCGGCTGCCGGCGGTCGCCGGGCAGCAGGGTCAATTTCCTGGGATCTAACTGTTTCTGGCATACCCATGTGCCCGGACCGCATCACCTTGCCACCGGCCGACGATCCCCCCTTCGGCTGCCACGCACGGGATGTCAGACTTGAGGAGCCGGGCTGAAGGGCAGGGATGATGACCGAAGCAACTTGGCCGCACGGCGGGCTGCCCTCGGCGGCACAGCCGCTGTTCATCCTCGCGATGGACCAGCGCGACTCGTTCAAGCGCACGCTGTTCGGCGTCACCGGAACCCCGACAGCCGACCAGCTTGCCAGCATGCGCGCAGCGAAGTCGTTGATCTTCACTGCGGCCCAGCCGGTAGCGGGCACGCAGCCTGCGGGCAGTCGGCTCGGCGTTCTAGTCGACGAAGAACTCGGCACCGACGTTGCCCGCAAGGCCAGGGACGCCGGGTTTGAGCTTGCCATGCCGGTCGAGGTCAGCGGCTCTGACCGGCTGGAGTTCGAATACGGGGACGACTTCGGCGAGCACATCGAAGCGTTCGACCCGGACTGGGTGAAGGCCCTGGTCCGGTTCAACCCCGCCGACCCGGCCGACCTTCAGCAGGCGCAGACCGCGACGCTGAAACGGCTCAGCGACTGGGTCATCGGGAACCGGCGCCGGTGGCTGCTGGAGCTGCTGGTGCCCCCCACCCGCGAGCAGCTCGCCCGCCACGAGGATCAAGCGCTCTACGACGCGCACGAGCGCCCGGAGCTGACGGCTGGGGTGATCACCGAGCTTGCCGGGGCCGGAGTGCACCCGAGTGTCTGGAAGCTCGAGGGTTACGAGACCACCGAAGGTGCCCAGCTCGTCCTGGACACCATCAAGTCCAGCCCTGGCCCGCCGAGCGAGTGCATCGTGCTCGGACGCAACGCCCCCCAGGCGCAGCTCGACCACTGGCTGGACATCGCGGCGGCGCTGCAGGGTTATGCCGGGTTCGCGATCGGGCGCAGCATCTGGAGCGAGCCGCTCGCCGACTACCTGGCTGGCAAGCAGGACCAGGCCGCAACAGAAGAGCGCATCGCCGGTCGCTACCGCCACTACATCGGGGAGTACTTCGCGGCGGACACCGCGCCACGCCCAGCCGGGCAGACCCGTACCGAGCCGTTCACCCGCGCGCATCCTCGGCTCACGCCGGAGCGGGAAGCCATCATCAGGAAGGCCATCATCGGGGCGGACCCGCGTGGCACGATGCTGCCCGCGTGGATGACCCAGACACTCCTCGCCGAAGTGGACGCGCTCAGGCAGGAAGCGGTCTGAGCCTGCCGGCTGCAATCGCAGCGGGGCGCGGCAGCCATCCGCTGCGTCCTCGCTTTCGATACCGGGCAAGACGGCAGCGGACCCGCTGTGTGGAAGATCCTGCTGCCTAGCTCACCTGGCGCCGAGGACCTCTATGGCACCCATTCCGGCCTCGAGCTGGACGCTGCCCGGCTTGCCGCCTGGCTAACGCCGATCGTCGGCGCGGATGCCGCAGCCGAGCTAGCCAGGGCCGTCGACGCAGATCCGCCGCATTCGGGGGCCTAGCTAGGCTAGGCAAGCGGGTGAAGCATCCGGCCGCGCCGCAGGCCGCGGCCGACGTCCGGGTAGAACGCGCCGGCAGCGGAGGGCCTCAGACTTTCTCCTGCCACGCCACTGCTGCGCCAGCGCGGGAGCGCGGGCTGACCGCAGTCGTCCTCGGGGTCATCGCGCACCTTGCCGGGGCCGTCGGCACGACACTCGTTCGCCGACAAACCTGGCACCTGACGGGACAGTGCGGGAATCCGCTTGCCAGCGTAGTGTCCGGCGAGGTCGCTCCGGACGCGCCCGGCCATACGCGAGCCAGGGCACCCACGCTGGCCTGGGCGAACTGACCGCCTGACTTCGCGCACGGCCTGGGTACCAAACGCCGTGCGCTGGCTGGTCCGCCTGTAGGTGACCAGCACGCGGCGGTCAGTCTGATTTCCCTGCCGGAATCCGCTGGAACGCCGAGGTGGTTGCATGTCGTGCTGCCCAGAAGGGCGCGTTATAGCTCCTGACCAGTGCGCGCCGCTGCTGTCGGTATCCGGGCTGGTCCGCAGTTTCGGCTGGGTCCGGGTGTTGGATCGCGTTGACCTGCAGGTCGGCGCGCGTGAGGCAGTCGCGGTGGTCGGGCCGAATGGCTCGGGCAAGACCACACTGCTGCGCTGCGTGATCGGGGCTGACCGGCCGTCGGCCGGGACGGTGGAACTGGACGGTCGTCCGCTGCGTGAGCACGAGACGTATACCCGCCGCCGGCTGGCGTCGCTGATGGAGGACGTTGACTGCTTCGGCGACCTGACGGTGGCCGAGCATCTGTCCTTGCTGTTGTGCGCGCATGGTGACCCGGCTCCTGATGCCCACGCGGCCGAGTTGCTGATGCAGGCTGGCCTGGGCACGGTAGCTGACCGGTTTCCGGTGGCGCTGTCCAGCGGTCAGCGGCGACGCCTTCGCCTGGCCGCGTGTTTCGCGCGTCCGCGCGTCCTGGTTGTCCTAGATGAGCCCGAGCAGCGTCTGGACCGAGCCGGCCGGCGCTGGCTGACCGGGCTGCTGCTGCGAGAAAAGCAACTGGAGCATGGCGTCCTGATAGCGACCCACGATCACCGACTAGTACGTGCGGTGGCCGACCGCGTGGTGCATCTCGGCGTCCAGTCGTGACCGCCCGTTCCCGCCTCGCTGCACTCGGCCCACCGGCCGTGCCAGGCCGCCTGCCGCGTCACCGGCTGCGCGCGGGATCGGGCAGTCGGCGGTCCGCCTGGGCCGAATGGAGCATCTGGCAGCGCTTCCAGTGGGTTTACATAATGGCTTTCGCGGCGGCCATGCTGGCTGTCGTCGTAATGGGAACGCTCGGACCGTTGTGGCGCCTGGTAACGGAACCAGCGCACGCGTCGCCTTCCGTGCCTGGCCGGCTGTTCCTCGTGACTGCCGTCCTGTTGCTATTCAGCGGCCTGGTATGGATGCTGAGGACGGCTGGTCCGCTTACCGTCGGCCGGGCATTCGGGTTCTGGCTGCTGACCGCGCCGGTGCGGCGCCGTGACCTGCTGCGTCCGCGGTTCGTGGCGCTGATCGCCGCCGCGGTCGTACTGACCGGCGTGGTGCTCGTGCCAGTTGCACATGCCGCCGTCGGCAGTGTCCTGATCACCATCGTGGTGGGCGGGCTGGGAGCGGTCACGCTGACAAGTGCGGCCGTCTGGGCGCAGGCCTGTGCGGCCGTGGACCGGATACTGCATCTCGCCGGCCAGTTGATGGGCGCTTTGTCGGTCTTTGGTTTCGGTTCGCTGGCGACCGGCGCCGGGCGTATAGCGGTCAACGCTGCCCTGCGAGCATCACCCGCGGAACTGTCGGCCCTGCTGGTCGGCGTGATCGTGGCGGCGTTGGCGTCCACCTGGCTGGCGTACGCCGCGCTTGATCGAATTGATGTCAGAGCGCTGAGCCGCGGCCAGGGGCTGTGGACGGCCGGCCAGGTGGCCGCGGTCTTCATGGACATCTTCCTGCTGACCGCCTTCCTCGCCGAGTTGCGTCTCCAGGTCGCAGGCCAGGCGGCATCTGTGCGGCTTGGGCCTCGCTACGGCCGGGCTGTGGCGCGGGCGGAACAGGCGCGCATCCGGCGCCGTCCCTACGTGCTTGTCCGGGCTGGCTTGGCAACGCTGGCATGGTGGGGTTGCCGGCCTGTCCTGCCAGCGCACATGCTGGCAGTGCTGGCGCTCCTCGCGGGTTACAGCCTCGCGCTGCCGGTGGCCTCCGGGCTGCAGCAACTGGCTGGCAGCCCTGCTCTGCGAGCCATGTTCGCCCCGCGCGAGCGTGCCCTCTCCCTGGCGTCGATCACAGCGTGCGCGCTCGTCGCGGCGCTGTGGAGCGCCGTGGTCGTCCTGGGCATGCCGGCATCGAGCCGTGGCCTGGGTCTGATCATCTTTGGCGGGATCACGGCCGCGGTCTACCGCACCGTGACCCGTCCGCCGCTCGACTACTCAAAGCCCCCTGTGATGACCCCACTGGGACCCCTCCCGCTGGACTTGTGGCGCCAAGTACTTCGCGGCCCGCTCATGCTGACTGTCCTCGCCCTGCTCATCCGCTGATGTCTGGTCCGCCTCGCATCGCCAGGATCCGGTGCTGCGGTGCGCGTGCTCGATCGCAATGGGCCCAGCTCTAGCCGAGCACGTCCTGGCCCAGTTCCGGGAAGACCTTGGAGATCTTGCCAAGGAGGTAATTGCCGTAGGTCCCGGTGAACGCGCGCAGGTCCTGGCCATCCCACCGGGGCCTGCCGCCATCTCCGACCGCAGCGCGGCCAGGCAGTGGCGGTACCTCGTCCGCGAAGCCCGGGTCCAGGAAGAAGGGAAATGAGAGCCGACCGTGGTCGCTGAGGTTGCGGACGCGGTGCGGCGTGGATCGGTACCAGCCTCCGGTCAGCCGGTCCAGCATGTCACCGATGTTGCACACCAGGGTCCCCGGTATGGGGGGCGCGTCGATCCATCCTTCGGGCGCGGCGATCTGCAGCCCGCCGCTATCGTCCTGGGCGAGTAGTGTCAGCAGCCCGTAGTCGGTGTGCTCGCCCACTCCCCAGCCCTGTGACTGCGGCGGCGACGGCGGGTAGTGGAAGATCCGGAACAAGATGGTGGGGTCGGCGGTGTACCCGGATGCGAAATACGCGCCGTCGAGACCGAGGCTGAGGGCGATGCCGGATAGCACGGCCTGGCCGACCGTCGTGAGCACGTCGATATATGCCAGCACCAGCGGGCGCAGCCGCAGGACCTTCCGCGGGAACAGGTTGCTGCCATGCAGCGGAGTCCCTGCCTGCACCCGCGGGTCGCCGACCGGCAGTTCGGTGCCGAAGTACAGTCCCTCTTTCAGGTCCGGGCGGCCCGACGTCAGCTCGCCGCCGACCGGAAAGTAGCCACGCCAGGCCCGGCCGCCGTGCTCCATGGCGATCTCGAGCTTGTCCGCCACCGGCAAGGCGAAGAATTCCGCGCTGGCGTCGGCCAGATCGCCGAGCAACTCGGCTGGGACGCCGTGGCCGGCCACGTAGAAGAATCCGCGGTCGCGGCACGCCGCCTGGATCTGACCGGCTGCCGCGTCCCGCGCGGCTTCGGGTCCGCCGCTGACGAGCGCGCTTATGTCGATGACCGGCACCGTCGCCATGCTCATCATCCAATGTCCTCGGCGGCCGCCCTGATCCGATCGGGCGTGAGCGCCTCGAGCGTCGCCAGCACCTTGTCCACGCCTGGCCGGGTGGTAACGACCCTGACGATCGTTTCGTCCAGGCCGGCCGACAGGCGGGCATAGGCCTGCGGTGCTCCCGCGGCGGGGCCGTAGTAGCCGAGCGACGTCAGCAGATCGTCAGGGACAGCGGCCACGAGCGCGTCGAGGTGGTCGCCCCGGCCGCGGCGCTCCTCAAGTTCGGAGAGGATCTCCCCGAACCCCATCGACGCGAACAGGCCACGGTAGCCCGCGGTGGTCGGCGTTCCCGGCAGTGCCATGGCATAGCCCAGGACCTGGCGGCCCAGCGCCTGGCGTGCCGCGGCAACGTCGTCGTCCACGCAGACCCGCACGTACATGGTCAGCGCAACGTGCCTGGGCTCGCGCCCGGACCGTGCCGCGCCCTCGGCCACGAACGCACGGCTCTGCCCGATACGCTCCGGCGTCGCCCAGTTCAGCAGCGCGCCATCGGCCAGCTCGCCTGCCAGGCGCAGCATCTGCGGTCCGAGTGCCCCGAGGTACAGTGGCACTTCGGGCAGAGCGGCCTTGCCGACAGACGCGCCGTGCTCGCTTAGCGCCGGTCCCTCATAGGTCACGGTTTCGCCCGCCAGCAGTCCGTGCAGGACCGTGAGGTAGTCGCGCATGATCGCCACAGGCCGGTCCGGCAAGCCGACCGATGCCCAGAACCCCGGGCCGTACCCACCAGTCCCGATGCCCAGGATGAAGCGGCCGCCTGAGATCTGGCCCACGGTCGCGGCCTGCATCGCCAGCCCGAGCGGCCGCCACAGCCTTGGGACCGGCACCACCGAGATGCCGGTCACCAGTGTGGTGTCCTGCGCCCAGGCGGCGCAGACGTGAAAAGGATCTGGAATGCCCAGCGCCGGAGTCCAGAGACTCTCGAACCCGAGAATGCCCGCATCCCTCCCGGCCTGGCGGAATTCTCCGAACGTCAGGCCGAGGCGGCTGTCAAGTCCCGCGCCAATGCGCATGCGTACCATCCCGTCGTCAGCGTCGTCCAGGAACTGAACTTAGAGGTTCTATCAGACGAGCCTCTAACTTTCGGCGGGCACTGTCCCGCTGCCGCGGTTGCGGCTTGTCGCCAGTTCCTTGCCGACTAGGCGCCGGATCCGATCGGCGCCGCACTGCGCGACTTCGTCGACCAGCGAGGGACCCGCGCGATCGCGGGCCGCTGGGCCCGGATTGACACCCGGATAGCCCAGCAGCCCTCGATTCCGTAACCCCCCTCACGAGCCGTTGCCGACGGCTACGGACTGGTGCTGGTCAAGCCTGAGGCTGCTCTAGGACGACGGTCGTGCTCCCGCCGCCGTCTGTGCCGCCGACCGCGAACAGCGGCCCTCCGGTCAGGCCGGACAGGCTGCCGCCACTCCAGATGAAGCCGCCGGCCTCCGCGTAATTGGCGGGCAGACCGCTAGCCGTGGGCACGACGTTCCATGAGGTACCGTTCCACTGCTCGATCAGCGTTCCGCTGTAGCTGATCGTCCGGGCATCGTTGGCACTGAGCACGTCAACGGCGGCGAGGCTCTCATTGCCGCCTAGGTCTGCGATCTGGCTCCACTGGGTGCCGTTCCAGTTGAGGATTATGCCGCCGCTCCCGACCGCCCACTCGTCATCGGCCGACAGCGCGCTGAGGCCATACAGGGGCTCGGCCGTCGGCAGTGAGACGGTGTTCCATTGGCTCCCGTTCCAGTTCTCGACTCCAGAGACCCCGCCGTGCTTCCCCACGTCCGTCAGGGCCCATACGTCCGTCGGGGAGATCGCGGCAACGGCCCGGCCGGGTGTGCCTCCGATCGCTCCGGGCACGATGCTCCAGCTTGAGCCGTTCCACTGCTCGATCAGCGCGGTCTCCCCGCCGGTGACCTGGGCCTGGCCGACCGCCCACGCATCGGAGACCGCCCGCACGTCGGTGACGTCTTCTTCGCCGGTCTCCAGAACGTCGAGGCGAGCGCGCGCGTCGGCGACCTGGCCTGCCAGGTCGGCCAACGCCATGCGCGGCCGGCCAGCGGCACGGTCGGCGGCGACGCGCAGCGCCCGCGGCTACCGTCGGGACGAGACGGGAGCTCTGAGCTGCATCGGCGGCGAAGTTCATCTCCCGACAGGCATCCGCCCTGGCCGGGCTGCTTGAGCGGCCGTTGCCCCGCCCATCGAGCGTGACTACACGACAGTGCCGGGCGAGGTAGGAGATCTGGATTTTCCAGTGGCGTGAGTGCGCGACCACGGCGGAAGCAGGAACATCGTCGGCTCGCCCGAGCCATAAACGTAGCGTCGGGTCAGCGGGCCCGACAGTACGCTGTCCTGGTGTCTTCAGCCGGATATTTGCGCTTCCCCCATGTCCAGTCCGACCTCGTTACTTTTGTAGCGGCCGATGACGTCTGGCTGGCCCCGGCATCCGGCGGTCGTGCGTGGCGGTTTACTGCTGATCAGGCGGCCGCGAGCTGGCCGCGCTTGTCGCCCGGCGGCGGTCACCTGGCGTATGTGAGCAGCAAGGACGGCGGCCCGGAGGTCTACGTCGCGAGCGTCGACGATGGCGGCACGCAACGGCTGAGTTACTGGGGCGCGCCTACGGCCAGGGTCTGCGGCTGGACCGGCGATGGCGAGGTGCTGGCCATCAGCCCGGCGGGCCAGGCGTTCGTCGATCACATGCGGGTGCGGGTGCTTGGCACTGGCCTGTCGGGCAGGCTGGGCGCCGAGCGGGTCCTGCCATTCGGCCCGGTCAGTGATATGTCGGCCGGGGATGGCCTGACCGGGCTCTTGACCGGTACCTGGGGCCAGGACATGGCGTACTGGAAGCGGTACCGGGGTGGCACGGCCGGACGACTGTGGATAGGCGACGGCCTCGATGCTGCCGCCGCCGGCACCTTCCGGCGAGTGCTTGCCGACATCGGCGGCCAGCTCGGCAGCCCGATGATCGTCGGGGACCGGCTGGCGTTCCTGTCCGACTTCGAGGGCACCGGCAACGTCTACTCGGTCGCCGCGGACGGGACCGGCCTGCGCCGGCACACCGACCATGACGGGTGGTACGCGCGGCAGGCCAGTACCGACGGGCGGCGGGTCATCTATTCCTGTGGCGGAGAGCTGTGGCTGCTGGACGGTCTCGACGCGGCTCCGGTGCGGCTGGACATCGTGCTGGCCACGCCAGCCAGCGGCCGGGCACCACGGCTGATCACGGCGGCCGATCACGTCGGCAGCCTGTCGGTGGACAAGTCAGGCCGGGCGAGCGCGGTCGAGGTGCGCGGCACGGTGCACTGGCTGACCCACCGGGACGGGCCGGCGCGCGCGCTCGCAGCCGTTCCCGGCGTTCGGGCCCGGTTCCCGCAGGTGCTGGGAGCCGCCGGTGAGGTCGTCTGGGCTACCGATGAGGACGGAACCGACGCGCTGGCAATCGGCGGCGGGCCTAGCGCTGGCTTGGCGACTGCGCGGCGGCTGGCTGTCGGGCAGGTAGGCCGGATCCAAGGCCTGGCAGCCGCACCTGATGGCTCGGCAGTTGCAGTTGCGGCCCAAGATGGGCACCTGCGGGTGGTTGACGTTGCCTCGGGGCAGGTCCGCGAGCTTGGCGCGTCGGGTAATGGCGCAGTCAAAGGGCTCGCCTGGTCGCCTGACTCGGCTTGGCTGGCCTGGTCGGAGCCGACCGATCACCCGGCCGACCCTGGCGGCCTGGCGCTGCGCAAGCTCCGGCTGGCCAGAGTCGCTGATGGCGAGGTGACGGACGCGACCGACGGCCGGTTCGTTGATACCGACCCGGTCTTCAGCCTGGACGGCAAGTACCTGGCCTTTCTGTCCCGGCGCAGCTTCGACCCGATTTACGACGCGCATTTCTTCGACCTGTCGTTCCCGTACGGAGCCAGGCCGTACCTGCTGCCGCTTCAGGCAGCCGCGCCGTCGCCGTTCGGACCGGAGCTCGCGGGCCGGTCAGCCAGCGGCGAGGAGGACAAGAAGGCCGGCGACGACGACAAGAAGGCTGCCGCCGACGGCCGCTCGGCGGGCGACGCCAGCTCTCCGGACGACAGCAGCGGCGGCCACGGTGCAAGCGCGAAGAATAGTGGCTTGGCTAAAGGGCCGGCGCCGGTCGTTGTCGACACTGACGGCTTGGCCGGGCGGGTTGTGACGCTGCCGGTGCAGGAGTCGCGGTACTCCCGGCTGCGCGCGGTGAAAGGCGGGCTGACGTGGCTTCGCGAGCCGGTTAAGGGCGAGCTGGGGCTAGGCGGGGCGGCACCGGACGATGACGCGCCGCGGCCGTCGCTAGAACGCTTCGACTTCGCCAAGCGAACCGTCACGGAGCTGGCCGGCGAAGCCGACTGGTTCGAGGCCAGCGGCGACGGCAGGAAGCTGGTGATCAGCGATCGCGACAAGCTGACCGTCGTGCCCGCCGACCGTAAGGCCGACCCAGACAACGACGACGACAAGGTGGTAATCGACCGGCACCGGGCTCGGTTCTCCGCGGACCCGCCCGCGCTGTGGCAACAGGCCTACGACGAGGCATTCCGGATCATGGCGCACGACTACTGGGTCGCTGACATGGCCGATGTTGACTGGGACGCCGTGCGGGAGGAGTACCGGCCGCTGCTGGACCGCATCGCCAGCCAGGCTGACTTCACCGACTTGCTCTGGGAGGTCTTCGGTGAGCTCGGCACCTCGCACGCCTATGCCAGAGGTCTCGGCGGTGGTCACCAGAACGCCAGTAACGTGCCCGGCGTACTCGGTGCCGACCTGGAACGTGACGGTGAGACCTGGCGGGTGACCAGGCCGGTCCTGGGCGATGCGTCCGACCCGCGGGCACGAGCCCCACTGGCAGCGCCGGGCGCGGGCGTCGCCGCCGGGGATGCGATCTTGGCGGTGGACGGTCAGCCGGTCGGTCCGCAGGGGCCCGGGCCGCTTCTGCTCGGGACGGCAGGCAAGCCGGTCGCGCTGACTATCGGCCCGGGCGGCGGCGGAGAGCCGCGCCAGGTCGCCGTGGTGCCGCTGCGGTCGGACCTGCGGCTACGTTACCTGGAATGGGTTCGGCACAAGCGGGCCCAGGTACACGAGCTGTCCGGTGGCCGGGCCGGTTATGTGCACGTACCGGACATGGTCAGCGAGGGCTGGGCCGACTTCTTGCGAGACCTGCGCAGTGAGATGCTCCGGGACGCCGTGATCGTGGACATCCGGAGCAACGGCGGCGGGCACACCTCAGAGCTGGTGATCGAGAAACTCAATCGCCGTGTCATTGGCTGGGACAGCAGGCGCGGCATGCGGCCGGGTACCTATCCCGATGGCGCGCCGCGGGGCCCGATCGTCGCGCTGGCTGACGAGTTCGCGGGGTCGGACGGTGACATCGTCACCGGGGCCATTCAGGCACTTCAGCTCGGGCCGGTAGTTGGCACCAGGACATGGGGCGGAGTGATCGGCTATGACGACGAACATGAGCTGGTCGACGGGACGAAAATGACGGTGCCGCGGCTGTCCTTCTGGTTTGAGTCAGGCGGCTGGGGAGTGGAGAACTACGGCGTCGATCCTGATGTCGAGGTGCTGATGAGTCCGGCGGACTGGGCCGCGGACCGGGACACGCAACTGGAAACAGCCGTCCGGCTGGCGGTAGCGGCGCTGGAGGAGCGGCCTGCGGCCCGGCCGCCGGACGTCACCACGCGGCCATCCCGGCGCCGCCCCCCACTGCCGCCGCGAGGCAAGTAGCTGGCCCACGCTCAGCCGCCGCGCTGGAGTAACGCGGGTCGCAGTGCTGACGCGTGTTCTATGGCGTCTCTGTCGCGACCGCGCGAAGGCTGCCGTCCGCCCGGCCGGTCCCGCAGGCCAGCAGCAGCCAGGCTGACACTGACGTGGTCACTGCCAGCGGCGTGGCTAACGGCACTGATGACAGCGGGGCCGTGGGCGCCTTGGCATGTTCCCAGTGTGTTCCTGATCGTGCCGAGCAGCCGCTGCCAGGCAATCTGCTCGACTGACAGAAATACGGAAACTGCCGGGAAAACTGCCGGTGTTCCTACCTGGCTACCCATCCATTGGGTGCTTTAGGGTCCTCACAAACATGCTTCGGGACCTTGGAGAGATGCCTTCATACTGCTCGCACAGGGCGGGCAGGGCCTCCCTCCTCCCTGTGCGGAAAGGCTAAGCCACTATGGCTAATATGCGGCTACTCAACCTGAGGGTTTGGCTGCCGGCGGCCGCCACTGTCGGCATCCTCCTATCGGTAAGTGCTGCAACTCCAAGCTCGGCCGAAGCTGCCGGCGCACAAACGGCCAGCAGCGGGCCGGGCTGCACGTTATCTTTTGACAATTACAACTGGTACATGGAATATCACACATCATATTCCGTTATGATGGATACCAGTAACAGTACATATATCGCCATCCATAAACTGCAACGTTTCGGTAATATAATCTGGAATTTTTGCCGTGCAGGCACAAATCATGGTGACCCCGTATTCAAACTCATAGACAAAGGCATATACGGGAAGGTCGGTGACTGCGCAGCAGATACGAGTAAGCACGGTTATTTCACATTCAAGAAATGCACTGCCGCCGGTGAAGAGTACATCGAACGCCCTCGCGCCGGAGGAAAAGGATTCCGGCTGGAAAGTGTCTACATTCTGGACACTTATCATGCAGCGTATTACGTCACGGCCGCCCACGTAGCGAATAACTCTCGGCTATCTCTCTCCCCGGGTAGCGGCCAGCAGGCCTGGAATGGGGAGGAATGCAACAGCGCCGTCGACTGCTGATAGTTTACGCACTCCTCGGAGCACAGCCAAAGACGACTCGGAGTTAAGCCACTTCCGCACTCACCCGTCCTTGGTCGCCCAGAACCTGCCTCAATGAGTGGCTTACGACTCCTCTGGTGGGCCAGCCCGTCCGGCACCGCTGGTCGCGGAGTGGGCTGGCCCCACGGTCGACACCCGGCAGTCGCGTCGGTACACCCGCAGCACAGCGCAATCCATCGGTTCGGACTATCCAGGGTCGGGCTCATTTGCTGCGCAACCTGGGCGAGCTGTGCAGGCCGCGTTATCGTCGGTGGCAACACCGTTCGGCGGAGTGGGGGGAAAATGCCTATTTTCATGGTAGAGAGGCGTTTCGCGGAGGAGCTGGAGGCGGCCTCCGATGTCATCGATGGAATAAATCGGATCAACGACGAAGAAGGAGTCCGCTGGTTGTACTCCTTCCTTTCGGCGGACCGGCGTAAGACTTACTGCCTGTACGAGGCTCCCTCGCCGGACGCGATCCGCCAGGCGGCCGCCAGGGCGGGCCTGCCCGCTGACGTCATCGTCGAGGTGACGAACCGGCTGCTGCCCGACGGCGCGACAGCGACGATCTGACACGCTAACGCGCCCGATGAGCCGAGCGCCGACATGACGCCCTGGGCGCCGCCGCCGCTGCCTGCACGGCTCCTGGCAGCCCGGCAGGCACCTCTGGTGGGCCGACAGCCTGAGCTGGAGACCATGGAGGCGCTGTGGTCTGAGGTGACTGCCAGCAGGCGTCAGGTCGTCTTCCTGGGCGGCGAGCCCGGCGCCGGCAAGACCCGGCTGATCGCCGAGATCGCCAGCGCGCTGCACGACAACGGCGTGACTGTGCTCGTCGGTACCTCCGGCCTGGACACCGGTGTGTCGTATCAGCCGTTCGCGGAGATGCTCGATCATCTCTTCACGGCGGCCGCGGAGGGCGCTCTGGCCACGGTGGTAGCCGGCCACGAAACCGAGCTGCAGCGCCTGACAACCCGCGTGTACCGGCACTGCCCGGAGCCGGTCGCGGCGCCGGCCGGAGCCGCCGGGGTGCGCCGGGATCTCTTCGAGGCAGTGGCCTCCGTGTTCCGGGCCCTAGCCGAGCAGCGGCCGCTCGCCTTGATGATCGACGACTTGCATTGGGCCCAGCTCCCGACAATCGCCATGCTCGAACATCTGGTTCAGGCCTGTTCGGAATCGCCGGTTCTGGTGACGGCCGCATTCCGCACGACAGTTCCTGACCGTTCCGACGAGATGGCGGCGCGGGTGGCCGAGCTGCATCGGCTGGAGGGCGTCAGGCGGCTGGATCTGAGCGGCCTGGACACCGAGGCCATCGCCGAGTTCCTGAGCCTGCGAGCCCGGCTGCCGCTCAGCGAAGCGCGTGCACCCGCTGCGATGCTGCGGGACCGGACTGGAGGCAACCCGTTCTTCCTGCGAGAACTCTGGGCTGATCTTGAGCGCCGCGGCGGCGTCGCTGCGTTGCGCACGGCGCACCGGGTGCCGTCCTCGCTAAGCGATACGCTCACTGCCCGGCTCTCTGGCCTCAGCGCAGAGATACGTGCAGTAATAGAGCTGGCCGCAGTGCTGGGATCCACGTTCACGCTGGCCGCCCTGGTGGCGGCGAGTGAAACCGATCGGGCGGCGACACTCGCCGCACTGGATGTGGCTACGGCGCTCGGTATGGTCGAGGCCGATCGAGCGGCCGGTGACCGCTACTCGTTCGTGCACGCCTTGGTCCGCCAGGCGGTGCTCGATGGGATGCCGCCCTCAAGGCGGATGCTTGTCCATGCTCGGGCAGCTGAGGCGCTGGAGCGCCAGCCGCTCCACGCCTCACTGGTGCCGGTGCTCGCCCACCACTACCTCGCGTCGCATGTCCTGGGCTTTCACGATCGTGCCCTGCGGTATAGCCGGGACGCGGGTCGGCTGGCGGAACGAAGCCTGGCCTTCGAGGATGCCGCGGTGTGGTTCGAGCGGGCGGCACAACTGCCTGAGTGCGATCCGGCGGAGCGCGCCGAGCTGTTGCTGGCGGCGGCTGGCGACTATGTGCGGGCGTCCCACTTCCCGCACGCGCGCGACATCTACGGGCGGCTTTATGCCATCGCCGAGCCCCCGATTCGCATGGCCGCCGCTATCGGCTTCGAGGACACCACGTGGAGGCCAGGGCTGGCCGGTACTCGAGCGGTTGACCTGCTGTCGTCCGCGCTGGCTGAATGCGGCCTCGACCAGCAGAATCCGCTCTACCTGCGCGGCCTGGGCAGCCTGGCGCGCGCCCTCGCCCTGGCCGGCGAGACGGGCCGGGCCCGGCAGGTCAGCGGCCGAGCCATGGAGCTGGCGACCCGCCTCGGTGACGAGTCGGTGCTTGCGCACGTCCTGACCGCGAGCATGTGGCACGGGACCACGCCCCATGTGGCGGCGGAGCAGCTGGAGCGCACCACGGCGGTCCGCCGGCAAGCCCTGGAGCGGTTCGACTATGAGACACTCGGCGCGGCAGCCAACTTTTTGGCCACGGTCGGCTACCTGGTCGGTCGGCCGGACTCGGTACGCGACGCGATAGAGGACGCCGGCCGGGCTGTCAGCGCCACCGGACAGCCTTACTACCGCCACGTCTACTGCTACCTCGCGGGAACGCGGGCTTTCCTGCAAGGCGACTTCGGCGGCGCGCGTCAGTGGGCGGAGGAAACTCTCAAGCAGAATGACACCCTCGGGGACGAGATGACCGAAGGCCCGCACGGTGTGCAGATGTACATGCTGAGCCGTGAGACTGGCACCCTCGGCCGCTTCCGCCCGTACATCGACGGCCACGAGACGTTTGCTGGGCGGTGGGTGCCGGGTCTCCTTGGTCTGTATACCGAGCTAGGAGTCGGGGACGGAGTGCGCCGGGCTTTGCGCCACCTGATGAGCAAGGACCTGGCCACTCGCAGCAACGAGGCGCAATGGCCGATGGAGCTCGCGTTCCTGACCGAGGCCGCCCTGGCCGTGGCAGACGCTGAGGTGCTGAGAACGCTGCGGCCGCTGCTCGCCGAGTATGCCGGGATGAACCTGGTGTGCGGAACGATGATCGCCGTCTTCGGTAGCACGGAACGATATCTGGGTCAGGTGGCCGCCTGCCTCGGGGAGGAGCCCGAGGCTGAGCGGTGCTTTGCGACGGCGCTGGAGATGGACCGTCGCATGCGATCGGTGGTGCATGTTGGCGAGACGTTGGCGCGTCACGCCGTCTTCGCGGCGGAGACCGGCCGGATAGCCCTGGCACGAGAGTTGGCGGAGGAGGCCCGCCAGGTGGCGGAGCCTATCGGCCATGTGCGGGTCCTGCGGCTCCTCGAAACAGTCGCCCGACCCGAGGGGCCCGACGGCCTGACCGGCAGGGAACTGGAGGTGCTCAGGCTTCTTGCCAGCGGTCTGAGCAATCAGGAGATCGGAGCAAGGCTGCACATCAGCGCGAACACGGCGGCGAACCACGTCCGAAGCATCCTGATGAAGACCGGTGCGGCCAACCGCACCCAGGCGGCCATGTATGCCGCCACCCACGAGATCGTCTGACTTGGCGCTCGCGAGCATAGTCAGGTCTGACCATGTCACAGTGCGCTGAAGAAGGGTTAGTTCCGGTCATGACCCGGACCTCTCTCACTCCCTAATTTGTCGGTGAGCCGCATGTCGCGCGCGCCGGCGGCCCATCGATGAGCAAGGAGGTGGTTTCCCATGACCGATTCAATCGCGATATCTGAATTGTCAGAGAGCCTGTCTGGTGAGGTGATTCGCCCAGAGGACGCCAGCTACGACGAGGCTCGCAGCGTGCACAATGCCATGATCGACCGCCGTCCCGCCCTGATCGCGCGCTGCGCGACCGTGGCCGACGTGCAGTCGGCGCTTGATTTCGGCCGGCGATCCGGCCTTCCCGTAGCGGTGCGAGGCGGCGGGCACAATGGTCCGGGCTTCGGCACCGCAGACGGCGGAATCGTCATCGACCTGTCCCGAATGCACGCAGTCGAGGTCGATCCGGAGCGGCGAACCGCGACCGTGCAGGGCGGCGCAACCTGGCGAGTGGTAGATGCCGCCACTCACGAGCACGGCCTGGCAACTCCGTCAGGCATCATCTCCTCGACCGGTGTCGGCGGCCTCACCCTGGGCGGCGGCCATGGTTACCTCTCTCGCCGCTACGGACTGGCCATCGACAACCTGCTCGCGGCCGAAGTGGTACTCGCCGACGGCACTATCGTGCAGACCTCGCAGGACCAGCACCCGGACTTGTTCTGGGCGCTGCGCGGTGGCGGCGGCAACTTCGGGATCGTCACCTCGTTCACCTTCCGCCTGCACCCCGTCCGCAACGTGATCTGCGGCCCAACAGCGTGGCCGATCTCTGCTATGGGCGATGTCCTCAGGTGGTACCGGGATTTCCTCCCGGCGCAGGACGACGACCTTTACGGCTTCTTCGCCGCCATGACGGTTCCCCCGGCCGACGCCTTCCCTGCAGCATTCCACCTGCACAAGGCGTGTGCCATTGTGTGGTGTTACGCAGGTGACCCGGCTGCGGCAGACGAGGCGTTCGCCCCGGTGCGGGCGATGCAGCCAGCCTTCGACGGAATCCATGAGGCCCCTTACCCGGCCCTGCAGTCGGCGTTCGACGACTTGTACCCCAAGGGATTGCAGTGGTACTGGAGGGGTGACTTCTTTCGCACCATCCCGGACGCCGCAGTCGACGTTCACGTCCGGTTCAGCGAGAACCTGCCGACTATGCACTCCACCATGCACATCTATCCCGTCGACGGGGCCGTCAATCGCGTCGCGCCTGGAGACACCGCGTGGGCGTACCGCGACGCGACCTTCTCCCAAGTGATCGTCGGCGTTGATCCCGACCCGGCCAAAGCCGCGGAACTGAAGCAGTGGACCGTGGCCTACTCGGACGCCACTCATCCCTACTCGGCCGGCGGGGCATACGTGAACTTCATGATGGGCGATGAGGGCCAGGACAGGCTGAAGGCCACGTACGGCCAGAACTACGACCGCCTCCGGCAGGTCAAGGCCGCCTATGATCCGCACAACCTGTTCCGGATCAACCACAACATCCCGCCGGAAAGCTAGCGCATCCGAAGAGGCCAAGAGGCAGAGAAGGTATTCGCGGCCAGCCCGAGTTGTCCAGCAGCTCCGGAGACTGCGAAGGCAGCCAGTCAGCAAGTAGAAGACTCGCCCATCGTCCATGCCGCCGACGAGATTTGCCGAACTGCGATGAAGCTCGAACTGGGCAAGAAGCTCGGGCCGTACTGATTCGTGACCCTGCTCTGGTGGCCGGTGGTCTACCCGCCAGGATCACCTTTTCGTGGGCCATGGGCCGGGCATTGGAGTAGTTGGCGATGGCCGTTGCAGAGGAGCACCGGGCCTGCCTGCATGTGGCGCATGTACCCGGCGCTCCCTGCCACGCGGTGCGACCACGGCGGGGCGATGTCTAGACGGCGATCAGGCGCTCTTCGTCAGTTGACAGCTCAGCAGGCTGGCCCAGGATCATGGGTGTCAGAACCGGCTTGGCGGCCCTCTCCAGCTGACTGAGGCATGTTCTGTTCCGGCACGGGCTATGCCGATGCCATGATTAGGTGTGTCGCAAGTATCTGTCTGGGTTCCTCTGGTAGTCGCCGGGCTCGGCATTCTTGGCACACTCGGCGCGACGGTTAGCACTCAACTCCTTCAAGATCGGCGAGAGAAGCAGCAAAGAGCCGATGCTCGCCGAGCCTTAGTATCGGAGCGATGGCTAAGGGATAAACAGCAGCTATATAGCGAGTTTCTTGGCGCCCTGGAACCTTGGGTTAGATGGGCTCAAGCGCTCAGGTACGACGCGGGGAAGGTTCCAAGACAAATGATTGACTCTAGGGCCCCCGACTACGAGTCATTGACGGTCACCGCGGAAAACCTGCTAGCTCGAATGGAGCTACTTTCGGGCAGCGCAGTTATTGAGACGGCGCGAGCATTCTGGCTATGGGCAAGCACGGCAAGCATGGCATTAGCGGAAGCACAAAGATCTGACTCGAATCGTGACGAGTTCGTACGCCGAGTGCGTCAGGCATATGCGGAATGTGTTGGTGCTATGCGTGAAGATCTGGATCTACCTACCGAGGCTAAGTCGAGGAGGCGGCACGATCCGACTCCACAAGGGCGCCAACGTCCTCGCAACGTCAGGGCGTCCTGGAGGCTTCAGCGGGTTGTTGAATCGGCGACCGTCTTCTTGAATAGACGCCGCGAGTTAGTCGACGGTGATTACAGCCACGACTAGCCCAGCTAAGGGCGGTGTGTTTATCGCGGGGCAACCCCCAAGCGCATCCTAGACGGCCGATGAGGGCAGTTCAATGAGTGGTGTTTGCGTGGATGGCTTCGAACAAGCCTGCCAGTGCGACAACGACTCCAAATATTGTTAGCGGCAAAAGGCGGCGCTGAGCTATTGTATTTGCAACGGCCTGACGAAGTTCCGCGGACGCCGTGACGTTAGCCGTGGCGGCGGACATGTCAGCTCGCGGATGCCATCGACCCGGAGGATAAGCCGTTGCGCGTGGCCCGGTTCGGGCCGAAGTTCAATGGCCAGGGTGTACTCGTCGGAAGCAAGGACGCCGGCCGGTGCGTTGGGTTACCTGGCCAGTACCTGACGAAGCAAATCGCGGGATGGCACCAGGCCGGGACAGATGCTCAGCGCGCCCACGCGGCCCGGCTCGCCAGTGCAAGGGCAAAGCTCCTGGCCCGAAAACCTGGGCTATGCCGGCCGTCCGGTCCTGGTGTCCCGCAAGTGTTCCGGCAAGACTCTCGCTGACCACCGCGCTGATCGCAAAGCCTGGCTTGTCGCCACGCTCGGCCTTCTGCCAGCCGATGAAAGCGGCTACCGGCGAGAGCGCATGACAAACACCGACTCCGACGATATGCCGCTAACCCAAAGACGTATGCACGTCCTGGCCGAGCGTTTTTGGGCTCTCGCTAAGTCGTCTGAGCTCAGCATTGCCCGGCCGGCGTCGGATGTCGCGGGCGATGCTGGCCGTCATCTGGGTCGTCAGAGACGGCCTGGCATGGCCGGCGGCACCGGCGTAGGACTCGTCGGCGAGGCAGGTCCTGGCCGACCGGTTGGCACCTGGTCGTCATCCCGCCTGACTGAGGATGAATGCCTGGGCGCGGTTGCCGTTGGCGGGCGTCTCGTGGCCGCCGGCGAGGCAGAGGGTGACTTCGGGCGGGCACGCCACCGCGCTGACCGTCGCCCCTCCCCGCGCTGGCAGGCCGGCTGGCGTTGCTGCCTTGCCCCAGATGCCGTTCCACTCGCTGATCACGAACGCGCTGCCTGCGGCGTTCGTTCCGCCACCGGCGCAGTAGCCAGGGCTAGCGCACGACACCGAGTTGACCGACTGAGTGCCGGCAATCAGGCGAGAATCTGCCCCAGCGGTCGTTGGTCTCGCTTGCCAGTTCGCCGGTGACGACAGTCTCGTTGGTGGGGTTGGTGTAGGACCCGGCCACCACACAGTCACCGGTAGCCGGACAATTCAGCGACGAGGGACCGAAGTCGAGCCACTGACTGGGCCAGGAGGCCTTCACTTGGCCCCACGTGCCGTGTCGCTCGTTCACTACGAACACAGCCCGCAGTCCGAGCCGCACGTGTCGGGCCCGCCCGTCAGGTATTCCCCGGCGGCGGTGCAGTTCCCCGCCGACGGGCAGGCGATCAAGGTGGTGCTGCCCCACGCCCAGTCGGGTTCGTTGACGGCCGCGATGCCAGGGACCTCCTTCGCGGTGCCCCACCTGCCGTTGGTCTGCGTGACGACAAAAGGCTGGTAAGGCGGCAATCCGTAGAGGTCGTCCGTTGTGCCGCTGGTATAGATCCCGCCAGCAGCGCAGTTGCCTGCCGACGCGCACGTCACCGCGTCGACGCCGACCTTGCTGCCGGGGAAGTTACCGCCGACGTTCAGCGCGGCGATGCCTGGCACTTCCAGCGCGGGCTTCCAGCGGCCGTGGGTCTGGGTCATGACCCACGCCTCCGGACCGGTGCTGGGGTCGGTGAACGACCCGCCCGCTGCGCACAGTCCTCCCGGCGCGCACCACACGGTGCTGATGGCGGCATTGGCCAGTGCCGGGTCCGGCACCTGCGCCGCGGTCGCCCACCGGCCGTTCCTCTCGGTCACCGTGAACCACTGGGTGTTCCCGCCCTTGTCGGTGTAGGTGCCGACCGCCACGCAAACGCTGGTTCGTGCGCATGACACCTGATCAACCTGGGCGTTCCCGCCCTTATTCAGCGCCGCCGTGGCTGGCACTTCCTGCGCCTTGCTCCACCGGCCCTTGCGCTCCCTGGCCACAAAAGCCTGCGGATGCTCATGCCGGTCGGTGAAGTAGCCGCCCACCACGCAGCCCGTCGCGCCCCAGCACGAGATCGCATTGACCGAAGCGCTGGTATAGGCGTTGACCCCCGTATTAGAGCCCCTGTTCAGCGCCGCCAGGCCGGGCACCGGCTCTGCCCGGCCCCAGTGGATGCGTGCAGCCGCGGTCGGCAAGCTGCTCCCGGTCGGCATCCCCCACGCTGCGCCTCACCTGACCCCAGCCCGGCGCAGGCCAGCGCCGCGGCCGCGAGCACGACACCGGGCCGCCGCAACAGGCCCGCCGGCCACTGCCGCTAACGAACTTGGCCCAGCGCGCCGTCATGTTCATGGTCACTCCCCAGGATTCGGGCTAACCACCGCCTGAGCGGCCCACTGGCCCACTAGAACTGATGCTGCCGGTCCCGTCCGGCCGTCACAAGGGGAGGCATCCCCGCCACGGCACCCCGCGGCTGGATGCGTGGCAGTGGCCCAAAGCGACGGATCCAAGGACTGCTCGCTTCCTTCCGGCCGGGACATCGGCACTCGGTACGGCCGACACGAGCGAAGGGGCCGGATGGTCAAGCGCTCCTGCCTGGCCCGGCCACTTGGTCTCGTAATCCTGAGAAACCTTGGCCGGAATTGCCGAGCGAAAAGAGCCGAGTAACTGCCTGCAAAGCGTGATGGGAGCTGGCTCAGGATCCAGGTCTCGGCTGTCTCACGGTTCGCTAGCCCGGCACCGAGGTCACGCGCTGTGCCGGTAGCCCATGAACTCGTCGGGCTGCCGCTGCGTTTCGGTGACGTAGCCGCCGATCTGCCCGCGGGATCTTCGTGAACTCGGCATGAGACTCTCTCATCATTCTTTCGCCGGACAGCCGGAGGACTCGCCTGGACTGGCCAGAACGCAAGTCGCGGGAATTCCTGCAGGTGAGAGGCCATATCGCGAGGTTCATCGATCTGCGCCCTCAGCAGGATTCGAACGCTGATGCCACGGGTGCTGCGGTCGGTCGGCTTTGACCCCATCCTCCGGGGACGGCAGGACAGAGTTGGTCGGGGAAGGCGTCAACCCTAAGCGCGTCGGCTGGCCGGGTTTCTGTGGCTGATTCCCGATGTGATCGGGTCGGTATCGTTAGAGGGTGACGGCGCAGCCGGTGATGACCGCGGAGGAGTTGTTCGAGCGCATGCGGCATGCTAGTCCGCCGACTGATGATGACGTGCCGGTCACCTTCGATGGGAGGCGCCTTGACTCGCCCGAGGCGGTCAGGGCATGGCTGGCCGATCTGGCCGCCCGGCATGCCGCTGCTGGCTCGGATGACGACGGCTGATGGCCCGCCGCTGGATCTTGAGCAGCTGATCGCGGCTCTCGATCGCCATGGGGTGGAGTATCTGCTGTGCGGCGGTGCTGCGGCGACGGCCTACGGTGCAGAACGTCCATGACCTTGCTTGTGACAGCACTCTTCCGCAGGCGCACCGGACCGCCGTCGCACGGTCCCTGAGAGAGCCGGGTCCGTGGCCGTTACCAGGGGTGATCGATGAGCGTCGTTGCGGGAATGGAAGGTGAACCGGACCGCAGACCATGCGCACCGGGTAGGCGCGTTGATGATCAGGTTCGCCTCGGTGCAGATCGTCCGGTCCGGCGCCTTGAAGAAGAACACCCGCCGCCATCCCTTGGTCGTGGAAGTGGCCGCGCTGCGCGTGGTGCGCCAC
>JASHOL010000294.1 GCA_030041135.1 Streptosporangiaceae bacterium | reverse complement strand
GCCACCGGTGGCACCAGAGGTGGCCGGCGCGCCGCCGGGCTGCTGCGTTGGCGTGGTTTGCTGCGCTCGCCTGATCTGCAGTTGCTGCTGATGGACGACGATCGTCAGCTGGTCTACGCGAGCGGTTTGGTGCGCCGCTAAGACCGACGCAACGGCCGCGACAATGGTCGCAACAGAGGCAAGGATTCCGCTAGCCGACGTAAACCAGCGTCCTAGCCCGCCGCGCTTCTTCTTGCGCCGAATGGTTTCGTTTTCGTGCCCTACGGCACCGCCTCGCCCAGCTGCAGGCGACATCATCTCTCCGCCCCCCCAAATGTCACTTCGGGGCGCGCCCAGACCACCTGGACAGCGCCACCGAAGAGAATTCCGTCAATACAATCGCTCGCTGAACAGTCTCAAGTAGTCAGACGCATACACTGCCGGTCCGGTTCACATGCCGGCATAATGGCTTCAGGCCGTTGTTACGATACTTCAGTGGCGTTACGGGGCCGGCAGACATGCGGCGCGCCTGACGATCTGCCATCTGCAGGCGAGACCGGCGTTCGCGGGCAGCGATTCGCTCTCGGACCGCGCGTCGGCAGGCCCGGATATGACCTCCTGGCGTGGCCCGTGGTGCGCTGGTCCATGCCTCATAGGATCGCGAGCCGTAGATTTACCGGGTGATGTCATATCTGACGCTGTCGCAACGACTTGAAGAACAGCTTGCGACGGCTTCGCCTGGCGATCTCGTCCCGTCCGAGAACGAGCTCGCGAAGCTTCACAAGGTTAACCGGCTCACGGCGCGGGCCGCGCTGCAGGAGCTTGAGCGCAGGCACCTAGTCCGCCGGATCCAGGGCAAGGGCACGTTCGTCGCCCGGCGCCTGGAGTACCGGATTACGACCGAGGGCCCGGCGTCGTTCACCGAGATCGTACGCCAGGCTGGCGGCAACCCGTCCACCACGACGGACCACGTGCTTGTTCGCGCGCCCACGCCGGCCGAGCGCCGGTCACTGGCACTGGCGCCGCGAGCGCACGTGGTCGAGCTGAGCCGGACACGTTGGCTTGACGAGGAGCCGGTGGGCGTCGGGAAGAGCGTGCTGCCTGCCGCCCTGGTCCCTGGCCTCCAGCAGAAGCTGGGCGCAGACGGCTCGCTCTACCGCGCGCTACAAGAGGAGTACGACCTCTCACCCCGGCGCGCCTGGTTCCGGTGCGAGGTGGCTGCGGCACCGGAGGCAGTCGCTGCTCACCTCAAACTGCGTGGACGCCCCGATCTGTTTTACAACTGCGGGCGCCTCGAATCGGAGCGGCTGCGCATCCCCATCGAGATCAACGATGGATGGCTGCGGACCGACATGTTCAACGTCGTCATCGAGGTGGGCGACTTCAAGTAACGGTTTGACACCCTCGGCGCCCAGCTTGTATAGATAACTTAACGAGCCAAGTCCGAGCTAGGCCGCCGTGCCTGCGACGCTAGCCCGAGTGAGCGACGGAGCGAGATCATGCCTCCCCGAGAGAAGGCGCCGCCCTCCGATCCACCAGTTCCTGAGACTCAGCGGTACCGCGACGACCTTAACCACGAACCGTTGACGGCCAGCCGCAGGGCCGAGTTGCTCGCGGTCGCCGAAGAGAATGATCTTGTCGAGCTGGCCGAGCGATGCCTGCAAGCCGCGTCGGACGGCGCGCGCGGCGACACGCCGGACGGCGCGATCAGCGACACGCCGGACGACGCGCGCGGCGACACGCCGGACGATGCGCGCGGCGACACGCCGGGCACGGTCGTTCTCGAGCCGCCCACGGTCGGGACCGTTCCGCTGTGCGTGCGGGAACCGGTCGTCGGCGAGCGGTTCATCCTGGCCGACGTGCTAGCCACGCAGGCCGAGGTCGAACACCGGGGCCATCGTGGCTGGGCGATGCGGCTCGGCGACAACGCCACAGCCACACTCGCGGCCGCCATCTGCGACGCCGAGGCAGCTTCGGGCGCCGGCCTAGCAGCCGAGGTCGACAACCTGTGCCGCCGGACCGAGCGCAACCTGGCCGACCAGGCAGCCACCGAGTGGGCAGAGCTTGCGCGCACCGAGGTGCGCTTTGAGGAGCTCGTCTGATGACCGCGACGCCCACCGCTCTGCGCCTCAACCCATTGACGTCGCAGGCCGTGTTCCGCGTCCTGCTCGCCAGCCTGGCCCAGCCCGGCAGAGTCTTCCGGCTATCCGCAACCGTCGCCGGGCCGGAGACCGAGCCAGCCACCTGGGCAATCGGGCCCGGCATCGTGCCGCTTGCTCTCGCCGTGATCGGCTCGGAGATCGCCGTGCTGGGCGCGCCGGACTGGCAGGCACGCATCTGCAAGGGAACGGGCTCCTCCCCCGCCGACATCGCCCAAGCGTCGCTGGTGGCGCTCTACCGCCCCACTTCCCCTGAGATGATCTCGCAGCTTCGGCGAGGCTCGTCCATGGCGCCGGAGGACGGGGCCAAGGTCGGTCTCGGCTGCGACACCTTGATCCCAGGCGGTCCCGGCGAAGTGACGCTTGAGCTTTCCGGACCCGGCGTGCCCGGCCGTACCCGGCTCGGGGTGGACGGCGTCAGCAGCGACGTGTTCGAGACGCTGCGGGATGTTAACCAAACCTTTCCTGCCGGAGCCGACGTCTGGCTCGTCGACGAGCGCGGCCAGGTCGCGGGCCTGCCCCGGTCTACCTGTCAGGTGGTGGTCTGAATGGGTTACGCCGCCGCTCGTGGTGGTCTGGAGGCGATCCTCGCCGCGGAAGAACTCGTGCGCGCAAAGCGCGAAGGCGGATCGAGCCCGCCGCTCAAGGTCGGCCAGGTGACGGAGCGGCTGAGCTTTGCCGTCGACAGGGTAATGGGCGAGGCCGGCCTCTGGGCTCCGGAACTGGCGGCGGTCGCGCTCCGGCAGGCCGAAGGCGACATCATCGAGGCGGCACACCTGCTGCGGGCGTACCGGGCGGCCCGACCGCGACTGGCCATCGCAATGACCGTGCACGCCGATGAGCTCGAGATCCTGCGGCGAATTGTGCCCGCCTACCGCGTCCCACCCGGCCCGCAGCTGCTAGGCCGGACGCTCGACTACATCGGCAGGCTGCTGGAACGGGGAACGACGCCGCTGCCGGCGCCCTCCCCCGAGACCGAGACCGAGACCGAGACCGGGCCCGAGACCGGGCCCGCGAGCGAGATCGAGACCGAGACCACGCCGACGCCCGTGCCTGCCCAGCCGCACGCTCACTCCAACGGAGACTCGCGACATCCCGGACGACTGCTCGATCTCCTCCGCAGCCAGGGCATGATCTGCGACCGCCGCCAGCCTGACGACCCGGAACCGTACGACATCACCAGGGACCCGGTCCGGCCCGGTGTGCCGCGCTCTGCCCGCCTGTCGGTCATGGCCAGGGCGGAAACGGGCGCGCTCGTCAACCTCTGGTACCGCAACATCCTCGGTCCGGACGGCTATATCCATGAGGTCACCCTGGGCGAGGTACGGCACGGCCGGCTGCCGGTCCGCGTCACGCACCCGCTGACGAATCAGCCGGTAAACATCGGCTCGGTGCGAGTCACCGAGGTCGAGGCGATCGAGGACCTCGATGGGGCCGACGAGGAGCGCGGAGTATTCGACGTCGGATACGGGCTCTGCCTTGGCCACAACGAGAAAAAAGCGATCGCCATGGCCAACCTCGACATCGCCGTGGAGCGAGACGGCGGCCGCAGCCCGCTCGAGCAGAGCGTACTGATGACAACCGACGGACTAGACGCGTCCGGTTTCCTCGAGCACCTCAAGCTCCCGCACTACGTGACATTCCGGTCGATGGTCGACCGCAAGGCGGCGATCCGGGCCGCCGCGCGACAGCGGCGAGACCAGCACGAGCAACAAGACCAGCACGAGCAGCAAGACCAGCAAGAGCAGGCGGAGAACAACCGGCCGCAGCCGGACGCCACGAAAGCCAACGGCGCCGCGCAAGTGCCCGTGAGCGTGACCCCATGACCGTCACCCATGAGCGAGCCCCAACCACAGTAAGCGCGCTCGCGGCGGCGACGGCGCCAGAGGAGTTCGGCCACCTGGACGAACAGTCCAAGCGCGAGATCCGGTGCGCGCTGCTGACCGCCGTCGCCGTGCCTGGTTACCAGGTCCCGTTCGCCAGCAGGGAAATGCCGGTCGCCAGGGGCTGGGGCTCGGGCGGACTGCAGGTGACCCTGGCCGCGATCGGGCCCGAGGACACGGTCAAGGTGATCGACCAGGGCGACGACGCCGGCGTCAACGCCGCGAACCTCCGAAGGCTCATCGTCCAGAGCACCGGCGCAGCGCAGACTACCGACCCCAGGGAAGCCAGCATCATCCAGACCAGGCACCGTATCCCCGAGGACCCGCTAATGCCGGACCAGATCCTTGTGCTCCAGGTCCCGGTGCCCGAGCCGCTGAGGGCCGTCGAGAAAGACATGCGCGAACTGCGCCGGATGCACGCCGAAGCGGATTACAGCGCGATCTGGGTCAGCCTGTACGAGGACCTCGTGCGCAACGGCGTGATCACCCAGAGCACCGGGTACCCGGTGCTGGTCGGCGGGCGCTACGTCATGGCCACGACGCCGATCCCCCGCTGGGACGTGCCCAAGCTGCACCAGGCGGAGTTCCTGTCGCTGTTCGGAGCCGGCCGGGAGAAGCGGGTCTACGCAGTACCGCCGCACACCGACGTCGAGCCGCTCGCGTTCGAGGATGTCGCCTTCCAGGTCGAGCACACCGAGGGCGCGTCGTGCATCCTCTGCGGCGCCGCCGACGCCTACCTGGTCGAGGTACCGGCCAGAGCAAGCTGGATCTGCAGCGACACCGACTGGTGCCAGCGTCGCCGCACCGAGAGCAACGGGGCGCCAGATGACTGACTGGGCCCTCGACGTAACCGGCCTGACCAAGCGATTCGGTCACATCCTGGCCTGCGAGGACGTCGGATTCGAGGTAGCGCCGGGCGAGGCGCTGGGCATCATCGGCGAGTCCGGCTCCGGCAAGACGACGGTGCTGCGCTGCGTCGCCGGAGACGTGGCGCCCACGACGGGGCGAGCACGACTGCGCAAAGGCGAAGACGTGCACGACCTATTTACCCTGAGCGGCGGGGAACGAAGGGTCCTCCGCGTGAGCACGATCTCGATCGTCTATCAGGACCCCGCGGAAGGCTTGAACCTGCGCATCTCCGCGGGTGGCAACATCGCCGAGCGGCTGATCGCGGCCGGCTGGCGCAACTTCGGCAAGCTACGGGCGAGGGCGGCCGAGTTGCTCGAACGAGTCGAGGTGCCGCTGGACCGCATGGACGACCCGGTCGGCACCTTCTCCGGCGGAATGATGCAACGGGTCCAGCTGGCCAAGGCGATAGCGAACAACCCGGCCCTTCTGCTCCTTGACGAGCCGACGACCGGGCTGGACGCCTCCATCGCTGCCGGGGTACTCGACCTGATAAGGGACCTGATCGAGGAAAGCGGTGTGACGGCGCTGGTCGTCAGCCACGACATGACGGTGATCTCGATGCTGGCCACGCGGGCCGTGGTGCTCCGGGCCGGCCACATCGTCGAACAAGGACTGACCGACCAGCTGCTCGACGACCCGCAACACGCCTACAGCCAGCAACTGGTCAATGCGGCCCGTGGAGTCCCGGCATGAGCGACATAGTCCTCGACGTTCGCGGCCTGCGCAAAGAATTCTTCATCCACGCCATCGGCCGCCGAGTGCCCGCCCTCAACGGCGTCGATCTCCACGTGAGTCCGGGCGAACACGTCGCGATCGTCGGACCCAGCGGCGCCGGGAAGTCGACCCTCCTCAAGTGCGTATGGCGCAGCTGCCTGCCGACCGGCGGCGAGATCTGGCTGCACCGCGCAGACGGCAGCGAAGTCGACCTGGCCAGCGCCGACGACAAGTCGACAATCGACGCGCGCAGGGCCGACCTGGCCTACGTCAGCCAGTTCCTGCGGCCCGACTGCCGCCGCACCGTCCTGCAGGTGGTCGGCCGGGCCGCGATCAGGCGTGGCCTTGAGCCCGCGGGCGCTGCGGCAGCGGCGCAAGCAGCGCTGCGCCGCGTGTCCCTGGCTGAGAATCTGTGGGGAACGCAGCCGGTCGTCCTGTCAGGTGGTGAGCAGCAGAGAGTGAACCTGGCCGCGGGAACCCTGTACCCGCCGCGCCTGCTCCTGCTTGACGAGCCGGTCGCCGCCCTCGATGCAGGCAACCGCGAGACCGTGCTAGCGCTCATCCGCGACCTGACCAGCGCCGGGGTCTCGGTGCTCAGTGTCTTCCACGACCTTGACGTCGTCCGGGCGCTGGCCGACCGCGTCGTCGTGCTGCACGACGGCCAGGTCGTGGCCGAGGGGCCACCCGCCCAGACCCTGGACCAGACGAGCGCAGCGTGACCGAAGATGACTGACGCACCCGGCAGCCAGTACGGCAAGGTCCTGACTGCCACGGCGGACGCGGCCGTCGCGGCGTTCGAGCGGGCCCGCGTCGGCGTCACGCAAGACGAGCTGCGACGAGAGATCGGCATCGGCGGCGACGGAACGCCGACGAGCAGGCTCGACGAGCTGGTCGAGGCAGCCGTGATCGAGGCGGCCGCCCCGTACGGGGTCAACATACTCTCCGAGGAAGCAGGCTGGATCGACCACGGCTCTGCCCTCACCCTGGTCGTAGATCCCGTCGACGGGACCGCCAACGCGCTGGCCGGGGTGCCGCTGTGCACGTTCAGCGGCGCCATCGTCGTAGACGGCCGGCCGGTGGAGGCGCTGACGAGATGGCTCGACGCCGGCCAGGACTGGGCCTGCAGCATCAGCGAAAGCCGCCCGGCATGGGCCAGGACGACCGGCCGCACAAAGCTCGACGGCGCCGCCATATCCCTGCTCAGGCCGCAGCACGCTAACTGGGTCGCCTGGCAGCTGATCGCCCAGCGCTCGGCCAGGATCCGCATCCTGAGCTGCTCGACCCTCGAGGCGATTATGGCCTGCACGGGCGCCATCGACGCGTTCGCGGACGCCGGCGGCGACCGGCACCGCTACGTCGACCTGGTCGCCGCGCTCGTGTACGCCGAGGCCGCCGGCGCGGTGGTGGCCGACGCGTTTGACCGGCCGGTCGAGTTCAGCACTGACCTGAGCCGGCGCTGGAGCGGGATCGTCGCGGCCACCCCGGAACTGGCGGCCGAGCTGCAGCTCGTCATCAGCGGTGCAGCCAACGCAGCGGGCCAGCAGCGGACGCCGGCGCCATGAGCGAGATCCGCCGCGCCGGTTGCCCCGATGCCCAAGCCATGGCGGCGATGCGCTACGACTTCCGCACCGAGCTGGCGCCACCGGCCGAGCCGGAACAGCAGTTCATCGCCAGAGCCAGGGCGTGGTTCGAAGACCGCCTGGCCAGCGGCGAGTGGACCGGCTGGATCGCCGGTGAGGAGGAGCAGCGAGTCGGCCTGGTGCTCGTGCGGCTGGTCGAGAAGGTACCGAACCCGGTCGTGGAGCCTGAGGCTCTGGG
>JASHOL010000293.1 GCA_030041135.1 Streptosporangiaceae bacterium | reverse complement strand
GGCCGGCCGGATCCACATCCAGATGACGCACCGGCAATCCGAGCACGTCCGCCTTCAGCTGGCCGGCCAGCGGAAGGCGGCTGCCGCCGCCGCCCACTCGCAGCTCGGTGGCGGGCGACCCCGCGGCGGCGAGGATTTCGAGAACCGCGGCCACGGCGAGCGCGGTTCCCTCGACGATCGCGAACGCGAGCGCGCTTCGGTCATGCCGCTCCGAGAGGCCGATGAGGGCACCGCGGATGGAGGCGTCATCGCGCTCTCCGTCGCCCAGGTACGGGAGGAACAGCGGCGCGGCCTCGGCGGGATCCTCCCGTGCAGCGGGCGAACGCTCGGCCGTGCGCAGATGCCGCTCGGCGTCGGCAGCCAGCTCGGCGTGGCTGGCGTAGCCGAGGCACCGGACAGCCCAGTCGAGCGCCGCGCCGGTGGTGTTGATCCCGAGTTCGGTGCAGTAGCAGTCGGGGACCACGTAGCTGTAGTGCGTGATGCGGATGTCGGCCAGCGGGGCGGTGACGATCGAGTTCAGGCAGGACGAGGCGCCTGCCATCTCGCTGGTCACGCCGGGACCGATCAGCCCGGCGCCGTGGGCGGCGCACTGGCTGTCGGCGGCCCCGACGACGACCGGGATGCCGGGCTCGAGCGAGACATCCGCGGCGACGTCAGCCGGCAGGACAGCCGCCACCTGCCAGGACGGCAGCACCTCGGGAAACAGGCCAGGGCCAAGGCCGAAGGTTGCCAGCAGCTCCGAGTCCCAGCGCCGGCGCACCAGGTCGTAGAAGACCGTTGCGTTCGCGTGCGTCTCGTCGGTGGCCACCAGCCCGGTCAGGCGATGCAGCACGACGTCGCGTGGCTGAAGGTAGCAGCGCGCCTGCTCGAATATCTCGGGTTCGTGCTCCCGCAGCCAGAGCACCTTCGGGCCGACATGGAAAGCCTCGGGTACGTGGCCGGTGCGCCGGTGGAACTCGTGATCTCCGACCGTGGCCCGCATCCGCGCGGCCTGTTCCGTCGCCCGGTTGTCGCGGTACAGCAGGCCAGGTCCGACGGGCTCGGCCCGCCGGTTGACCGGTACGACCGTGGGGCACTGCCCGGTGAGCCCGATCGCCCTGATCGACCCCGCGTCGGCGACCTGCGCGGACAGACGGCCAAGCGCGACCAGTGCTCCGTTGGACCAGTCATGTGCGTCCTGCTCGGCCCAGCCAGGTCGCGGGGTGCGGATGCGGTAAGGGTGCCGTTCCTGTGCCACCGCCCTGCCGTCGAGCTCGTAGGCGACAGCGCGCGCGCCGGTGGTGCCGACATCGATAGCCGCGACCAACGGGCGGCGGCCTGCGGTTGTAGCCCTCATGAAGCCGTCATCCGCGCACGAACTGATAGGCCTTGACCTTTCCCGGTTCTAGCGTGACCAGGACGCCATTGAGCACCCCTGTGCCGTAGTCACTGCCGGGATTGATCGCCAGCGTCCGGCCCAGCTTGCGGAAGCCTGCGCTCTCGTGAATGTGGCCGTGCAGCCCAAGAAGGGGCTGGAACTGCTCGATGACTTCGCGTACGGCGTGGCTGCCGACCGCGGCCATCTTTGCCTGCCCGGCCGACGTCTGGACCTGCAGGTTCTCGTCTAGTACCGGCGCCTCGTCCAGGCCGGTGTCGAACGGCGGCGGATGCAAGTTGAAGATCGCGTGCTCGGGCTCGCGCAGCTGGCCGGCCAGGAGCGCGAACTCCAATCGCAGCTCCTCGTCGGTCATCTCCCTGTAGGTATGCCACGGAGTGGTGTTGGCGTATCCCCATGAAATCATCTCGTGCCCGTTGACCAGGACATCCCGGCCCTCGCAGTGCGTGCCCCACGGGGCCGCGTCCAGCATCGAAGCCAGCTCGGGCGGGTCGTCATTGCCGAGCATCCAGTAGATCGGGATATTGCGCGGGCGCAGGCGCTCGTCGGCAAGCTCCAGCCAGTGCTGCAGCCGCTCGCGGATCAGTGACAGGAACAGGGCGTCGAGTTCGCCCGCGGCCTCCAGGCCGGCGAGCTCACCGGGATCGGCCCGGTACGGGTAGTAGCCGTGATCGGCGATCAGCTGCTCGACCCGGCGGAGTTCCTCACCGTCCTCCAGGTCGTACGATGCGCCCCTGAAACTGAACTTGAACCGCCCGAACGGCGCCTTGGTAATGGACTGGATCGCCTTTCCGGCCAGGTCGCCACCCAGGACCATGACGTCGGCCTTGTAAATAGGGCCGCCGTTAAGGTACTTGCGGAAGCACTTGCCCGAGCCGTGCAAGTCGCTGACGAAGTAGAGCCTGGTTCGCTTGGCCACGGGTCTAGCCCTGGGTCAGCCGGGACTGGCGGACGATGTCGGCCAGGCGGGCCGCCCGTTCCGGGTCGACGGGATTCCAGGTCGAGCCGTCGACCTTGAGCCCGGTGCCGACGATGATGCCGTCGGCGAGCGAGAGGATCTTCTCGGCGTTGTCGTGATTGACGCCGGTATTGGCCAGCACCGGCACGTCGCCGGCGCTGTCCTTCGCGGCCTGCAGGTCGGCCAGGTCAATGGCCACGCCCGCCTGCGGGCCGCTGATCAGCAGCGCGTCCGCGCCGAGGAACGCGGCGCCGCGGGCTCGCTCGGCGACCGGACGGCCCGCGACCGACCGGCTGAACTCCGGCGTCACGTTGGTGAAGATCGCGACATCGTCGGCGCCGATTGCGTGCCGGTAGCCGGCCAGCGCACCGAAGTCCGGCGCGAGCAGGCCCATGTCGCTGTCGAATACGCCGGTGAAGACCTCGCGCACGAAGGCCGCGCCGGTCGCCCTGGCCACGGCGAGCGCCGCCTTCGGGTCCCACAGCAGGTCGACTCCGAACGGGATCGTGATCTCGTGACGAAGGCGGCCGATGACCGCAGCCTGCGCGGCCGCGACCTCGACCCCGACCGCGGTCGAGTACGGCAGGTCGTGCTCGTTGCAGAACAGCAGGCCGTCCGCGCCGACATTCTGCAGAGCCAGCACGTCCGTCCGCACCGCGGCGTAGATGCGGTCCATCCCGGCTGCGGTGTCGTGGCGCGGGCGCCCCGGCAAGGCCAGCAGGTGGCACATCGCGATCATGGGCTTGGCTACCCCGAAGATCCGCTCCAGCGCGTTCACTGACTCGCCTCCTGTTCGCCAGCCGGCTGCGCGGCCTGGACCAACCGCTGCGCCGGCGGTGCCGCCGTCGCCCGGGCCGGCGGCTCGCGCTGCTGCCGCACCGAAGTCCGCGATGCACCCCGCTGCTGCCTCGCCCGGCTCCTCGAGCCGTCGGCGACCACGACCTCGACCCCGGACGCCCGGAACCGGTCGAGCTCAGCTTGGTCCGCGCCCGTACTTGTCACCAGCGTAGAGATCGCGCGGGCCGGCGCCACGATCGCGCTCGCGTCCACTCCGATCTTGGAGCCGTCCGCCAGCACGACCAGCCGGGCGCTGTGCTCGATTGCGGCCCGGTTCACCTCGGCGATGTCGTCGTCCAGCTCGGTGACCCCGAAGCGGGCCGACACGCCCGCTGCCCCGATGACCGCGACATCGGTGCGGTACCGGCCGACCGAGGCGGTCGCGATAGGGCCAACGCAGGCGAGCTCTTCCTCGCGGACGGCGCCGCCGAGCGCGACTACGCTGACTGGCCGCGAGCCAAGCAGGCTCGCGACCGGCAGCGACGGAGTGATTACCTGCAGATCCGGGCGCGGGCTGAGGAACAGCGAGAACTGCTCGGCGGTCGTCCCGGCGCCGACGAACAGGACCGACGACCTGGCCAGCAGCTCCGCGGCGTGCATGCCGATGAGCCGCTTCTCGGCGGTGTGCTCGAGGGCTCTGGCGTTGAAGGCGAGTTCGATCGACTTGGTGATGTGAGCGGTCGCGCCGCCGTAGGTGTGGCGGAGGAACCCGTCGTTCTCGAGCCGGCTGATGTCGCGCCGGATGGTCATTTCCGAGACGTTTAGCTCGAGTGCCAGCTCACCGATCTTGATCGTCTGCTCTTCGGCGACTCGCTGGAGGATCCGGCGACGGCGGTCGACGGCGAACACGCGGGCGGCACCCCTTCTGGCGGCCATTCCAGGCAACAAACTGTAACATATTTACGGAGTGATTTCTGCGGCAATATCGGGTAGCCTCTGTTCAGTCCTGTTACTCCGTGACCCCCGAGCGCAGGCCAGCAGGTGTTCATGCTCCGGCGCGAGGAGTGAGGAGCAGCTATGAGCACGGCTGAGAGCCGCCAGGATCGCCAGCTGTTCGTCCGTCAGAGCACCGGTCTGGTGCGGGAGGCGTCGGCATTCGACGCGATGGTGTTCAATGCCGTGTTCTCCGCCCCGGTCGGCGCCACCCTGGCCTGGGGCGTGTTCTTCGCGCTGTCGGCGTTCCCCGGCGCTGACCTGGTGACGGCGACGCTGATCTCGTTCGTGATCAACGTCCCGATCGTCATCATGATGGCGCTGATGGCTTCCAGCATGCCGCGCACCGGCGGCGACTACGTCTGGGTCAGCCGGATCCTGTCACCGCCGCTGGCGACCGTGTCGAACTTCGCGGCCGCCTTCTCGGCCATGATCGGCGCCACGTTCTGGGCCAGGTACTTCCCGGTCTTTGCCCTCGGGCCGACGCTGGTGACGTTCGGCGTCTTCTTCCACAATCAGGGGCTCATCAACTGGGGCGACGACTTCCAGACCAGTCACACGTGGATCTTCCTCGGCGGGCTGTTCATGATCCTGCTGATGACGGCCATCCTGATCGCCGGCACCAAGGTCACCTTCCGGTGGCAGAACACGTTCTGGATCATCGCCTCGGCGGGCACGTTCCTGGCGTTCATCGTGCTGGCGGTCGGATCGTCCGGCTCCTTCCGCGCCCACTTCGACCAGCTCTCGGCGCGCTTCGGCGAACACGGCAACGCCTACCAGCAGGTGATTAACGCCGTGCACAAGAGCATACTGACCGAGCCGAACGCCGGCCTGATGTCAAGCACCCTGCCGGCCATCTTCGTGATCATGACGTTCATGATGTGGAACTGGTGGAGCGTCTACCTGTCCGGCGAGCTGAAGAGCGCATCGAACCGGAATCGGCAGCTCAAGATCATGTTCACCGCGCTGTCCTGGGACGTGGTGTTCATCGTCATCGGCGCGCTGCTGATCTACAAGGTCGCTGGCTACGCGTTCATGTCAGCCGTGAATACCAGCCCGAACAAGGCCTATGTGATCCCGTCGGGCCCTTGGTACCACTTCCTGAGCGCGCTGACCGTCAACGTGCCGGTGCTGACCGTCCTCATCGTCGGGTCGTTCCTGTTCTGGAGCCTGCCGGCGATGGTCGGCAACTCGTTCATGCCGGTGCGGACCGTGTTCGCCTGGGCGTTTGACCGCCTGCTGCCGGCCAAACTCGCCAACGTCAACGAGCGGACCCACTCCCCGGTGCCATCGATCCTCACGGTGATGGGGCTGGTGACGGTCATGCTCGTGTGGAGCGTGCTCGCCACGACGTTCGAGACCTGGCTCGCGCTCGGCGTGCTCGCCGGCGTGGTCTGTGTCTGGATCGTGTGCGTGGCCGCGTTCACGTTCCCGGAGCGGCGGGCCGACCTTTATCAGGCTTCGCCGGCGAACATGAGCTGGGGCGGCATCCCGGTACTCAAGATCGTGGCCCCGCTGTCGTTCCTCGTAATGGCGTTCCTGGTCTACGACGTGCTGAAGTACCCGGCCCTGGCAATCGGCACCAGCTCGCACTGGTGGTACGTGCCGGCGTTCATGGGCGGCACGGCCGCGTTCGGCCTGCTCGTGTACTACGTGGCCAAGGTGGTGCGGCGCTCTCAAGGCGTGGATGTGGATCTGGTCTACCGCGAGCTTCCGCCCGAGTGAGGTTGCCTGCCGGTTAGTGCCCGTCGGCCTGGCTCAGTGCCAGCTCGCCGGCCGCTGGTAGGTCTGGCCAGTGGTGGGCTCGCGGACCACCTCGGGCATTAGCGAGTTACGCAGGTCCGCGGCCGCGATCGTGAACGCGCCGCGTATCAGTGAGCCGAGAGGTAGCGGCGCTCGTATCGAGCGTGCAGCCCGTAATAGAGATTGAATCCGTCCACGTAGGCGATGACTGTGGCTACCGTGCTCCAAGGATAGGAACGGGAAAATCGGTTATACCGTCTACGTACCACGTCGGCTCGATAGCCGGCCTGACGGCCCCCGCTCTTGGGCCGTCGTTCTTTGTCTGGGCTGTCCAGCCGAGACCGAAGCTCTGGTCGCTACGTGCGAGATCGGCCACGATGCTGAGTGAAGATCAGCGGGCCTTGGTTGCGGTGCGGTAGCGGTCGATGACGACGCCGGCGAGAGCCGGGTGGCCGCCGAGCGGGTCCGTGACCCAGTCTGCACCGCACTCGGCGAGCTGCTCGCTGAAGTGGCCGGGCGCCAGCAGGTAAGACGCCACCGCCACCGGCTTGCCAGTCTGCTCGCGCAGCCGCGCGACCGCATCGGCGACGGTCGGCCTGGCTGCGGACAGGTAGGCGGCCAGAACCGGCACGTTTAGCTGCCCCGCCAGCAGAACGGCCTGTTTCTCGACGTCGGCCGCGGCCGCCGGGTCGGACGACCCGGCGGCGGCCAGCACCACCGGCGTGTCGACAGGGACCCCTGCCTCGGTAAGCCGGGCCGTGAGCGCCGTCAGCAGCAGCTGGTCAGGTCCGAGCGGGGCCGCCACGCGGGCGCCGGCCGAGCTGGCCGCGTCGGCAATGTCGGTCGAGACGTGATAGCCGGATGACAGCAGCAACGGGACGATCACCGCGCCGGAGCCGGCCGCAGTGAGTTCTTCGGGCAGCGACGGCTCGGCGTGGCCAAGGAAGGCCACATGCACATCGAGCATGGGGGCCAGCCGGCCGACCTGCCTGGCCAGCTTGCGTATCACGTCCGCGGCGGCCGGGTTCCTGCTCCCGTGGGCCACCGCGAGCAGCGCCGGGTGACTCATGCCGCTCCTAGTGTCTCGCGCAGCCGGACAACCTCACCGATGACCACCACGGCCGGGGGCATCACGTCGGCGCGTTCGGCGTCGGCGGCCAGGTCGCCGAGGGTTGAGGTGAGGACCTGCTGGCCTGGCATCGTGCCGTCGCGGATCACGGCGACCGGCGTGGCCGCATCCCGGCCGCGCTTGATCAGCTCGGCCGCGACGCGGTCCAGGTGAGCGACCGCCATCAGCAGCACGAGCGTGCCGGGCCCGCGAGCCAGCGACTCCCAGTCGACGGTCGCGCCCGGGTGTGACGGATCCAGGTGGGCCGACACCACCGCGAAGTCCTGGGTGATGCCGCGGTGCGTCACCGGGATGCCCGCGTACGCGGGTACCGCGATCGCGCTCGTCAGGCCGGGTACGACGCGGAACGGCACGCCCGCTCGGACGCACGCCAGCGCTTCTTCCCCGCCTCGGCCGAAGACGAAGGGGTCGCCGCCCTTGAGCCGGGCTACGCGCTGGCCGGCGAGCGCCCGCGCGATGATCAGGTGGTTGATCTGGTCCTGGGTCAGGTTGTGCGCGTGCGGAGCCTTGCCGGCGTCGATGACCTCCACGTCGGGATCGAGCCGCGCCAGCAGCGCGCGCGGCGCGAGCTTGTCGGTCACCACCACGTCGGCCTCGGCCAGCAGGCGCCGGCCGAGGACGGTGATCAGCTCGGGATCGCCAGGTCCGCCGCCGATCAGCGCGACGTGACCGGCCGGGGCCTGACCCGGCCGACGCCGGCGAACCGGCAGCGTCCCGTCGGCGAGCGCCACCTCGATCGCGGTCCTCAGCTGCCGGGCCCGGCGCGGGTCGCCGCCCGCGGTTACCGCGACAGTGACCTCGCCGTGCCTGGCCACCGCGGGCGTCCACGCCGCCGAGGCCTGCGCGTCGTCAGCGCGGACACACCAGATCCGGTTCCGTTCGGCCTCGGCGGCAACCGCCGCGTTGACCGACCGGTCGCTGGTGACCGCGTGCGCGAGCCAGGCCGCGGAAAGGTCGCCGTCGGAGTACCGGCGCCGCAGCACCGTGACCGGGAGCGCGGCCAGCTCGGCGTCGATCTCCGGCGCGATCACCACGACGTCGGCCCCGGACTCGAGCAAGCCGCGGACGCGGCGCAGCGCGACCTGCCCGCCGCCGACCACAATGGCCCGGCGGCCCTGCAGCGCAAGCGCGAGCGGATAGTGCGCCGAATATGGCTGGCACGCGGCGCCTACCTGGCCTTGGCTGGCACGAGGCGCCGGCCACGGCGTCAGCCGGGGCCGAGGCGCCGGTACGTCAGCCGGGGTCGATAGCGCCGACGCGCTCATGCCGACTTCCTGGTGAACGGCTCGGCCGGGCGCGGCCGGATCACCGAGGTGAACCGCAGCTGGAATCCGCGCGAGCAGGCCCGGCACTCCCAGTCACCCCCGTCGGCGCCGGCCGGACGCAGGCTCTCCTCGCCGCAGTAGGGGCAGAAGAAGGGCACCTGCCGTTCGCCGTTCATCGCCGCGCTCCGGTGGCTGCCAGCCGCCGAGCGCGGTCGGGCTCGGGTTGCGCTCCCGCGGGCTCGGCCGCAGTCAGCAGCGCGGGATCGGCGCGGCGCGCCCAGGTCGCGAACTGCTCGCCCTCGGACCGGTCGGCGAGGTAGTTACGCAGCAGCCGCTCCACGTAGTCGGTCAGCCCGTCCGCTGTCACTTTGAGCCCGCGCAGCTTGCGGCCGAAGCCCGGATCGGTGCCGAGCGAGCCGCCCAGGTGGACCTGGAAGCCTTCCTCGCCGTCGACGAGCGAGCCCTTCAGCCCGATGTCGGCGAGCTGGAACCTCGCGCACGAGTTCGGGCAGCCGTTCACGTTGATCGAGATCGGTGTGTCGAAGTCGGGGAGCCGCCGGGCCAGCTCGGTGTAAAGGTCGCGGGCCCGGCCCTTGGTCTCGACGATCGCCAGCTTGCAGAACTCGATGCCCGTGCAGGCCATCGTCCCGCGCCGGAACACCGACGGGCTGGCCTGGAGGTCGATCGCCGCCAGCTCGGCGGTGAGTTCGGACACCCCTCGTTCCGGTATATCCAGGATCAGCAACTTCTGCTCTATGGTCGTGCGGACCCGGCCGGAGCCGTAAGCCTCGGCGAGGTCGGCCACCTGCCACAGCTGCGTGCCCGAGGTACGGCCGGTGTGGGGCGCGACGCCGACGTAGTGGCGGCCGTCGCGCTGGCGGTGCACGCCGAGGTGGTCGCGCGAGCCCGGCGCCGGAACTGGCGGCGCGGGGCCGTCGGCCAGCGCCCGGCCCAGGTACTCGCGTTCGAGCACCTCGCGGAACCGATCGGTGCCCCAGTCGGCAACCAGGAACTTCAGCCGAGCCCGGCTGCGCAGCCGGCGGTAGCCGTAGTCGCGGAACAGGGCAGTCACCCCGGCCCAGACCTCAGGAACTGACTCGGCCGGGACGAATGCGCCGAGGCGCTGCCCCAGCATCGGGTTCGTCGACAGCCCGCCGCCGACCCACAGGTCGAATCCTGGCCTGCCGCCTGGGCCGAGTACGCCGACGAACGCGACGTCGTTGACCTCGTGCGCGGTGCACTGATTTGCGCAGCCGGATATCGATGTCTTGTACTTGCGCGGCAGGTTGGTGAGGTCCGTCCGGCTGGTCGCGACCGCCTCGGTCGCACGCAGCGCGGCGGTCGCGTCGATCACCTCGCTCGCGTCGAGTCCGGCGACCGGGCAGCCGAGAATGTTGCGCGGCACGTCACCGCAGGCCTGCATGCTCGACAGGCCGACTTCCTCGAGCCGCTCCCAGATCGCGGGCACGTCCTCGATCGTGATCCAGTGGAACTGCACGTTCTGCCGGTCGGTGATGTCGGCCAGGTCGCGGCCGTACTCCTTGGCGACCTCGGCGACCGCACGCAACTGGCTGGCGGACAGCTGCCCGCCGGGGATACGCACCCGCATCATGAAGTACGGGTCCTCGATCTCGGCGTCCTCCAGCGCACCGGTGCGACCGCCCTCGATGCCTGGCTTGCGCTGGGTGTACAACCCCCACCAGCGGAACCGGCCGCGCAGGTCGCTCGGGTCGATGGAGTCGAAGCCTAGGTGGGCGTACCGGCTGATGATGCGGTCGCGGACGTTCAGCCCGGGATCGTCCTTCTTGAATCTCTCGGCGGGATTGAGCGGCTCGTGGTGACCGAGGGCCCACTGGCCCTGGCCCCGCTGTGCCTGCCTGCCTTGGGGCACCGATGGCATGGAGGTCCTTCTGCTGCTGGTTGCGCTGCTGCTTCATGCCGTGCGGCCGGGATCGCTGCCGGGATTTCCTGGCGCAGTGATCCGGGCACGGCGGTCGCGCCGGCGGGCCGGAGCGAGCTGAATGGCGCGGGGTACCTGGATCAGCAGGAGGTACGACAGATGGCGCTGGAGATGCGCATCTGGTCAATGTGACGACGGCAAACCAGCCACGGACCGCGGCTGGCGATCGGGCAGGTCACGAGGGCCTCCGAGGCTTGACGTCACGCGGGGCGTACAACCTCGACGGTAACATCCGCAGGCCCTCGGTGCACAACAGGATTGTTTCTGGTGCCGAACTGTTCCGCTGCGCTTTGGCCTACGACGCCGAGGCGGGTATCGAGTTCAACCGGGCCAGCTCGTCCGGGGTCAGCCGGATCGCGGCCGCCGCCACGTTCTCCTCGAGGTGGTCAGGGTTGCCGGTGCCGGGGATCGCCAGCACGTGCGGGCCCTGGTGGAGCGTCCAGGCCAGGCGGATCTGGGCTGCCGTGGCGCCGTGAGCACGGGCGATCGCCTCGACGTCCGCGCCGTCGGCGCTCGTGGCCCCGTCCTCGCGACCGTGCCCGGCGATCACGAAGAACGGCACGAACGCGACGCCCTGCTCGCCGCAGACCCGCAGCAACGTGTCGGCCTGGCGCATGAGGTCGACGCTGTAGGGATTCTGCACGCAGACAACCGGCGCGATCGCCTGCGCCTCGGCCAGGTGCTCAGGCTTGACCGCGGAGACGCCGAGGTGCCGGATGAGGCCGGCCTGCCGCAGGTCGGCCATCGCGCCGAAGTGCTCCGCGATCGACCCCATCCGCAGCCCCCAGCGCAAGTTCACGACGTCGAGGTAGTCGCGGCCGAGCGAGCGGATGTTCTCCTCGACCTGACCCCGCAGCTGACCCGGCGTGGCCCTGGCGATTGACTCGCCCTGCGGATCGCGGCCTGGCCCGACCTTGGTGGTGATCACGAGGTCGTCCGGGTACGGCGCGAGCGCGCTGTTGATCAGCTCGTTGGCCGAGCGCAGCGAGGAGAAATAGAAACCAGCAGTATCGATGTGGTTGACCCCCAGGTCGACCGCTCGCCGCAGCACCGCAATGGCCTGCGCTCGATCGCTTGGCCGAGCATCAGGGTCGAACGGCCGGCCGCCGGTGAGGCGCATGGCGCCGAATCCGAGCCGGTTCACGGTGAGGTTGCCGAGGGTCCAGGTGCCGGCCGCCGCGGCGGGAAGCGTCGGGGAGGTCATGCCCGAATTATCCCACGTGCTGATGTTCACCGCGCGACGCTGGCCGGGCTGGTCGCTGGGGTAGCCTGGCGCCCGTGCGGCTGACTACTTTCTGGGAGCGGATGCG
>JASHOL010000292.1 GCA_030041135.1 Streptosporangiaceae bacterium | reverse complement strand
CTGGCGGCGCTGACGTTCGCTGCGCCGACGAGCCTGGGCCTCACATGGGCTGCACCAGCCGGCGCGGCGACAGCGCTCGTCGCAAATCCCGCGCCGGCAAAGGTGGCACCGCCAGCGGCAGACGGCACCCGGCTGACCGGTGACTGGCAGACCGTGAGCAGTGCCAGGCAGCTGCGGTTCGTCACGGTCGAGCCCGGCGAGTGCCTGTGGACCCTGGCCGATCGTTACCTCGGCGACGGTGATCTTTACCCGCAAATCGCGGACCTCAACCTCGGCCATCGGATGGACGACGGCGTGGTCTTCAGTGACCCGAACATCATCTATCCGGGATGGCGCCTGGAGTTGCCCGCCGATGTCCTTGGCGGGGCGCGGGCCAAGAGCGGTCAGCAGCCATCACCCGACCAGTCCCGGCTGCGGAGCGAGGCCGGACACCGGCGCTACGCCACTAGTCGGCACGGCGGACACGCGACGTCTTACCCCCGCTTCAGGGCTCCGCACCCCGCGGCGAGCGCTCCGGCGGTGCTGCCGTCGCCGAGCCGCACCCCGGTGGCCGTGCCGCCGCCTGCCAGCAGGGTCGGACACGAGCCGAGGGCCGAGGGGCACAGCGGGAAAGAGCTGCGACACATCGCTGATGCTGCCGCACTGGCGCTACTCGCCGGCGGCGTCCTGGCGACCCTGGAGGCGCTGCGCCGCCGACAACGGAGCCGACGCCGGCCGGGCCGCAGGATAGCCCTGCCGACGGACCGCGCCGCCCAGCGAGCCGAGCAGACGCTGCGGGCGGCCAGTGCCTACTATCGCAACATCCCGGCGCCACCACCACTCAACCTCAGGGTTGCCCTGCAAGAGCTTTCGGCCGGGCTACGCGCCGCAGATCGTGACCTGCCAGAGTGTGTGGGCGTCCATCTCGTGCCCGACCCCCCTGGGCTGGAGATTCTGCTGGCCAAACCCGCCGGGGATCCGCCCGCGCCGTTTGCTGTCGCACCCGGACAACACGCAATGGCCTGGCAGCTCGACCTCACTGCCCTGTGGCCAGAGGCATGGCAGAGCCGTCCGGTACAGGTAGGCGAGCTGATGCCGGGGCTGTTCACGGTCGGCACCACGACGGCCGGCTACCTGCTGCTCGACCTGGAGCTCATGCAGGTTGCCGTCGTCCGCGGCCAGCCAGCGATGGTTGACCGGTTCATAACCACCGCGGCGACCGAGTTGGCCACGAACCAGTGGTCTGGCTGGTACGACCTGCTCGCGGTCGGCCGGTTCCAGGAACTCGGGCTTCTCGACCGCGTCGAGCAGTGCGACACGATGGAAGATGCGCTGCGGCTGCTCTGGCTGCGGAAGGTGTCGATCGATAGCCGGCTGGGCTCAGCTGAGCGGCCGCCAGGCCGCACGCTAGTCCGGAGCCAGCGCCTTGTGCAGCCTGATGACGAAGACTGGGCCCTGACCGTGCTGGTCAGCCGCATGCCACCCACACCCGAGCAGTTCAACGACCTCCTTCGGCTGGCCGACAGGCACGGCATCGCTGTCTTGATACCAAGCCCGCAAGGCTCCGACGCCGACGCTCCGGCGAGCATCGACCTGACACCCAGCCTCCTTCATCCGGACAGCGCCACGGCAACCATCCGGATCAGCGCTCTGGGTGACGGGCATGACATTGTCGTGGAGACGGCGACGCTGGACGCGGCCGATTACGAGGCGCTGGGCAGCCTGTTTGCTGCCGCGGGCCGCGAGGACATCCGTCCGGATGAGCCGCCGTATCAGGACATGGAGCCGCCGCCCTGGCTGCCGGCGGCAGCCTCCGAGTCGGCCGGACCTGACAGCGCGAGCGCGGACGACGCCGAGCCCGACACCGAGGAGTTCGAACGGCCGCCGTGGCTGCCGCCTATCACGGCCGAAGTGGCCGCAGGTCACGCTGCGGCGGCCGGCCAGGCAGGCGAAGCGGCCGCCGACCCGGCACCCGAGGCCGCCGCAGAGCCGACCCCAGGGACACGTGACAGCGCCGCTCGCGGCCCGCTGCGCATCGCCATTCTCGGCCCCGCGGAGATCACCGGCACGGACGCCGCAGTCAGCGCCGAGCAGGCCGAACTGGTGCTAGCGCTCGCGCTTACCGCCCCCGAGCGGCTGTCAGCACCTGCCCTCGCGACACTGCTCGGCACCGGCCCAGGCCGGCCGATGCCGTTGGCCGCCGTGCGCCAGCTGGTCACCCGGACGCGTCGGGCAATAGGGCTCACGCCTATAGGTGGCTACTACATCGGCCATGACGCTGACGGCTACTACCTCAGCGAGGAGGCCCAGCTGGACTGGACCGAGTTCACTGCGCTGGCGCAGACCGGCCTCGAGTCTGGGGACACCGAGAAGCTCATCGCCGCGATGGAACTGGTCCGGGGCCGCCCGCTGGACGCAAGCCGACACTGGTGGATCGATGCCGCGATGCTCGAGACAATCAACGCGCAGGTCGTGGACACGGCTCTGGCCCTCGCCGAGGCCCGGCTCGCTGCCGGCGACGCGGCCGGCGCGGCGGCTGCAGCACAGGCGGGCCTCCGCGCCGACCCGGCGGCGGAGCAGCTATCCCGCGTCCTCATGCAGGCTCAGCATGCCGCCGGCAACCAGGACGGGCTGGACGCAGCCTGGGACGACTGCCATCAGGCAGTCCACGCAGCCGACCCGGTAGGCAGGCCACAGGAGGAAACGACGGACCTCTACCGGGCATTGAACGTCCAAGGACAGAACCCTTCCGGAGCGGCAACGAGCCGTTGAGCTACCGGACCCGATTCCTTATAATTGAATTGCACGTCGGCGTTGCGAAATGAGAAGGAGCGGTCGGCATGGCTGACGAATTCAAAGGGGCCCGCAATTCGTGGACTACCGACATTGCCGATACTGACAGTGCGCAGGCTGAGGCGATGGAGGCTGTTACAAAGGCCCTGCCTGCGACATACAGCGCTGCGGCGCATCTAGCCACGAGTGCGGGCGGAGGCGTGCACGCAGCGCGCGCTGGCTCCAAGGTCGGGCGGCCCATAGGTGCAGGTGTGGGCTTGGCGGCTAGGTTTGGAGCTAAGGCTGCGGCTCAAGGAGTGGGCGGCTTTGCGTACGTTGGCTATAGGGTCGGGCGCTCCGCCGTACGCCGCACGGCGGAGCGTCTGGAAAGGTGAATTCGGTGCCTATGTGTCCCGCCGATCAGTGCGTGCACGGGCTATTGTTGGCCTGTCAACTGAAAGAATCGCTTAAACCTACCGGCGGTCAGCTCATGTTCTCGAATGGAGTGCCCTGCCAGACCTGATGGTTCCGCGGGGCCAGCGGGAGCGGCTTGAGCGGCCGGTGTTCTTTTTCCGTACAGGCCATGAACGGGCCGTTATCACGCGACATTAGCACAGCGAGGTGCGGGTCGCAGTGAGACAGCCACCAATTCGACATGGTCCCCTCGGCTATGGCCATTTCCCATTCCTGCCACATGGCCATGAGCCTCATGATGGCCTCCGCGTGGCGGTACCACTCCGGACACCAGGTGAGATGCCCGCCCAGCCTGCGGCGAACGACCTGCGACAGATGGTCATGCACCCACGATTCCAGGTCGGGATAGAGGCGAGACGACCTGTCGCCGTCATCGTTGCCCGCAGGATTTCCGCCCTCCAGCGCGCGAGGCGCAAACTCGCTCATCGCTGACCCTCCGGGCGCCTGGGCAGGGCCCACCGGCCTGGCGCCACGCCACGGACAATGTCCAGTGAGTCGCCCGGCTCGAGTGCCCCCGGCCCGCCGGACCGCCCGACCGCCGGCGCCGGAGCGCCGGGCTCGAGCGCGGCGGGCGGGCGGCCAGGCTCGAGCCCCTTCCTGGGTCTGCCGGGCTGCAAATAGTAGCCACTGCGGGTAGCGACGGCCTGCGCCCGCTCCGCGTTGGCTGCTGCCGCGCGGATCTGGTGCGCATGCGGCCCCGCATGCCAGGGCTCGGTCACTACCAGTATCGGAGGACTGCCGGAGACAAAAACGAGCGCGCGGCCCATCGGCAGCGCCGCCAGGTCAGAGACCTCGAGTATCTTCTCCACCCGGGTCGAGGTCGTCGTCGACTTCGCAGACACGCCTTGAATGCTCACGCTGGTTGTCGATGCGTCGTAGTCGCCGATCAGCTGGCTCAGGCTACCCAGGAAGCGCGGATCGACTTCACCGCCGCCGTACACCCGGATGCTGGCAGACGACCATAGCTTGGTCATGCCCTGCTCGCCCCATACGGTGACGCCCTGCGCCCAGCTCTGCAGCATCGTCATGAGCACGATGCCCCGCGAGCCGTAATGGCTGTACAAGTCGGGCAGGTCCCGCCAACGGCACACGTTGGCCGCCTCATCCAGTACGCAGAGCAGCGGAACCGGCAGCCGCCCGCCAGGGCTGCGGGTGGCGAGTTCCTCCGCCGCCTCGATCGCGGCGACCGTCAGCGCCGTCACGAGAGGGCCCGCGTTGCCCTGGCCCTCGCGTGACAGTAGGTACAGCGTCCCGGTCCCGCTAGCAAATTCCCGCGGCTTGAACTGGGGCCGCGCCGCGCATCCATGGCCTTGGGTCACCCATTCGGCGACTGCCGGGTTGACGAGGAAATTCACGATCTTCTCGGCCGTGCCGTAGACCCCTGCGCGCTGCTTGTCCGGAGCATTGATCACACCCTGGACGGCCTCCGCGGCGAGCTCGTGCCCGGCCATGTGCAGTATGTCGACGGGCCGGGTGTCGGTGGGGTCCGTCGTCCACTCGAACACCTTCGTCACCGGGGCGCGGTATTCCGCCGCCGCCAGTAGCAGGAAGGCCAGCAGTTGCTCGCCCTTGGGATCAAAGTAGGCATCCTGGCGGGCATCCGGTGCGCGGGAAGCGTAGGCGAGCACCGCAGCCAGGCGGACCGCCTTGTCGACGTCCGTGACATAGCTGAGCGGATCCCACCACCACGACGGTGGCTCGTTGGCGACGGCTTGCGGATCAAAGACCCAGACAGGACCCGATCCGGCGCGCACCGCCCAGGTGGTATCGACCACGTCGCGCTTGTTGGAGGTCGCGACCACGGCGCCTGGAGCGTCGAGGATCGCCGGCACTACACGCGACGTCGTCTTCCCGCGGCGGGCACCCCAGATATCGGCGTGCGTCATCTCCCAGCTGCCGTAGACCGGCGCACCGGTAAGAAGAGACCGGCCGACGCGAACGCCCGGCTGCGCGGCCCGAACTCCGAGCCGTCGGGCCACCCCGGCCGCAGCATCCACGCCCGACACCTCAAGGTGGTCGCGGCGGCTGGCCATGAACTTAGCAGCCTTATCCACGCGCCGTCGCCGAGGTGAGGAGCGCCTGCTGACGATCATGGCCGCGGCCAGCAGAATCAGCAGCAGCTCGCAGCCGGTCACCGCGGATGCGGCCGGACCTGGCCACCTCGCCTTGCCGTCAGCGATGTCGATCACCGCGGCGAACGGGTTGTCGGCCGGCGCCGGGCGGTGGTCGACCATCGCGCCCACGCGCAGCGCCAGCCAGATGCTCGTGACGAGCGCGATCATCGTAACAAGCAATAGAGAGGCCGCTGCCGCCAGCAGGGTCTCTGCGTTCCAGCTCCGGCGCGTCACGCTCATACGCGGCTCTCCGCCATGTCCCAGCGCTTGTTGGTGTCGTTCAGATGCACCTCGGCATTGGTCAGCTCGAGTTGGAACGCTATGCCAGGACGGGTGCCGACCTTCACCAGGAACTTTCCGCGACCTGGCGGCTCGGCCTCGCGGTTGAGGACGGTATCCCACGAGGGTGGCGTCGACCAGTCGACGATCAGCCGCCGCTCTCGCTCCGACATGCGGACTACCTGGGTGAGCGACGCCATCTCGGCGTCTGGCAACCCGCCGCACACCACCATGCCGGCGCGCTCCGCGAAGCCCTGTGCCTTCAGGCGGTCCGCCGGATCGGGCAGTGCGAGGAGGTCGGCCATCGTGTGCGTGACCATCGTCTGGCCGACTCCCTGCTGCCGGTTCAGCCGTGTGAGGGCATCAACCCTGTCGACCAGGCCACGGCCGGCCCGCAGCACGCGCCACAATTCATCGAGGACGACAAAGAAGTTGCGGCGCGGCGCCAAGCCCGCATCGGCGAGAGCATGAGCGGACTCGATCGCGCCGAAGCCATCGTTCCAGCACGCCAGCAAGACAGCAGCCTGCAGCTCAGTGTCGGACTCATCGATGCCGCTGATGTCGATGCACACGCCACCGGGAGCGTCCACGCTGATCGGCGTCGTGGTACGCCGGGAAAAGCTGTCGCCCATCGGCCCG
>JASHOL010000291.1 GCA_030041135.1 Streptosporangiaceae bacterium | reverse complement strand
GCCCCAGGGTAGCGGCACAGCCGTCTCTGGCGGCGAAGGCACAGCAGCGCCCGGCGATGCCCAGCCTGGAGCGGCGAGCAGGCGGCGCACCTCTAGGTCAAGGACTGCGAAGGCCGACACAGGTGAGTCAGCACAGGGCACCACCGCGCCGCAGTCTGCCACCGAGCCGGAGAGCTCCCGGCCGGCCCGCGCGGCGCGATCGGGTCGGCGGCCACGGGCCGAGGCGCCCGAGTCGGCCCGAGGCTCGGCCAGGTCCGGCCGGGCCGCACACACTGATGAGGAGCCAGGGCCCGACCAGGGCGAAGCGTCCGCTGAGGCCGGCCGTGCGATCTGGGTTCATCCGGTCGCGACCGAGGAGTCGGCCAGCGCCGCGCCGCCGGCCATCCCGGCGGCGGCACCCCAGCCTCCGCTGGTGATCTTCCAGGCTCCCGAGCTGACCGAGGCAAGGCCGTCGGCCGGGCCCAAGGCCGCACGCTTGCCCGATGCCGAGGACGGACCCGAGGACGGCCAGGACGACAGCAGGGACGAGGCCTCCGGCTCGAGCAGCAGCAGACGGCGCCGCCGCGGCGGCCGCGGCCGCGGCAAGAGCCGTGAGGGTGCACCCGAGACGGCCGAGTCGGATGCCGAGATCGCGCCTGAGCAGGAGTCAACGGAGGCCGCGGCATCCGAGCAGGCAGAGTCGGCCGACGAGGGCGGGGATGAGACCACGTCCGGCCGCCGCCGCCGGCGGCGGCGGCGCAGCGGCGCGGGCGGCGAGGCCGACGGACAGGCTGCTGATGCGTCAGCCGATGACCCCCCGAACACGGTCGTGCACGTCCGCTCGCCGCGCGCGGTCACCGAGAGCGACGTGCGCGCGGTCAAGGGCTCGACCAGGCTGGAGGCCAAGCGCCAGCGCCGCCGCGAGGGCCGCGAGTCCGGCCGCCGCCGCCCGCCGATCATCACCGAGTCCGAGTTCCTGGCCAGGCGCGAGGCCGTGGAGCGGGTCATGGTCGTGCGCCAGCACGCGGAGCGGACTCAGATCGCGGTGCTCGAGGACGGCGTCCTGGTCGAGCACTACGTGGATAAGGCCAGCCACCAGTCCTACGTCGGCAACGTCTACCTGGGCAAGGTACAGAACGTGCTGCCCTCCATGGAGGCCGCGTTCGTTGACATCGGCAAGGGACGGAACGCAGTCCTGTACGCGGGCGAGGTTAACTTCGACGCCAGCGGGCTCGAGGGCGAGTCCAAGCGGATCGAGTCGGCGCTGAAGTCAGGTCAGTCGATCCTGGTGCAGGTCACCAAGGACCCCATCGGCCACAAGGGCGCCCGGCTGACCAGCCAGGTCAGCCTGCCGGGCCGGTACCTGGTGTATGTGCCGGGCGCGAGCATGACCGGGATCAGCCGAAAGTTGCCCGACACCGAGCGCGCCCGGCTGAAGCAGATCCTCAAGCAGGTCATGCCAGAGAACGCGGGCGTGATCGTGCGGACGGCCGCCGAGGGCGCCTCGGAGGAAGAACTATCCCGCGACGTGGCCAGGCTGGCCGCTCAGTGGGAGGCGATCGAGAGGAAGGCCAAGACCGCGACCGCGCCCGATCTGCTGTACAGCGAGCCGGACCTGACGTTGCGGGTGGTCAGGGACATCTTCAACGAGGACTTCAAGAACCTCGTGATCGCCAGCGACACCGAGTGGGACCTGGTCGACGAGTACGTCCGCTATGTCGCTCCGCACCTGGCCGACCGGTTGCAGCGCTGGGACGGTGGTAGTGACGTGTTCGCCGCCTACCGGGTCGACGAACAGCTGGCCAAGGCGCTGGAGCGCAAGGTCTGGCTGCCCAGCGGCGGATCCCTTGTGATCGACCACACCGAGGCCATGAACATCATCGACGTGAACACCGGCAAGTTCACCGGCCAGGGCGGCAACCTCGAGCAGACGGTCACGCGCAACAACCTGGAGGCGGCCGAGGAGATCGTCCGGCAGCTCCGGCTCCGCGACCTCGGCGGCATAATCGTGATCGACTTCATCGACATGGTGCTGGAAAGCAACCGCGAGCTGGTCCTGCGTCGCCTGCTGGAATGCCTGGCCAGGGACCGCACCAAGCATCAGGTGGCGGAGGTCACATCGCTCGGCCTGGTCCAGATGACCCGCAAGCGGGTCGGCTCGGGCCTGCTCGAGGCCTTCTCGGTCCCCTGCGAGCACTGCAATGGTCGCGGCGTGATCATCTCGCTGGAGCCGGTTGACCATGCGCCTGCGCGCGGTCGCAGCGAGAACGGCCACGGCAAAGACCACGCCTCGGGCAAGAACGGGGCTGCGCGTGGCGGCAGGAGCACGTCAGCAAAGACCGGCCGGGGCAAGGGCACCGCCAAGGACGCTCGCGGCGCTAACAGCAGGGGTGGCACTGAGCCTGCGGCTAGCGCAGAGGACGCACCCGAGCCGGGGGACGTCGAGGCGGTCAAGCCGCACGGTTCCAGGCCCAGGTCCAGCCGCTCCGGGCGTGGCGCGGTCGCCGGCCAGAACGACATGGCCGTCGAGCGGGACGAGCCAGGACCTGACGGTCAGGTCGGCTCGGTGGCCGTGGCCGGCGCCTATACACCCGCGGATCCGGCGATCAGCCACGATCCTGGCGATCGAGCGGCCAGCTCCGCGGGCGGCTGAGGCGCCGCCCAGTCTGATACTCTTTATGGTCGGCGCATCTAAGCCCAGTTGGCCTCGTGCCGGGGTTCTCAGTGCGCAACGTCAGGTAGGCCCGCCTCCGACCCGGCTGAGGGTTGTCGCGAATCACCGCGGCAGGCGAGCATAAAGAGGAGAGAACTCTCGGTGTACGCGATCGTGCGCTGCGGCGGCAGGCAGGAAAAGGCGTCGGTTGACGACGTCCTTACCGTCGACAAGCTGCCTGGTGACGTTGGTTCCAGCGTCACGCTCCCGGCCGTGCTGGTTGTCGACGACGGCAAGGTCATCAGTGATCCGGCGGAGCTTGGCGGCTACCTGGTCACTGCCGAGATCGTGGGCGCCGCGGCCGGCCCCAAGATCAACATGATTCACTTCAAGAACAAGACCGGCTACCGGCGCCGCATGGGCCACAGGCAGAAGTACACGCAGGTCCGCGTCATCAGCATCGCGCCAGACGAGGCCAGCACGGCGAAGGCCGGCACAGCGAAGGCCAGGACAGCCAAGGCCAGCACAGCCAAGGCCGGCACAGCCAAGGCCAGCACAGCCAAGGCCGGCACAGCCAAGGCCAGCGCCAGCTCGAGGGAGAAGGGCTGAGATGGCACATAAGAAGGGCGCGTCCTCCAGCCGGAACGGCCGGGACTC
>JASHOL010000290.1 GCA_030041135.1 Streptosporangiaceae bacterium | reverse complement strand
TGACCCGTGACCGAAGCTGACTACGCGGCGCTGCGCCGCCGGTACGCGCAGGAGCGAGCCAAACGGCTCCGACCGGACGGCAACGACCAGTACCTGGAGCTGAAGGGGCCGTTCGCGGAACTGCTAGATGACCCGTACACCGAGCGGGTCGAGCGAGACCCCAAGCGTGATCACGTAACGGTCGCATTCATCGGCGGCGGTTTCGCGGGGCTGGTCACGGGAGCCAGGCTCAGGGAGACGGGGATCGACGACGTGCGCATCGTCGAGAAGGGCGGCGGCTTCGGCGGCACCTGGTACTGGAACCGCTATCCGGGTGCGCAGTGCGACACGGCGGCGATGATCTACATGCCGCTGCTGGAGGAGACCGGGCACGTGCCCTCCGAGCGGTACGCCCACGCTCCCGAGATCCTCGAGCACTGCAACCGCATCGCCAAGCACTACGGGCTAGACGAGGGCGCACTGTTCCATACCCGGGTCACCGATCTCGAATGGGATGCTCTCAGCTGCCGCTGGATCGTGCGGACCGACCGAGGAGATGAGTTCACCGCGCAGTTCATTGCCAGCGGCACTGGCCCCCTGCACGTCCCGAAGCTGCCCGGCATCCCCGGCATCGAGACCTTCGCCGGGCACTCGTTTCACACCAGCCGCTGGGACTACGCCTACACCGGCGGCGACCCGGCCGGAGCGCCGCTGGAGGGTCTGGCCGGTAAGCGCGTGGCGATCATCGGAACGGGCGCCACCGCGGTGCAGTGCGTTCCGCACCTGGCCGCGGCCTGCCAGGAGCTGTTCGTGTTCCAGCGGACGCCCTCGTCGGTCGACGTGCGAGACAACCAGCCGATCGATCCTGACTGGTTCGCCGAGGTGGCGACGCCGGGATGGCAGCAGCGCTGGCTGGACAACTTCGTCGCCAACATGATGGCGGGCGAGTTCCCCGCCGAGGACCTGGTTGACGACGGCTGGACCGATCTGGCCAAGCGCATACGCGGCCGGCTGGCGGAAGCGCGCTCGGCTTCGGCGAGCTTCCAGGAACTGCTGGCCGAATTCGAGATCGCCGACTTCGAGAAGATGAACGAGATCCGGTCCAGAGTGGACACGATCGTCGCGGACGCAGCGACAGCCGAGCACCTCAAGGCCTGGTACCGCCAGCTGTGCAAGCGGCCGTGCTTCCACGACGAGTACCTCGAGGCGTACAACCTGCCGTCGGTCCACCTCATCGACACCGACGGCAGGGGAGTGGAGCGGATCACGCCGGCCGGGGTCATCGTGGGCGGGGCCGAGTATCCCGTCGACTGCATCATCTATGCATCGGGCTTCGAGGTTGGGACCGAGCCCACGCGGCGCAGCGGCTTCGACATGACCGGCCGGGGCGGGGTCAGGCTCTCTGACTACTGGTCGGCGGGGATGCGCAGCCTGCACGGCATCCACGTGCACAACTTCCCCAACTTGTTCCTGGTCCAGCTCGGTCAGGGGGCGAATTTCCTGCCGAACGTCCCGCACAACCTGATCGACTCGGCCAGGACCGTCGCAGCGGTCATCGGACACGCGGTGCGAGGCGGGTTTGATGTCGTGGAGCCAACGGCAGAAGCGGTGGAAGCCTGGGTCGAGGAGCTCGCGCCCAACCCGGTGATGACGTCGTTCCAGGCTCAGTGCACGCCCGGCTACTACAACAACGAGGGGCACGCGCCGGGCCCGCACTCGCTGTTCGGCGGGTACTCACGCGGCGCCGCCGCGTATTTCCGCTACATCGGGCAGTGGCGGGACTCAGGTGCCTTCGAGGGCCTGAGCTTCAGCCGCCGTCCGCCCGTCTGATCTCCGGGCATCGCGGGGGGCGGCGGGCGGGCACGCCGCCGGGTACGGTACCGTTCGAGCGCGTCCTCTGCCGGTGAAAGGGGTGGTACCCGTGGTCACGACATCGTCCGCGTGCCCCCGCCTCGCCGAGAGGACGCCGAGGACCTGACTCCGGGGAGCGCACCGCATCCACGGAGGCATTTCCCATGACAGATCTGGTTATCCGCCCGCTGGTCGCAGGCGAAGAGGCTCTGTTCGAGTCGCTGAACGATCCCGGCCTCGTCGGTTTTGCCGTGGCCGGCGAGCGCTACGCCGACAGGGCAGCCCTCGGGCAGTACCGCCCCGAGTGGACCTGGGTGGCGCTGCGCGACGGCACCGTAGTCGCCCGCGCGGCGTGGTGGGCCGGCCCGGAGGACACCGCGCCGCGCGCACTCGACTGGCTCGACTTCACCGACCTCGACGCGGCCGTGCAGCTGCTGCGCGCCGCGCCGCTGCGCGCGGACTATTCGCTGCTGCTGCCGCCGGGCTGGCGCGACAGCCCGGCAGTACGCCGGGCCGCCGAAGACCGGATCACCGCCGCCGGGCTGGCGGGCCTGACGCTGCTGGTCGAACGCTACCGTTACCGGTGGACCCCGGACTGCGGCCTGCCCGAGCGGCCGGGCCGACTGGACTTCAGGCCGGAGCCTGACGATCAGGTGATCCTGGACGTCTTCCGGCGCGCCCATCAGGGCAGCCTCGACGAGCACGCCCGGCGCGCGATCGCCGAGTCAGGCCTGGACGCCGCGGCGCAGGTGGAACTGGACGTCCTGCGGTGGATGCCGAGTCCGCGCGGATGGTGGCGGATCGCCTACACGCCCGGGGGTGATCTCGTTGGCCTGACCGCGCCGTGCCGCAACTACAGCGACCCGATCATCGGTTACATCGCCGTGGTGCCCGAACAGCGCGGTCACGGATACGCCTACGATCTGCTCGCCGAGGCCACTCACCTGCTGGCCGGTGCGGGGGCAGACCGGGTCGTGGCCGCGACCGACGTCACGAACCTCCCGATGGCCGGAGCCTTCGCCAAGGCCGGCTATCCCGTAATCCAGCACCGCATCGACTTCATCATCGGCTGAGCATCAGGACGGCGAGCTCAGCGGTATCTCGGCGTGCACCTGACCGGAGTCCGCATCGATCGTGAGCGCCGATCCGGTGTGGCGGAGGACGGCTACGGCGGCCGCGTTGGCGGCCGTCGTCTCGGCGGTCACCGCGGTGGCGCTGGCCCGCCGTGCCTGGTCCAGCAGGCATTGCAGCGCGGCCGTGCCGATCCCTCGGCCGCGGCTGGAGCGGGTTAGCCACAGTCCAGTCTCGAGCGTCTCCGGGGGCCCGGTGCGCTTCAGCCGACCTGATCCAACGACCTGCCCGTCGGCCGAGACCGCGAAGGTGATCTCGCCGAGCGGCCCGGCCAGGGCGCGCCGGGCCCGGTGGAACGCGCGGAATGCGTCCAAACGCGCCTGCGTCCAGCCGGGCGGTCCCGCTACCGGGGGCATCACCTCGCGCAGATCGGCATCGGCGATAGCCGCCGCCAGCAGCCGCTCGAGTATCTCGTCGTCGACATCGAGCAGCAGAACTGTCGGCGCTGCGGATGGCGGCTCGACCATCAGACGCCGATCCTGAGCCCGACCCGCCCACTCATCGTTCCGAGGTTATGGAGCATGGTTCGTAGTGTGCAGCAGCTGCCCCGCGCCGGGTCCACCGGCCGTCCTGGCTCAGTGTGCCCTGTTGACGAAGTCCACTATCGCGTCGAGCCCTGGACGGTAACCGTCCGTGGTATCGACCTCGAGCGCCGGGGCTTCCAGTGACAGCCGCTCGAAGGTGGCACGCAGCCTGACGAAATCCTGCGGGTCGCGGTCGGGACCGGGATCGACGTGAGCCCGTCGGACCGGGTTGGACTCACGGCGGCGCAGTGCCCGGTTCAGCGCTACGTCGGCCGGGACGCAGCACTGCACGATGCGCAGCTGCGCCAGCCCGAGCAAAGGTTCCAGGCCCGCGCGCCAGGCGGGGTTCTGGAATGCGGCGTCGGCAACGGTGGTCACGCCCGCCCGCAACAGCAATCCCAGCACGTCAAAGAAGACAGGAAACGTCCGCTCGGTCAGTTCATCGCCTGGGGACGGGACGAAGTCCGAGCTGGCGTGGACCATCCCTTCCTTGATCTCGTCCCGGCAGATTGCCGGGCACCCGATCGACTCGGCCAGGCGGTGCGCCAGCGTCGTCTTGCCAGCCGCTGACGGGCCGCTGATGATGATCAGGGTAGGAGGCGAGGTCACCGGACCAGGCCTCCGGCCACGGGTGCTAGCGCCGCCGCGACCCGCTGGCATGGCCGGGGGTCGACCGTGAGCCCGTTCTCTAGTCCCCAAAGCCAGTAATCCACGGATCGCACGAATCCCCAGGCGATTGCCTTGGCGGTCACGACCGTGAGCCTCCCGGAGAACGAGTCCACCGTTACTACCTTTCGTTCCCCCCATAAAGCCGGGCGCGCGCGACCACGTCTACCCGCGCCCTGGGGCTCCAGGGCCGTGAACGGCGCGAGTCACGCTAAACGGCGTCGACGCGACCTGAGCATGGTGGCATACTCGGCGGCGCAGGACGAGAGGCGCTGCAACGGGCTCTCCCCGCCACGCTCATCCTGTCGTCAGCTGACAAGGGCGCCTCCGATCGAGGAGGCTCTCGTGAGTGCTGTCCGCATGCCCGCTGAGGCTGGTACGTCAGGCTCCAAGACATTCCCGAAGATCGAGCTGCATGTGCACCTAGAGGGCACCGTTCGGGCTCGGACGCTGCTGCAGATCGCCAAACGCAACAGCGTGGCGCTGCCCGCGGATTCCGTGGAAGGACTCGCCGGGCTCTATAAGTACCGGGACTTCGCCCACTTCATAGAGATATGGCAGCTGACCACCGGGGCGCTTCGCACCGAGCGCGACTTCCGCCAGGTCGTGGCTGACTACGCGGCCGAGGCGGCCAGCCACGGCGCGGTCTACATCGAGGGAATCTTCACCCCCGCGGAGCCTGCCGGGCGCGGATGCGACTGGGAAGAAATATTCGCTGGCTACTGCGACGGCGCCCAGCAGGGAGCCGAGGAGCACGGCGTTCAAGTCCGGCTGACGCCGGACATCCCGCGCGGATACCCGCTCGAGATGGCAGAGCTGACCGCCCGGCATGCGGTGACCCACCGTGACCGCGGCGTGGTAGGCCTCGGCCTGGGCGGTCCGGAGGCAGATTACCCGCCAGAAGCGTATGCGCGCGCGTTCGAGATCGCCCGAGCTGGCGGGCTCAGATCGGTGCCGCACGCTGGCGAGGCGGCGGGCCCGGCGTCGGTCCGCGGTGCGCTCGACAGTTTGCGCGCGGATCGGATCCGGCACGGCATCCGGGCTGCCGAAGACCCTGGCCTGCTGCGAGAACTGGCCGCGCGAGGCGTGGTGCTGGACGTGTGCCCGATCTCGAACTTGCGCACCGGCGTAGTCAGCTCGCTGGCTGAGCACCCGCTGCCCGAACTGGCAGCGGCTGGCGTCGCCTGCTCGGTGTCCACCGACGATCCGGCGATGTTCGGAACAGACCTGGCCGCCGACTACGCAGCCGCCATGGAACTGGGCGTGACTGCACAGGA